>JAGQQW010000020.1 GCA_020426005.1 Planctomycetota bacterium | reverse complement strand
GACGGCGCTTGCGGCGGCCTTCGGGCGCCTCGCGACACGTCCCCCCGGAAACCCCAAGGCGCAGCTTCCGTGGACGGCGCTACCGTCGCGCGAATCGAGAGATCTTCGGGATTCTCAGTTCCCGAGGCGCAGCTCGATCGCGTTGGACGTGATCAACCCGGCTACGTTCGCAGCCGGAGCGAACGCAGCGGCTTGTTGGTAGACGCGGGCACCGACCAAAGACTGCGACGCCGGCAATGCGATCGACCAGAGCGCCGGGCGCTGATTCGATTGCCAGGTGACGAATGCATCGGGGGACGCGAAGAGTCCACAACCCGCGGCCCCGATCGCGGCGAGGTCGATGCCGGATCGAAACGCGTTCGCTCCGAGCCACATGAGCCCGGCACTCGGAACCCTCGGAAGTCCACCGACCGAGACCTCGTATTGCGCGCCGACGATCGGCGGCACCGTGGGCGTACACGTCAGGCCGAGCTGTGTGGGACGTGTCTGGAACGGAAGGTCCCGCGAGATGTCGACGGGTGGCGGCAACAACTCCCCTCCACCGGGCCTGAAGCCAACGACGACACGATGCCAACTGGCCATCGATGTGAATGCGCGCTTGTAGCGGAACTCGACGACGCCCGTCGCGAAGAGCGCACACTGCACGTCGACGCGGGTGTTCTCCGCGAGCACGTTGTTCCACGTGAAGTAGGCAGCGCCATTCGGAGCGTCGACATCGAAGTGGAAGGTGCCGTCCTGTGGATAACCCCAGTAGAAGTCGAACCAGAACGGACACAGCCGCGCGGCACCGGCAACGAGCTTGGCGGCATCCGGGTTGCGATCGATGGTCGCCGTCGTGCCGTCGAGCCATAGGTAGCCCTGCGAACACAAGCGCACGACGCTCGTCGATCCACCAGGGAATCGGAACGTGAACGGCAGACTCAAGGGTCCGGTGATCGAACGGATCGTGAGTGCGAGGTTGTTCGAAGTCGGCGTGTGCCACGTGTTGCTACCGGCACTGATGTCGTATCCACCGGCAGCTGGCGTCATACGCAGAGTCTTGTTCTGCAAGTCGAAGCTCGTGAATGTCTCGGCGAACGACGCGAAACTACGGTAACAACCATGTCCGTAGAGCGAGGCCTCGGCCTGTACGTGGCCAATCGGATCCAAACGAATCGCACGGCGCAACGTGTTCGCGTTGGAGTAACCGACGCCGACGATCTGCCCCTTCTCGTTGATGTCGAACAAACCTTCGACGTGCCAACCGGGCGTCACGAGAGTGTCGAGTGCCGCGCCATCCAGATAACCGCGGCTCGGATTGCAGAGGAACGCGCCTTGGCGAAAGGAGCTGTTCAAGCGGTAGTTCCACATGCCGACGATCGTGCCGGTCTCGTTGACTCCATATGGGAAATAGCCCGTGTTGGGTGCGTTCGGCGTGCGGAGCGAACGAGTGTTGACGCCGTGGCGGTACAGGATCAGCGCGTCATTGGCGAGGCTGCGACCCGCGACGAGTCCCTTCGCACCGATCGCGAGCGGCTCGAACGTCAACGCGTACCACGCGCCGTCGAAGTACTGCCACGCGTTGTTCCTGCGCCCGAAGCCTTGCCCACCGTCGGTGATGCCGCCGAGGCGACCATCGATCCCCGGCGTAAGGCTCACGATGCCGCCCTGTGCTGTCCACGAGAACGCTTCGCCACTCGTGGGGCCGACCATCAAGCCAACGACGCGACCGAGGTTGTTGATCCCGGCTGCCTGCCCTGCAGGCGGTAGTTGCGTGTAGACGCGGCCGAGCTGCGTCCACGACCCGTCGCGATTCCACAACGCGAACTCTTGCCCGGCTTCGCCGACGATCTGACCTCGGTCGTTGATGGCACCCGCGCGGAAGCTGTTGCTCCACGACGGCGTGCCGATGCGCAACTTCGTACTCGTCCGAGGGTCGTAGACGAACAGTTCTCCATCGGTGCCGACGATGTCGCCGAGTTCGTTGATGAGCTGCGCCTTCGAACCACTCAGGTCGCTGATCTCGACGACTTCGTAGAGCTGCTGTGAAGGGACAGAGGGTGCGAGCGCGACAACGACTGTCAGCGTCGTGAGGAAGACGGTCAGGAGGGCTCTGCGGTACATGATGATCGCTGTCCGGGTCGCGGTTCTCGAAGAACGTCCGCAGCGCGCAAGTGGCGTGCCGAGGTCCGCTTGCGCTTGCAGCGCGTTGACCACGGCGATCACGCGGAATCGCCCGCGCGACGGTGAGTCCAGCGGCGAGACTCGCAGTCCAGGATCCGGACAGATGGTGCATTCGCCGTGCGCGAGCGGACCGGGTTTCAATTTCGGACTCGATCGAGCCGAACAAAGTAGTGCCCAAGTCGTCGTGGATCGCGCGACGTCTCTTCCATGCCGTATCCGGAACACGTCGAAGTCCTGCGCTCGGGCCTGCCGGCCTTGATGCAGTGGCAGATGGAGAACCCATCGACCACGCTCGATCTCGAGCACGCGGATCTGCGGCGATTGCAGCTGCGCGACGCGATGCTCGTCGGCGCCAACTTGTCCGGAGCCGAACTGACCGACGCGGACCTGAGCGACAGCTCGTTCATGGGATCGGACTTCTCCAAGGCCGAGCTCTTTCGAGCCAAGCTCGTCGGATCGGAGCTCCACGGCGTCGCCTTCGTCGGCGCCGACCTGCGGTGGGCCGACCTCGAGAACGCGGACCTACGCTCGGCCGACTTGTCGCACGCGAACCTCGAACACGCGAAGCTCAAGGGCGCGAACCTTTCCGGAGCGAAGCTCATCGGCGCGAACCTGCACCACGCGGATCTCGACCACGCGAATCTCTATCGCGCCGACATCACCGGCACAGACCTTCGCGCAGCCAGGTTGCGCGACACGTATGTCGGCGAAATCCGCTACGAGATCCACACGATGCGCTGCGCCGGCGTCCACGCGAGCACGTGTTTCGGCAACCCGTTCTTCAAGCGCGATGTCGAGGACCAGGACTGGCTCGAACACTTCGCCCTGGTCAACCCGAAGCTCTACACACTCTGGAAGCTCACGAGCGATTGCGGCCGCTGCATCACACGCGTGATCTGCATCTCGGGTCTGCTAGCGCTGCTCTTCGGTCTCCTCTACGCGCAGAAGACAATCCCCCTCATCTCCGTGAAGGGCACCGAGGACACGTGGTTCGCCCCGTTCTACTACTCGATCGTCACGTTCACGACACTCGGCTTCGGCGACATCACTCCCCTCAACCTCGCCGGCCAACTCGTCGTCGTCACCGAAGTGGTCCTCGGCTACGTAGCCCTCGGCATCCTCGTCTCGATCCTCGCCAACAAAGTCGCGCGCCGCGCTTGATCGCAGCCGTCGCGAACGGTAGCGACTGCGAGCCTTGCACCTGTGTGCAGTCACTGCCGGACGGACAGCGTTGTCTGGAGACGCGCGGAGTAACTAACAGTCGTGTCGGCTATGCGTTGCGGCATCGCACTGCTGTGCCGTTCGTTGCTCCGCTGCGCGGAGTGTCGTGACTGCGTTGTCCTCGGCGCTTCTTCAAGCATTCGAAGTGCGAGTTCGATGTGCGACTCGCCGGCGCTACGCCGAGCGTTGCATCGAGCCGATGTCCGCAATTGCCACTCCGGCTACTGGACCGCTGCTTCCGGAACCGAGATCTTCTCGGGCGGGAACAACGCGGTGATGACGCCTTTCCGGAACTCGAAGATCTCGGCGAGACGTCGCTGGATCACGAGTTTGTGGAGGATCTTGCCCAGCGGGCCGAACGGAACGACGTAAGTGACGCGGTCTTCGATTTCGACGCGTCCGGGAGCGAGTTCGCGGAAGCCGTGTTCGTGATGCCAGATTCGGTACGGACCGATGCGTTGTTCGTCGACGAAGTAGGCGTGTTCGCGCACCTGCGTGATCTCCGTCAGCCAGGTCGTCGGGATCCCTAGGAGTGGTCGCACGCGATACTCGATCATCAGGCCCGCGTGGATCGACTCGGGTAGGTCCTTGGTGCGCACTTCGAAGCCGAGGTTCGGCGGCGTGATTCGGGCGAGGTTGCGCGGATTGGAGAAGAAGCGCCACGCCTCGTCGAGCGTCGTCTCGATCACCTGGGTCGAATGCAACGTGTGAACAGCCATCCTGAGCACTTGGAGTCGACCGACTGAAGAATCAACTGCCCAACGGGTGGATCCCGATCAGGCCGCAGGTCGCCGTGGCACACCGTTGGATTGCAGCCGCCCACGGGCGACGGCTGCGATGTCCACGGGCCAGCAACCGGCGCCAGCACGACAGGGCCAGCACGAGCACGCCAGCGCAAGCACCAGCACCAGCACCAACAGCGCAGCTCAGCGAGCGCGCGCGAGCACCTTCGATTTAGCGACCCACGTGATGCGGAACAGCGCTGGCACGACGAAGAGCGTGAAGATCGTGGAGGCCAGTAGGCCGCCGACGACTACGCTGCCGAGGCCGCGGTAGAGTTCGCTTCCGGCGCCCGGGAAGAGCACGAGCGGGAGCATTCCGAGCACAGACGTCAGCGTCGACATGAAGATCGGTCGGATTCGGGTACGGACCGAGTCGCCGATTGCGGCGTCGATGCCGGAGTCCGGGTCGGCGGCGACGTTCTGGAGTGCTTGGTGCACGATCAGGATCGCGTTGTTGACCACCGTGCCGATGAGGATCACGAAGCCGAGCATCGTGAGCACGTCGAGTTGTTGATCGCTGAACATGCCGACGAGGCGGAGTCCTGCGATGCCGCCGACGGCGGCGAGTGGCACCGACAGCATGATCACGAACGGGAACAAGAAGCTCTCGAACAACGATGCGAGCAGGAGATACGTGATCACGAGTGCGAGGAGGAAGTTGCCTCCGAGCGCTTCGCGTGTCTTGACGAGTTTGTCGGCGGTGCCGGACAGACCGGTGCGGACCGACTTCGGGATCGCGCCCGAGCCGCGTGCAGGCTTGACGATTTCGTTGTCGAGTACGTCCATCGCCGTCGCGAGGTCCATTCCCGGCGGCGGCGTGACCTTGAGGCGGATCGCGCGGTCCTCTTCGATGTGACGGATTTCGGTCGGGCTCGTCGTGACGCTCAGGGACGCGACCGAACCGAGTGCGACCTGTCGGCCGACCGGTGTCCAGATCGGTAGTTCTTCGAGCGCGGTCGCGCCGCGTGGCCCACCGTTCGGGCGTAGCTTGACGTCGAGCGTCACGCCACGGTCGCGGAACTCGTCGACCTTGGAGCCATCGACCATCGTGCGTACGACGAATCCGAGCTCCGACGACGTGACCCCGAGTTCGGCTGCACGCGCTTCGTCGACACGGATCTGCAACTCGGGAGCACCGAGCGCGAAGTTCGACGGTTCGGGGCGTGGGAAGCCGAGACGACCGGCAATCGGCCCCATCAGCGCGAGTGCTGCGTTCTTGTTGGCCTCGAGGTCGTAGCCGCTGATCTCGAGGTCGATCGTCGATCCACCGCCGACACCGCGCTCGAAGAGCGAGCGCTGCGACGCGAAGAGCATGATCCCAGGAATCGATTGTGCAGCTTGCGTCAGCAGTGATGCGATCGGCGCGACGTTGTTCTCGTCGAGACTGCGCGCACCGAGGAACGCCGTGCTCTCGAGCGCGACGAAGAAGAAGTTCTCGAGCCCCGGGATCTCGCCCGGTCCCTGATACCAAGCGGGTTTGCGCAACTCCAGCGGGAGATCCGCGCTCTTCTCGACACCCCAGTACGGTGCGAGCGTCGTCTCGATCTGGTGCGCGATGCGATCGAACTCACCGCGCGACGAACCCGGCGGCGCGATCATGAATCCGAACACGAGGTTCTGATTGCCGTTGGGCAGATAGTTCATGCGGGGCGCAAGGAACCACGAAATCCCGACGGCGAGTCCGACGATGACGACGACGGTCGCGAGTCCACGCCAGAGAGATGCGTTGATCCAGAGAACTGTCTTGGTGACACCGTTCGTGAATTTCTCGGCGAGCGGAACGAGTCCGAACATGTTGCCGAGGATGCCCTTGTGCGACGTTTCCGCGACGAGTCGCGCGGACAGCATCGGGATGAAGAGCACGGACACGATCAACGACATGAACACCGCCGCGCTGATCGCGATCGCGATATCTGCGAAGAGCTGGCCCGCTTCCTCCTGAACGAACACGACTGGAATGAAGACCGCGAGCGTCGTCAACGTCGAAGCGACGACCGCACCCCAAACTTCGCTCGTGCCGTCGTAGGCAGCCGCGAAGGCAGTCTTGCCCATCTGGCGATGACGGTAGATGTTCTCCAATACCACGATCGAGTTGTCGACGACCATCCCGACCGCGAAGGCGAGACCAGCCAGGCTGATCACGTTGAGGTTGCGCCCGAGCGCGACGAGACCGAGGAACGCGCCTATCGTCGAGATCGGGATCGCGAGCCCCACGACGAGCGTGCTGCGGATCTGACGCAGGAAGAGCAGCAGCACGAGGATCGCGAGTGCCCCACCGACCCACAGGTTCTGCAGCACGAGGTCGATCGCGCTGTAGATGTAGTCCGTCTGGTCGTAGACCTGGACGAGTTCGAGTCCCTCCGGACGCAGCAGGTCGTCGTTGACGTCGGTAACGGCGGCCTGGAGCGCACTCATCACGGTGATGATGTTGGTCCCCGTCTCGCGCGATGCGTTGACCGCGATCGCGGGTTGCCCGAGCGATCGCACCGTTCGCTTCGACTCTTTGTAACCGAACTTCACCGTCGCGACGTCGCGCAGGTAGACCGGCTGACCGTCACGCTGCGAAACGAGCAGCCCTTCGATCTCGGCGAGGCTCTCGAACTTCCCGACCGTACGGATCTTGTTGGTGCGCTTCCCGAGTTCGATGTCGCCGGCCGACACGTCGACGTTGCGTCGCCGAATCGCATCCCGCACGTCACCGAGCGACAGCTTGCGCGCTGCGAGTGCGGATGGATCGACGTCGATGTGCACTTCGCGATCGACGCCACCGATGATGCCGACGGTAGCGATACCCTCGGCGCGCTCGAGCCGTGGCTTGACCTCCTCGGTGAGGAAGGTCTGCCACTCGATGATCGCGTCCGGGTCGACGGGCGAGTCCTTCGTACGCCTAAGGATGAACCACGCGATCGCGGCCGCTGCACCCGTGTCGCCGGACGACACGACGGGTTCGTCGACGTTCTCCGGGTAGCTCGGTACTTGGCGCAGCTTCTCGTTGACGTCGAGCAACGCGCGCGACATGTCCTTGGCAACACCGAACTCGAGCTCGATCGTCGCCGAGCCCTCGACGGCCGTCGATGTCATCTCGATCAGGCCGGGGATGCTCTTGAGCTTCTCTTCTTGCTCGTCGACGATCTCGCGCTCGACCTCGTTCGGGGATGCGCCTTCCCAGAACGTCGCGACCGTGACGACCGGCTTGTCGACGTTGGGCGTCAGTTGGATCGGCAGCGTCGTGATCGCGAGCGTGCCGAAGAGGATGACGAGGATCACGCCGACGAGCACCGTGACCGGCCTGTCGATCGCGAACTTGACCGGGTTCATCGTTTGGCGCCTCCCTCGGTGCCCGTCGCGCCATTCGGAGCGGAATCGGCAGGTGGCAACACGACGACGGGCGTGCCAGGGCGCAGACCGTCATTGCCGCGCACGATGACCTCGGCGCCACTCGCGAGCGGTCCACGGATCTCGACGAGGTCACCATCGACTTCGCCGAGGGTGACCGGGACGATCGAAGCCTTCCCGTCGACGACGGTGTAGACGATGCTGCCGGTACCGGACGTCACGACGGCGTCGCGTGGCACCGCCATCCCATCGCGACTCTCCCCTTCGAGTTCGGCTCTCACGAACATGCCCGGGAGCAAGCGACCATCCTTGTTCGCCATCTCGAGGCGAACCGGGAACGATCGCGCGAGCTTGTCGCCACGCGGCACGATGGCCTTGATCTCACCGCGAAACTCCTCGTCGTGGAAAGCATCGATCCGCATCCGGACTTCGGAGCCGATCTTCGCGAGCGAGAGGTTGCGTTCTGGTACGGAAAGCGTGACCCGGATCGGATCGATCTGCACGAGGCTCGCGACCGGATCCCCCGCGCGCACGTAGCTTCCCGTCCCGACGTGCTTCTCGACGACAGCCGACGTGAACGGTGCCTTGATCGTCGCACGCTGGATCTCGTCTTCGATGGCATCGACTTCGCTCTGACGCAGCGCGACTTCGGCCTCGGCACGGGCGAGTTGTTCGACACGGGGACCGAGGCGCACGAGCGCGAGTTGTTGTTCTGCACTCGCGAGCTCGGCACGACGTGTCGCCGCGAGTGCCGCCGCGACCGTCAAGGACTTCTGCGACCCGATGTCCGATCGTTGTTTGCCGCGCTCCCGTTCGAGGTCCTCCTCGGCTTCGGCGAGAAGCGCCTTCGCGCGCTCGACTCCGGCCTCGGATTCGAGGATCTCTTCGGGGCGAGCACCCGCCTTGTATTCGGCGAGCTGCTGCCGCGCGACTTCGAGCCGCGCCTTCGCGCCGCGTGCGGCGATCTCCCGAGTCTTGGTATCGAGGTGAAGGAGGCTCTCGCCTTCGTCGAAGCGCTCGCCTTCCTCGAACTCGGTCGAAGCGACGCGACCGGCGACCTCGGCGCCGATCTGGACCGTTCGCTTGGCTTCGAGTTCGCCGAGCACGGCGAACTTCGGTGTGAAGCGATGCGAGGCGACTCGAACCGTGGTGACCTTGGTCGGGCCCCCTTGTGCTGAAAGAACGGTGGCCGAGAGAGCTAGGATTGCGAGAGTTCGTGACATGCGCCGAAGGGTCGATCCAGGAGCGAGGCCGAATCATGGGACGAAGAACGGCGTCGAACCACAGCTCTTGTCGGGAGCGTTTTCTTCATCGCGTCCGAATCGCGAACGGGTAGGGTATTCGGCCGTTTTGTCGCCGGGCACGCGCCGGGCGCCGACGCCGAGCAACGAGGCGACGTACCGAATCGAGACGATGTCGGTGCGACGAGCCGCTTCCCTCCCCGAGCTGCGCCGTGAGCAAACCTGTCTTCAACCTCGTGGGCTTGCACAAGGCCTACGGTCAGAACGTCATCCTCGACAACATCAACCTGTCGTTCCTCGACGGAGCCAGGATCGGTGTCATCGGCAACAACGGTGCGGGCAAAACGACGCTGCTGCGCATCCTCGCCGGTGTCGACAAGGAGTTCGACGGCGGCGCCTTGCCTGCCGACGGCCTCCGCATCGGCTATGTGCCCCAAGAACCAATACTCCCCGACGAGTCGACGGTGCGTGAGCAGCTCGAAGAAGCCGTCGCCCCGATTCGCCAGCTCGTAAAGGATTATGAAGATCTCGCAGCCCGCCTCGGCGAAGAACTCGCCGATGACGAAATGCAGAAGGTCATGGAGAAGATGGAAGTCCTCCAGACCGAGATCGATCACCGAGACGCATGGGAACTCGATCGGCATCTCGACCAGGCATCACATGCGCTCGGACTGCCGCCGCTCGACGCCAAGATCGGCCCGTTGTCGGGTGGTGAGAAGCGCCGCGTCGCGATGTGCAAGGTTCTGCTCGAGCACCCCGACATGCTGCTGCTCGACGAGCCGACCAACCATCTCGACGCCAACACGGTGCACTGGCTCGAAACGCACCTCGCTCAATACCGCGGCACGATCATCCTCATCACGCACGACCGTTACTTCCTCGACAACGTCGTCAACTGGATGCTCGAGATCGAGCGCGGTCGCGCGATTCCGTACGAGGGGAACTACTCGGCCTACCTCGAGAAGAAGTCCGCCAAGCTCGATGTCGAGAAGAAGCAGGACGCCGCGCGAGCGCGCCGTCTCAAGTCCGAGCTCGAGTGGATCCGCACGAATCCGAAAGCGCGCGCGACCAAGAACAAGGCACGCATCCGCCGCTACGAGGACATGCGACAGGAGCAGAAGGACCGGAGCGAGGACGCGATCGACATCCAGATCCCGCCAGGACCGAAGCTCGGCAACAAGGTGCTCGAGGTGCGCGATGTTTCGAAGAGCTTCGGCGATCGCACGTTGTTCGAGCATCTGACGTTCGAAGTCGAGCCCGGTGCGATCGTCGGCGTGATCGGCGAGAACGGAACCGGCAAGACCACGCTCATGAAGATGATCATGGGTATGGAGCCGTACGACTCGGGCGAGATCGAGATGGGCTCGACGGTGCAGTCCTGCTACGTCGACCAGAACCGGCTCACGCTCGACCCGGACAAGACGGTGTATCAGGAGATCACCGACGAGCTGCACGAACTGCCGTTCGGCCAAGGCTTCATTCCGTCGCGCGCGTATCTCGCGCGCTTCAACTTCCGCGGCGAAGATCAGCAACGCAAAGTCGGCTCGCTCTCGGGTGGACAACGCAACCGCGTCCAGCTCGCCAAGCTGCTGCGACACGGCGGCAACTTCATCATCCTCGACGAACCGACCAACGACCTCGACTTGCAGACGTTGCGCGTGCTCGAAGAAGCGGTCGAGAATTTCCCCGGCAGCGCACTGATCGTGTCTCACGACCGGTACTTCCTGAACCGCGTCGTGACCCACATCCTCGCTCTCGAAGGCGACGGGAAGTGGCGCTTCGTGCTCGGCGACTACGACACGTATCGCGAGATCAAGGACCGCGAAGACGGAAGCCCGGATACAGCCGGCACGCACCGCCGCCTGCGCTGAGGCGCGCAGCAACCGCTGCGCGGGAGGCCCCCGCGCCACGCAGGATTGCCCCGTACGCGGGACAGGAAGCTCCGTGCGTGGGGCGCGATTGCCGCATCACGCCGATGGGAATGTTGGCACGATGTTCGCACACGTACTGGCATGAACACCGCCCCGTCGCAATCCGACCGCACGTCGCGCCGCAGCTTCGCGAGCACGCTCCTGCTGCTCGCCTTGGTCGCCGCGACGTTGCCCCTACCCTCGTGTCGCCATTGGTACTACCCCGGGAAGAAGCCCGTATCCCTGTCGATCACAGTCGTCGATTCGAAGAACGCCGTCTGGCAGGGCCTGACCGTCCGCATCCTCGAAGCCTGGAACGAGTGGAGCGACGACTATCGCCAAGGCAAGGACCCGTGGGCCACGATGCGAACCGATGATCGCGGGCTCGCGTACTTCGACTCCGAGGACATCGCCTCAGCGGATCTCGGTTTCTTGGAATCGCCCGACGGGATCGCGGTGCTCTACGACGATCCGTGGCGCAACGAAGCGGTCTTCATCGTCGAAGTCGGCGACGACACCCTCGGTTGGATCGAAGTCGAAATCCCCGTGCGTTATCCATCGACGCACCTCGACGTCGAGATCGAGTTCGAGCCTTGATCGCGAGTCGCTTCGTCAAAGCCCCCTGCATCCGATACAGAAGCGAGATCGACGTCCTTCGCAGCCTTCCGGTCGAGAAGCGTACGACATCTGAAGCAGGAACCATTCCCGGCGGTGCGGGGAGACGGCGCGTTGAGAATCGCGTACGCTCGGTCCAACGATTCGCTTCCTTGTTCTTCCCATCTCCAAGCGTCCTGACATGCGACTTCGACCGATTCCCTCCGCACTCCTCTTCAGCATCATTCCCTTCGTGGCCGCCCCCGCGCCCCTGCAGGCGCAAGGTAAGAAGGTGATCCCCGCCGTCGCGACGGCGAGCGACGCCAACGACGCGTCGTATTTTCCGTTCGTCTACGAAGGCGGCTCGCGCACGCAGCACTTGGTCTCGGGCAAGTACATCGGCAGCACAGCCTTGATCCAGTCGTTCGCCTATCGTCGAGATACTGCGAACAAGAACGCCTTCGGTGCTCGCTCGATTCCCAACTTCACGGTCTCGATCGGCTACTCGAACATGACTCCATCGACGATGTCGACAACCTTCGCGAACAATCGCGCCGGCACGATGGCCATCGTCTTTCAGGGCACCTACAACCGACCCGCGCAACCCGTGCTCAGCGGGCCGGCCCCCTTCAACGTCGCCTTCAAGCTCACGACGCCGTTCGTGTACCAGCAGGCCAAGGGAAGCCTCCTCATCGAATTCGTCGAGACGGGTCAGGCCAATCAGAAGAACGAGTACTTGCTCGACGCGTTCCGCAACAGCACGACGAGCGGAGCAACGGCCACGATCGGCGTGAACGGCCCGTTCAAGAGTGCGGAGCGCTATACGTTCACGTGCCCGGACGCGAATGCACTGACACCTGGCGGCTCCCTCACGCTGACCGCGTCGGGGCTCGCGAGCCAGTATCCGGCGGCGATCCTATTCGGCTTCTCGAACGTGACGTTCGGGCAGATCCCGTTGCCGTTCGACATGACGGCCGTCGGCGCACAAGGCAACTTCGTCTACAACTCGATCGACCTCGCCGCACCGCTGCCACTCGTGCAGGTGGGCAACACCTGGAGCGGAACGCTCAAGTTCCCGATCCCTGCCGACAAGTCGCTCGCCGACCTGACGCTGTTCGCGCAGGGCATCTTCATCGACGCAGCGAGCAACGCGTTCGGAAGCGTCTGGTCGAACGGCGTGGCGATGACTCTCGTCGGCGAAGGTCCGGGACAACTGGTCTATCAGTCGGACTCGACGAGTGCGTCCGGTGGCTTCCTCTTCGGTTCGCAGGCGACCGGTGCGCCGGTCATCGAACTCACGGGCAGCGTTCAGTGACGCGCGTCGCGCGGGCTATTCGGGCTCGCGCGAACCCTTCGAGAGTTCGCTGACCCACTTGCGGGTCCCGATCCCGTACTTGCGAAGGAAGCTGATCGCGTGCATCGCAGGGTCGTCGGCGGCGTCCTCGTCGAGATCTTCGTCGGCCGCATCGTCGACTTCGCGTTCATCGGCAGTCGACTGCGACGGTTCGGTCGCACTCGTCGCATCGGACGCTCTCGTTCCTGTGGCCGAGTCGTCCTGCGCTTCGGTCTCTGACTGCGCGGCGCGCGCCTCGTCTTCGACAATCGCCGAAAGCGACTCGACTTCGCCGTCGACGACCTCCCCTGCCGCAGCCGCCGAAGCAACGATGCGCATCCGCGTCTCGTCGTCGCTCAGGATCTCGTCGAGGTCGATCGTTCCACGTAGCTTCGTCTGCGCATCACGTTCGGTGTCGATCATGTGCGCGCTCTCGAGGAGCAGCGACATCGCACCGAGACGGACTTTCTGGAAGTGCTCCGTCCCCGCATCTTCCATGAACTCGAAGTACGCGTCCTTCGCCGCGAACAGCCGATGGAACAAGCGCTGCACCTGTTCCTCGAGTGCACGACGAAGACCGGCTTCGCCGACGAGCTGCTGGATCTCGAAGTGCGTCCCAAGGCGCCGCCTCGATCCGCGATACTTCATCAACAGGTCGCGCAAGACATCACGATCGAGCGCACCTTGATCCACGAGGATCTCGCCGAGCCGATCGCGTTCGGGCGCGTTGTCGCTGACCGCGTGCACGACGTCACCATCTTCGAACTCGAGCAAGAACGTTTCGGACTGTCCCTTGACGCGCAGGAGCCCCGTCTTGCGCTGGAGCGCGATCAGTTCGACGACGCTCGCGAGTTCGATCGACTCACTATGACCATGAATGCCACGCCGCGCCTTCTGCGCGATCTCGCCATCGCGATCGAGCCACTGGCTGATCAGTCCGAGTGCGAGCACGCGAGGATCGAGTTCTTTCGGTTGCCCTTCGATCACGGGCACCGTCGGGAGCACGACCATGAGTTCCTGGAGTGAAGCAGCGAGGCTGCGCAAGGAGCGAATCACGTCCGAGCTCGCCTTGGGCGCGCCAGGCCCTTCCTCGATATGACGAGTCGACTCCGCGCGCAGGTTCTTCGTGAGCCCACGCACGTGCTGCTGCATGTCGTCGCAGAACAGCATCAAATCCGTCAGAGAACGCCCGTCGCGCTTTCGTGCCATGTCGAGTTCATCGACACGCCACCGCGATCGTCTGAGCCCGGACAGCGAGTTTCGCGCTCCGCGCGCTGGCAGGGGCAAGACCAGACACCTCGACTGGTTGATTGGTAGGCAGGACGTTTAATCGACACGTGCAAGGCCACGCAACGCGCGGTTAGATCAAGACGTGACCCTCCTGACGCTGCACCAAGTCGAACGAGCCTATGGCGACGCCCTCGTCTTCGGGGACGTCTCGCTCCGGATCGCGGAGGACGACCGCATCGGGATCGTCGGGGACAACGGCGCGGGGAAGACGACGCTCGTCAAGGTGCTGATCGGTGAGGATCCACCCGATCGTGGTGAGCGCTCGGTGCGGCGCGATCTCGAGATCGCTTGGACGGCTCAGATCCCGCAGCTCACGGCGGGCATGACCGTGCTCGAGGCTGCGCAGCGCTCGTTCGCTCGCTTCGAGGCCATGGAATCGGAGCTGCGCGAACTCGAAACCGCCATGGCCGCGGAGCCCGAGAACGCATCGCTCGCGGCCCGCTACGAACGCGTACACACGGCGTTCGAAGCGGGCAACGGGTATCGACGTCACGCGTTCGCCGAGCGTGCCTTGCAGGGTCTCGGTTTCGCGCGCGATCGTTTCGGTGACGATGTCGAAGTCCTCTCCGGTGGTGAGAAGGCGCGCGTCGCGCTCGCGCAGGCGATGCTCCTGCCCGCCGAGCTCTTGATCCTCGACGAACCGACCAACCATCTCGACCTCGAAGGCATCGCCTTCCTCGAAGACTGGCTCGAGCAGCGCAAAGGCGCGTTCGTGCTCGTGTCCCACGACCGCCGTTTCCTCGATCGCGTATGTCGTTCGATCGTCGAGATCGACAGTGGCCAGGTCACGCGCTACCGCGGCAACTACTCCGCGTGGCAAGAACAGAAGGCACGCGAACTCGAGACCGCGCTACGTGAGTACGAGAAGCAATCCGAGTGGTACGCGAAGGAGATGGCCTACATCCGCAAGCACATGGGCAGTCGTTGGACCGCGCAAGCCAAGGGACGACTCAAGCGCTTGCAACGCGTCGAACGCCTCGCGCGTCCGCGAACCGGTCCGGGCGCACGCATGGCACTGCGACTCGGCTCTGCCAAGGGCCTGTCGGGGCAGACCGTCATCGAAGGCAAGTCGCTCTCTTTGCGCTACGGGGATGCCGAGCCACTCTTCGAGGATGTCGGCTTCCGGGTCTTCCACGGGGACCGCATCGGGATTCTCGGTCGCAACGGAACGGGAAAGAGCAGCCTGCTCGAGATCATCGCCGGCCAGCAACCGGCGACGAAAGGCACCATCGAACGCAGCAAGACGCTACGAGTCGGCTACTTCCGCCAGGAGATGGACGACTTGCCGACGTCGGGAACCGTGCTCTCGACCTTCATGAGCCTCGTGCCGAACTGGACCGAGGGCGAATGTCGCGATCATCTCGCGCGCTTCGTGTTCCGCGGCGACGACGTCGACAAGGACGTTCGAGTCCTCTCGGGGGGTGAGAAACGCCGTCTCTGCCTCGCTCGGCTCGTCGTCCAACCCGTGGACTGCTACCTGCTCGACGAACCGACCAACCACCTCGACATCGCGACACGCGAGGCGCTCGAAGAGGCACTCGACGATTTCGAAGGCACGATCGTGTCGGTGTCCCACGACCGGTGGTTCTTGAACCGCGTCATCCAGCGCGTCTTCGAGCTCACGAAGGCGGGGATCATCGTCCACGAGGGCGGCATCGAGGACTACGAGACCTCCGCCACGGCGAGACGCCGCGTCGAGGAGGCCGAGAAACGCGAACAACGCCAAGAGCGCCGCGCCGAGAGCGCCGCCGAAGCCCTTCCGTCGACGGCGAGCACGGCCAGTTCGAACAAGATCCGGAATCCGTACGCGTTCGAGAAGCTCGAAGCCCGCATCATGGAACTCGAAACCGAACGCGAAGAGCTGCAAGCTGCCTTGCACGACGAGAACGCGTGGAAGGACCCCGAACGCATGAAAGAACTGCAAGGCAAAGTGCAGAGCATCGACGGTGAGCTGCAAGGCCTCTACGAAACTTGGGAGAACTGGCAGTGACCGCATCGATCAAAGAGCGGCTCGTGTCGCTCGTGCACGACGCAGCGCGCGCCGTTGCCGGCGACGATTTCGATGTCGCGACGCTCCCCATCGGACGCCCGAAGGATGCGAGTCACGGCGATGCATCGATCCCCTGCTTCCCGCTCGCCAAGGCTGCGGGACAAGCACCACCTGTCGCCGCCAAAGCCTTCGCCGAGCAACTCGTCGAACTCGCGAAAGCGAAGGATGGGATCCTCACCACTGCCGAGGCGGTCGGTCCGTTCGTCAATGTCCGCTACGAGCGGGCCGCGCTCGCCGAAGACGTCGTGCGTGGCGTTCTCGAGCATCGCGAACCGTTCGGCCAGTGGAAGCCCAACAACACGCGCGTCGTGATCGACTACTCGTCGCCCAACATCGCGAAGCCGTTCCACTTCGGTCACCTGCGTTCGACGGTCATCGGCGCGGCCTTGCGCCGGATCTACAAGCACACGGGGCACACCGTCTTCGGCATCAACCACCTCGGTGACTGGGGCTCGCAATTCGGCAAGATCCTCGTCGCGTTCGAAGAGTGGGGCGACCACGAAGCTCTGCATCGCGATCCGATGCGGCATCTCTACGAAATCTACGTGCGCTTCAAGCGCGAGTCCGATGCGGACCCGAGCCTGAACGAACGCGCAGCGGAAGCGTTCCGTCGCCTCGAGTCGGGCGAGGACAATGCCGAGCGGCGTCGATGGCAAGAGCTCCGCGACATCAGCCTCGAAGCGTTCCAAGGCCCCTACGGTCGCCTTGCAGCCGAGTTCGAAGCGATCACGGGCGAAAGCTTCTACGAGGACAAGATCGAGAGCACCCTCGCCCAGCTGAAGGATGCAGGCATCACGACCGTGTCCGAAGGCGCGCTCGTCGTCGAGGTCGACGGCATGCCGCCGTGCATCCTCGTCAAGTCCGATGGCACGACGATCTACGCGACGCGAGATCTCGCGGCACTCTACTACCGTCGCGCGACGTACGAGTTCGACAAGGCTCTCTACGTCGTCGGCGCCGAGCAGAAGCTCCACTTCCGCCAACTCAAAGAAGTCATCGCCAAGCTCGGTTGGAAGGAAGCGGACGGCATCGAGCACATCGACTTCGGCCTCGTGCTGACGTTCGACCCCGAGCAGAAGCGTTGGACGAAGTTCTCGACGCGCGGCGGCAACGCGATCTTCCTCGACGAAGTTCTCGACGAAGCCGTCGCGAAGGCGCGCACGATCATCGACGAAAAGAACCCGGACTTGGCGGACAAGGATGCGGTCGCCGAAGCGATCGGCGTCGGCGCCATCGTCTTCAACGACCTCAAGAACACGCGCATCAAGGACGTCAAGTTCG
This sequence comes from Planctomycetota bacterium, assembly GCA_020426005.1. GTDB lineage: Bacteria > Planctomycetota > UBA1135 > UBA1135 > JACKHW01. The sequence goes on along the minus strand of JAGQQW010000020.1, from coordinate 23,266 downwards.
ATTGGGACGAGCTGCTCAGTTTCGAAGGCGAAACCGGGCCTTACGTCCAATACGCGGGCGCTCGCCTCTCGAGCATTCTGCGCAAAGCGGGCTCGAACGATGCCGCAGACTCGATTCCGAAGGACATCGCCTGGAGCGCGCTCCACGACGCAGAACGTGTCCTGACCACGATGCTCGACTTCGGCTCGGTCCTCGAACGCTGTGTCGACAAGAACGAGCCCTACATCCTCACGTCGTTCGTGACATCACTCGCATCCGAAATCCACAGCTATCTACGCGAACACCACGTGTTGAGCGCGGAGCCCGAAGTCAAAGCGGCACGCCTCCTCCTCGTGCGCGCAGCGCGCGACTTGATCCGCGAAGGACTCGCCCTGCTCGGCGTCGCCTCACCCGAAGAAATGTGACATGAAGCTCGAAGACTACATCCGCGACATTCCCGACTTCCCGAAGGAAGGCATCCTCTTCAAGGACATCACGCCTCTCCTCGCCGACGCGAACGCGTTTCGACTCGCGATCACGAAGTTGGCCAACGAGATCGACGACTGCACGGCGACGAAGATCATCGGGATCGAGTCGCGTGGCTTCGTGTTCGGCGCGGCACTCGCTCTCGAGCTCGGATACGGCTTCGCCCCGATCCGCAAGAAGGGCAAGCTCCCGTACGACACGGTCAGCTACGAGTACGCACTCGAATACGGCACCGACCACGTCGAGATGCACGTCGATGCGGTCGAACCCGGCGAGAGCGTGCTCGTCATCGACGACTTGCTCGCGACCGGCGGCACGGTGGCAGCCGCGACGCACTTGATCGAGAGCGTCGGTGGGCACGTCGAGGCAGTCGCGGTCTTGATCGAACTCGCGTTCCTCGGAGGCCGGAAGAAGCTCGGCAGCCACCGCTTCCACACCGTTCTCTCGTACGATTGATCCAGATCTGGTGGCCCGACACGCCGGCCGACGCCAGATATGGGGTGCCCGGAAGAACCTCGAAAAAAGTTTCGTCCACCCCTCAAGTCGGCGACCAAGGTGGTCGATACTCCTCTCCAGCGGTACGCGCCATGGGCCGTCCGCAGGACGGGGGACTCGCACCCCCCACTTCTTTCTCAATAAGGGTTCTTCCCGATAAAGGCTGAGTGCGCGCTTCGCGCACGACGCAAAGCCATGGGCTGCACAGCAGCGCCTGGTTGCCGAAGGAAGAATGAGGTTCGGTACTCGCGGACCTCGGCCGGCACCTGCCGCTTGGACTCACGAACAGTAGCTTCGGATCCTCGGCCGGACCGGACGACCCGCGAGTCGGTACTCGTGCTCGGGGTTCCGAGCCGCCATCCCGCGCAACGCATCGACGCAAGCCGGGAGCGACTCTCCCTCCGCGCTGGTTGCAACGTCATCGACTCCGTGAACGAACGCATCGCAATTGCGTACGGGCTCGGAGTGCATCCATGCGCGGTGGTCGCCACCGCGGCGGCCGCCCCGGGGAGTTCCCGATTCGACTGACCTCTTGACCCTTTGATCCGATGACCACGACCGCCACGCGCAAGCAGAAGAAGACGAAGTCCACGTCCACCGGTACCAAGTCGAAAGCCGCGTCCTCGAAGAAGGCGACACGCACGACGAAGCAGAGCGCGACCACGAAGTCGGCTCCGAAGTCCGGATCGAAGTCGAAGCCCGCCGGAAAGTCGACAACGAAGACCACCGCTTCGAAGACGACCGCGAAAGCGACGAAAGCCGCGAAGGGCACCACCACCGCACGAACCGAGGCCGCAACGAAGACGACGCGCGCCAAGAAGACGGCAGCGGCCACGAGCGCAGCCGCAAGTAAGTCCGCCGAAGCCTCCCAGGCAAAGGCCACCGCCAAGCCCGAGAAGCTGACACCGGCCGAGCGCAAGCGACAAGAGCAGGAACGGATCGATCAGATCTGGAAGACGTTCAAGCGCACGGGCGACGAGAACCTCCGCAACATCCTCGTCGAATACCACTATCCGCTCGTTCGCTACATCGCAGAACGCCTGTTGCAAACGCTCCCCAAGTCGATCGATGTCGATGACTTGATCAGCGCCGGCACGTTCGGCCTGCTCGATGCGATTCGCGGCTTCGACCTGAAGCGCGGCATCAAGTTCAAGACCTACTGCTCGACCCGCATTCGCGGTTCGATCCTCGACGAACTCCGCTCGCAGGACTGGGTCCCGAGGCTCGTGCGGCTCAAGGCCCACAAGCTCGACAAGGCGGTATCGCGTCTCGAGGCGCTTCACGGCCGTGAAGTCAACGACTACGAGCTGGCGAAGGACCTCGAGATCACGATGGACGAACTCGCCAACCTCAAGGTCGAGGCTTCGCCCAAGACGATGTTCTCGCTTTCGGAGAAGCTCGACGAGAGTGACGACGATCGCGACATGGAGAAGGTCGAGATCATCGAGGACAAGAAAGGCTGCGATCCGCTGCAGTCCCTGCACCAGCAAGACGTGCTCGACCTGATCACGAGCAACCTCACCAAGAAAGAGCGCCTCATCGTGATCATGTATTACTACGAAGGCCTCACGATGCGCGAGATCGGCGACATCATGAGCCTCACCGAATCGCGCGTTTGCCAGATCCACTCCAACGTCATGGGTCGCCTCAAGACCCAACTCGACGCGATCGCGCAGTAGTTCGATCGCGCAATCGTCGAACGGGCAGTAGTCGGACCACTCTGTCAGGTTCTTGCTGCCCGCTCGTCATCGGAGCAGCCTGACCGCTAGTCACGGTGCGTCCTTGGCAGATCAGCCCCGAACGGATCCGCGACTGGCGGGAACTCGTGACAACAAGGAGGTATCCCGCACGACCTCCACCCCTCCTCCACTTCTGCTTCACGGCTGCCGAAGAGGAGAAGACACGGCATCACAGAAGGAGCCCGCACACGGCGCGGGCTCCGTCGACGCCGCTTCGGGGGGAGCGATGAGTTCGATCTTGATCATCGATGATGCGGCGGCGCAGCGCGCGGCTCTCGAACGCAGTGTCGAGCGCACGTGCTTGGGCTTCGATGCGATCCGCACCGCGAGGGCGGCGAGCGAGGCGCGCGAGATCCTCGAACGCGAAACGTTCGAGATCATCCTCTGCGCTTCGAATCTTCCCGATCAGGACTGTGTCGAGTTCTTGACCGAAGTTGCCGAGGCTTACGCCGAAACGGCGCTCTTGCTCCTCACGCATCTCGAGCAGGGCGAACTCGTCGAACGCGCACGAGCATGCGGCGTGCACGGTTCGCTTCGTCGCCCGTACGGACAAGCCGAACTCCGCGACACGCTCGAAGAGCTCCTCCGCAAATGAGCGCCAACGAAACCGGAATCGCGAAAGCGATGTCCGCCATCCTGCTGCTGCTCGGCGACAACCTCGGCGCACTCACGTCGAATCGACTGCGAACGCAACGTAGGCGTCCGATCCGAGCCGAAGCGACCGAACTCGACGCGATGCTCGGCGAGGGCAAGCACGCGCGCATTCGGTGTCATATCAAGAAGGCGCATCAAGGCCACATCGATCTGTATTGGCCTATGAATGCGGCGATCGCGCTCACTCAGGTCTATCGTGGGACGAACGCGGACGAAGTCACCCAGAAGCGCGAAGCGCAAACATGGACGAGCGACGATGACAAGACGTTCGAGGAGCTCGCCGTCCTACTCACGGCATCCGTCCAGGAAGCTCTGCAGTCCGTGTTCGGCAGCGGCGTCGAAGCGGAACTCGACGGCCAAGAGATCCTCGATGGCGCGCTGAGTTCGCTCGAGGACAAGGGTCCGTACTACGCGATTCCGTTCTCGTTCCTCGCAGACGACACACTGGTCGATACGGCGCTCCTGACGCTGCCACTCGCCGAGGCCGAGAAGATCGAAGGCGGGCCGATCGACTTCGACGACCCGGACGAGGACGAGTACTTCGACGACTTCGAGCCTGCAGAGATTCGCGGCGCACTGGCAGCCTTCGTCCACCACCCCGACATCGTGCGGACGTTGCGACGCTCATGCCGCCGAGTCGGATTGACGTTCGACAAGCGTCCGAAGAGCGAAGTCCCGAACCCGGCATTCTTCGCGGACATGATCGTGGTCCTCGAGATCGGACTCGGACAAGAGCGACGATACGAGTGGTGCAGACGACTGAAGCGCGCGCCAAATACGTTTCTCGTCCTCCTCGTGCACGAACCGACACGTGCAGCCGCCGCTCGGGCATTCCGCAGTGGCGCGGATGCGATGCTCAACGCGAAGAGCCGCGAACGGGAGATCAGCGAAAAGCTCGAACGTCTCGCGTCGCACCTCGCACCGACGGCGTAGCGCTCCGCGCATCGCGACAGTCGAAGTTCACGCGCACGCAACGAACACCGAACTTAGTTCCACCGAACATCTTCGAGTTTCCGCGTGACAGTCCTCGCGGTTCGGAACTCTCTCGATAGGCCCTCGCGTCGCACTCGAGGTCTCACCGATCGCTCGCGACGCTCCCCCCTCTCGAGAGGAACTCACATGCAGTCTCCATCCCACCTGCGATCCCGCAACGATCGCAAACGCACAGCCCGTGGCTACGTACTGCCTCTGATCGCCGCTTTCGCCATCACCGCAACCGGTGAATCCACGCACGCACAAGGGCGCACCGCCTATCTCAACTTCGAGACACCCCAAGTCAAGCCGATCCAAGTCGCGCGAATTGGTGGACACGACTGGATCCTCGCCTGTAACACCCCCGACAACTCACTCGAGATCTACGACTGCGAGACGAACGAGTTCGTGGACAGAATCGGCGTCGGTCTCGAGCCCGTGAGCGTGCGTTGGAATGCGACGACGTCGCGTGCCTATACGGCGAACATGGTTGGCGACTCCGTCTCGACCATAGCGCTCGCGGTCGACACCCAAGGGAAGCTCGTCGCGCGCCTCGACCGAACCGAATGGGTTGGCGAGGAGCCGATGGACATCGAGTTTTCCGCGGACGGACAGCAGTGCTTCGTCACGCTTCAAACGGCTGGCGCGATCGCATGGCTCGACGCGATGTCGCTCGCGCCGTTCGGAGCGGGAACCGGCAAGATCCATTTGTTCGACGATTGGGTGACTCCGACTCGCTCGATCAAACAACCGCGTCGCATGGTTCGGATCGGCAACCGCCTCTTCGTCCTCGCAGCCATGGGCAGCCGTCGCGGTGATCCGCTGGGACGCAACCACATGGATCTCTGGAGCGTCGATCTCTCGACGTTCGCCGTGCAGTTCCAACCCGGCATGGGCACCGGCGGTCTCGGCATGGTCGCGACGTCGGCTGGCAATCTCTTTACCGTCCACATCGAAGCGCGGAACGAGAACCTCGGCGAACTCGCCGTCAAGAACGCGACCTATGGATTCGTGGAGAGCTATCTCCAACGAGTCGACAACCCCGGTACGACGAGCGCCAACATCATCGGGCGCAACCTCAACCGCTTGCCATCAGGCAATCCGGTCACGAAGCCCGAAGCGCTCGCCCATCCATCCGACGTGGCGATCGTCGAGGACGCACAGGGCAACGTGACGAAGGTCTACGTCGCAGCATTCCACAGCGACCGCGTCGGAGTTCTGCAGAACGTCCTTCAAGACGACCCCGACACTTGGTCGGTGTCCCGCATCGACATCAAAGTCGCGCCGACGTCGACCAACACTCGGTGCGGTCCGCGCGGACTCGCATTCAAGACCGCGAACCCGTCGAGAAGCACCGACCCCGGAGCTCGACTCTACGTACTCAACCGACTCGACAACTCCATCTCGGTGATCGACCCGGCGACCGATACCAGGTTGTCGACGTTCTCTCTCGCACATGACCCGACACCCGCTTACATCCGGCAGGGTCGACCGTTCTTGTACAGCGCAGAGCTGTCGGGCAACGGATTCGTATCGTGCGCTTCGTGCCATCCCGATGGTCGCCTCGACGGCCAACTCTGGGACCTCGGCGGAACCGTCGATGTCGACCCGTTCTTGCCGTCCTTCGTCGACGGTGCCGTCGAGAAAGCGGTCCTGACTCTCAATGCGACCGGTCTTTATCCAGCGGACAAGGGCTTCCTCGTCACCCAATCACTCCAAGGGCTACTCAATTGGGAAGTCGACCCGACGACGACCAACTTCGTGACCAACGCGCCCTATCACTGGCGCGGCGACAGGCCGTCCTTCGAGGCCTTCAACGGAGCGTTCGAATCGCTTCTCGGCGGCAAGAAGCTCGAGGAAGACGACATGCGCAAGTATCGCGACATGATCAACTCGATCCACTATCCGCCGAACCCCGAGCAGCAGCTGGATCGACGCTACTCGGGCACGATCGGTAACCCGGATAGCGAGGACGATGGGACAGGTGCGCTTGCGGGAATGAAGCTCTACCACATCGCCGACCTCGATGTCTGCAGCCATCGTTCGTGCGTGCAGTGCCACGCGCTTCCTGAAGGTAGCAACAACCGCATTACGGAGGTGTTCGCACGCCCCGGCGGCGACGACGAAGATCACCCCCTCGAGACGGCCGCCCTGCGGGGACTCTTCCAGAAGGAGAAGGCGCTCGTTCTCGATGCCGACGTGCTGAATCCGGGGCTCGCGAATGCAGGTCCAGGGCTCGCTCGCACAGGCGATGCACTGTCCATCAATCGGTTCAACATCGTCTTCTCGGCACCCGGTCAACTCGGCAAAGTCGAGAAGGCGAACATGGTCACACAGTTCTGTCGAGAGCTCGACTGGGGCGTTGGGCCTTGTGTCGGTGTCGCATTGACGTTCGACAAGAGCATGCTTCCCACTGGTGCGCTCACGGCGGCATTCAATGGCTTCGAACTCGGAGCGAACGAAGCCAACAACGGCTTCGTCGTGCAAGTGCACGACGCGAGCGGACGACGGGGTTTCGTGTTCGACCCTCGAACAGGTCAGTACGAAAACGTACAGACAGGCGCCACGACGGATCGCACGGGACTGCAGGGGATGCTCGTGGGCACGGACGACCGCCTGGTCCTGATGGGAACACCGCTCGGAAGCGAGCGTCGCGTTGCACACCCAAAGGGCCAGCCGTCGCTCGAGACGGGACCTCAACCGTCCGCCATCAAACTCGAGAAGATGCGCCCGGACACCGCGTATCGGGACGTTCCGACGTTCGTCGACAACTGGGATCCGAATGCGACCGTCGATCCGTTCGTGTGGAACGCGGTCTTCCTCGGCACGTCGATCCCCGTGCCCGAACCGCGCTTCCTTCGGACCATCCGTTTGTTCCAGCATGGTCTCGTCACGGACGGACCGAGTGTCGGCCTCACCGGACTGCGCCACGACGCTCCGCGGCGTTTCCGAGTGTCCGGCGCCAACATCCGCAAGGGCGCGTTGCTCTTGATCCGGATCCCCAAGAGGAAACCTCCGTACGACGACGTCAACGACACGTGGCCCGTCCTCGTTCCCGTCTACCCCACCAACGAGACCAGCGCTGATGGTCAACCGGTCTGGGAGAGCGCGGTCGAATTCGAGCCGCTGATCTACTACGGCATGATGCTCGGCGGACCGGCGGCGCCCGGCGTTGCCAGCGCTTGGAACAACACGCTGCCCGAACCTCCGAGCAGCGGCACGTTCGAGCCGGACACCTGGAACCTCCACCACGTGACCGTCATCAACACCGATTCGACGATTGGAATCGGTGGCTGGCAGCCGCTGAAGCTCCAGTAGTCGGCGGAGGGTTCAGCGCGGGGTGCGACCGAGCGCCCCGCGCCACCGCTCTACGAGGGACGATGTGTCCGGAGCGCTCGGGGCGGGTAGACTTCCGCGACATGAAAGTCGCGATCCTCGCCGGCGGCGTCGGCACCCGCCTCGCGGAAGAGACCGAGATCAAGCCCAAGCCGATGGTCGAAATCGGCAATCGCCCGATCTTGTGGCACATTCTGAAGCACTACGCGCGCTTCGGTCACGAGCACTTCGTGATCGCGCTCGGCTACAAGGGCGACGTCATCAAAAAATACATGCTCGACTACAGCCACCTGGCGAGCCACCTACGCGTGCAACTAGGCGATGGCAAGGTCGAGACCCAGGGCGGAAGCAGTCCTTCGTGGACGATCGATCTCGTGGACACGGGGCTCGAGACTCTGACCGGCGGTCGCATCAAACGCTTGCAGCCGTGGATCGGTGACGAGACGTTCATGCTGACTTGGGGCGACGGCGTCGCCAATGTCGACATCGACCGCCTGATCGCATTCCATCGTGCACACGGGAAACTCGCGACCGTGACCGCGGTTCGTCCTCCAGCGCGGTTCGGACGACTCGAACTCGACGGCGATCGCGTTGCCGAATTCAGCGAGAAGCCGCAGCTCGGCGAAGGGTGGATCAACGGCGCGTTTTTCGTGCTCGAGCCCGGCGTGTTCGACTACATCGAAGGCGACACGACACAGTGGGAACGCGAACCGATGGAGCAACTCGCGAAGAACGGCGAGTTGATGGCCTACAAACACGACGGCTTTTGGCAGTGCATGGACACACTGCGTGACAAGCGAATGCTCGAAACGCTGTGGTCCGCCGGCAATGCACCTTGGAAGACTTGGGAAGACTGACATTGCGCGTTCTCGTCACAGGACACGACGGTTACATCGGCACACTACTCGTCCCGATGCTCCAACGAGCGGGACATTCGGTCACCGGACTCGACAACGAGCTCTTTCACGACTGCGTGTTCGGCGATCGCGAGCAGAGCATCGCGACACTCCGCAAGGACGTGCGCGACGTGACGGCAGCCGACCTCGAAGGTTTCGAGGCCATCATCCACCTGGCTGGATTGTCGAACGACCCGCTCGGCGACTTCGAACCGGAAACGACCTACGACATCAATTGGCACGCGACCGTGCGTCTCGCGAAGCTGGCAAAAGAAGCCGGTGTGCCGCGCTTCCTCCAATCGAGTTCGTGCAGCAACTACGGAGCTGCAGGTGACGATTTCCTCGACGAGACGTCCGCGTGTAACCCGGTCACGCCCTATGGCGTCTCGAAGGTCAAAATCGAAGAGGACTTGTCGAAACTGATCGATGACAAGTTCTGTGCGACCTACCTGAGAAACGCGACGGCATACGGTGTGTCACCGCGCTTGCGTGGAGACCTCGTCGTCAACAACTTGACCGGCTACGCTTACACGACTGGCGAAGTCTTGATCAAGAGCGACGGCACTCCCTGGCGCCCGCTGGTGCACATCGAAGACATCTCGCGCGCGTTCCTCGCGGTATTGCATGCAGACGCAAACGTCATCAATGGCGAAGCGTTCAACGTCGGACGTACCGATGAAAACTACCGTGTTCGTGAACTCGCCGACATGGTCGAAGAAATCGTACCCGACTGCAAAGTGACGTATGCCGAAGGCGCCGGCCCTGACAAGCGCTGCTATCGCGTCGACTGCGAGAAGATCAAGCGCGTGCTGCCGGACTTCGTCCCAACGTGGACCGTGCGCCAGGGCGTGAAAGAACTCTATGACGCATACGTCCGCCACGGCTTGACACTCGCGGAACTCGAAGGCTCGCGCTACCTGCGGATCAAACACGTCCGAGAACTCGTCGCCGAAGGCAAGCTCGACTCGGATCTCCGTTGGACAGGAGCCAGTCGATGACACGTTGTCGATCGTGCGGGTCGGAGAACCTGCGCGTGTTCTTGGCACTCGGCAACCTGCCTCTCAGCGACGGCTTCTTGTTCACCGACGAACTCGATCGCGAAGAAGCCCGATATCCGCTCGACGTGGCGTTCTGTGGAGACTGCACGCTCGTCCAGATCCTCGAAACCGTGCCGCCCGAGGAGCTTTTCGGTCAGGACTATCCGTACTACTCGTCGTTCACGAACACGCTCCTCGATCACTCGCGTGCCAATGTCGAAGCATTGATCGCTTCGCGCAACCTCGGTTCGGAGAGCCTCGCACTCGAACTCGCGAGCAATGACGGCTATCTCTTGCAGTACTACGCAAAGGCAGGTGTGCCGTGCTTCGGTGTCGATCCCGCGCCGGGTCCGGTCGAGGCTGCTCGCAAACGCGGCATCGATACGGTGCTGGACTTCTTCGGGTTCGAACTCGCCAAGAAGCTGCGCGCAGAACGCGGCGGCGTCGACGTTTTGCACGCCAACAACGTGCTTGCCCACGTTGCGGATACCAACGGCTTCGTCGCCGGGATCCGTGAAATGCTCGGTGACGACGGGGTCGCGGTCATCGAAGTTCCGTACGTGCGACCGCTCATCGAGCATCGCGAGTTCGACACGATCTACCACGAGCATCTCTGCTACTTCTCGGTGCACGCACTCGACGCGCTCTTCGCGCGCCACGGGCTCGTGCTCCAAGACTTCGCGGATCTCGATATCCACGGCGGCTCGCTGAGGCTCTTCGTCGGGAAGAACGCGGGCGAACGGAAGCCGCGTGTCGACGAGCGACTCGCCGAAGAGCGACGACTCGGGATCGACACCTTCGAGTTCTACGCGGACTTCGCGACGCGGGTCGACGAGTTGCGGTCATCGCTTCGCTCGATGATCCAAGACATCAAGAGTCGCGGTGAGACGATCGCTGGCTATGGCGCGGCTGCAAAGGGCACGATCTTGCTCAACGCCTGTAACCTGACTGGGGACCTCATCGACTACGTCGTCGACAAGAACGTGCACAAACAGGGGCGCATCATTCCGGGTGTGCGTATCGCGATTCGCGAACCCGAGGCACTGCTCCGGGAAATGCCCGACTACACATTGATCCTGCCTTGGAATTTCAAAGACGAGATCCTCGAACAGCAGGCTGAGTACCGCGCACGCGGCGGACGGTTCATCGTGCCGGTGCCACGCCCGGTGATCGTATGAGCGACCGAACACGACATATTGTGGCGACAACGGAGCGATCGTGACTTCGAGCGGCTCCACGTGCAAAGCTTGTGGGCACGGAGCACTGCGTGGCTTCTATCGGCTCGAGCAGGTTCCCGTGCACTCGTGCCTACTCATGGAAACGCGTGCCGAGGCACTCGCGTACCCGCGCGGCGACCTCGATCTCGCATTCTGCGAATCGTGTGGGTTCATTCAGAACCGAGCCTTCGATGGCTCACTCCACGAGTATTCGACTCGGTACGAAGAGACACAGGCCTATTCGCCGCGCTTCCAGCGGTTCTTGGACGATCACATCGGGCGACTGATCACGTCGTACGACCTCGACGGCAAGAGCGCATTGGAGATTGGATGCGGAAAGGGTGAGTGGCTCGTTCGGTATTGCGAGCTCTCTGGTGGACATGGCATCGGCATCGACCCTGGATATCGCCCGGAGCGGACCACGAGTGACGTGCGCGATCGTCTGACGTTTTATCAAGACTTCTACGGAGAATCGTACGCCCACCTCAGCGCCGAAGTCGTTGCTTGCCGGCATACCCTCGAGCACATCGAGCAAGTGCGCGACTTCACGAGCCTCGTACGGCGCACGATCCGTGATCGCACGGAGACCCTCGTGTTCTTCGAACTGCCGGACGTGTTGCGCGTGCTCGAAGAATGCGCGTTCCAGGACCTCTACTACGAACATTGCAGCTACTTCACGCTCGGCTCGTTGCTGCGGTTGTTTCGACGTACGGGTTTCGAGCCCATCGAAGCATGGACGGACTACGACGAACAGTACTTGATGCTCGTCGCACGGATAGCCGGAGGTACTGCGTCACACCCGTTCGTCGCCGAGAACGATCTCGATGTCACACGGCAGGCCGTTGCACGCTTCGAAGAGGCCTTGCCGCGAAGGCTCGCGAGTTGGCGCGCCACGCATGACGAGGCTCGCGAAAAGGGTGAACGCGTCGTGGTCTGGGGCTCGGGATCCAAAGGCGTCGCGTATCTGACGACACTCGGCATGCGTGTTGCCGACGAGCCGCGCAGCCCGACCGAACTTCGCTACGTCGTGGATATCAATCCGAACAAGCACGGTAAGTTTCTCGCGGGGACCGGCCACGAGATCGTCGCACCGGAGTTCTTGCGCGAGTATCGGCCGGCAACGATCGTCGTGATGAATCCGATCTACATGGACGAAATCGGCACAACGTGCAAACAACTGGGTGTCGATGCACGCCTCATCGCGATCTGAGTTCATGCGATCGCCACTCGAACCGACATCGGAACTCGAGACGATCTTCGAACTCGAGAACGTACCGGTCTTCTGCAACGTGCTCTACGACGATGTGGAGGCGGCACGGTCGGCAACGCGCGGCACACTGCGGCTCGGCCTCTGCACCGCGACGGGCTTCGTCTTCAACCAAGCATTCGACCCATCTCTCGTCGCCTACTCGCCGATCTACGAGAACAGCCAGGTCTTCTCACCGCGCTTCGCTGCGTATCAAGAATCGCTCGCGAGCGCACTTGCCGACGGGCTTACCGATCACGACCTCGTCGTCGAAGTCGGATGCGGACAAGCCGACTTCCTGCGAGAACTCGTGCGCCACGGGCCGTTCCGTGCAGTCGGGTTCGACCGCAGCCTCACGGGATCGACTTCCGAACCGACCGAGGGCGGCGGCACGCTCGATCTTCGCAATGAGTTTCTCGACACGGCGAGTTGCACGCTTGCACCGAAGCTCGTCATCAACCGACACGTTCTCGAACACGTCGAAGACCCCCTCGCACTGTTGCGCGGCTTTCGTGAGTTGATCGCGAAGAATCCCGCTGGCCGCCTCTACCTCGAAGTCCCGAATGCCGAGCACAGCTTCCGCGGGGGCATCTGGGATCTGATCTACGAGCACTGTGGGTACTTCACCGAAGCGTCGCTGCTCGAAGCGCTCGGTCGAGCTGGCTTCGAAGTGCTCGAGCTGCGACGCGCGTTCGACGAGCAATTCCTCTGTGCGATCGCACGGCCACGCACGACCGATGCTGCGCTCGTCTTTGCTGACAAGACGTCCGTCGAAGTCGCCATCACAGCCGCTCGCGCTCTCGACAGCGTCTTCGCTGCCACGTTACAAAGTGCCAACGACACCCTCGATCGAGAACTCGGCACTTCTCACGCCACGAAGCGCGTCGTCATCCAAGGCGCGGGCTCCAAGGGGGTCATGCTCCTCAACGTCCTCGACCGAGGGTCGGAGATCCTCGCGGCTGTCGACAAGAACCCGCGCAAGACGAATCGCTACATCGCAGGGACAGGACACGTCATCGTTGCTCCGTCTGCACTCCCGGAACTCCACCCGGACGTCGTGCTCGTCGCCAACCCGGCCTACCTCACCGAAGTCGAGCGAGAATGCCGCGCGCTCGGGGTCGACGCACGGGTCGTCGCGATCTGAGCACGACTACAGACATTCGGTCCGTGTAGCCTGCACGCACGATGCAGACCTACTTCAGTGCGGACCACGCGCTTCACGCTCCGAGCTTCGAACTGCATGGCGGCGCGATGGTCGAGCCGTTCGAAAAGCCATCGCGAATCGACTCGATCTTGGAGCGACTCGCCTCACGTGGCTTCGATGCGCCCCGAGCGCCGGGCGATCTCGACATGGCGCCCGTGCGTACCGTGCACGATGCTGGATATCTGCGCTTCCTCGAAACCGCATGGGACGAGTGGAACGCCGCAGGCCTCGCCGGCGACGTGATTGCCAACGCGAACTGTGCGCGCCGTATGCCTGCGGTTCGCGAACCACGCAAGATCGACGCGCGCGCGGCGTACTACGCTCTCGCCGCCGACACCGCGATCACGCAAACGACGTGGCGCGCGGCAACCTCCTCGGCAGCGTGCGCGGTCGCCGCCGCTCGGCACGCCGCCGCCGGAAGCGACTGCGCGTTCGCCCTCTGCAGGCCGCCGGGACACCATGCAGCCGTCGACATGTTCGGGGGCTATTGCTTCCTCAACAACACAGCCATCGCCGCGGCAACCTTCCGGCAGACCGGCGCGAACCGCATCGCGATCCTCGACGTCGACTTCCACCATGGAAACGGGACGCAGGACATCTTCTACGAGTGCGGCGACACGCTGACGCTATCGATCCACGGCCATCCCGACTTCGCGTATCCGTACTTCAGTGGCCTGGCCGAAGAGACAGGCGTCGGCCGCGGCGAAGGCGCAAACGTCAACTACCCGCTACCAGCCGGCACGACTTGGAGTACTTGGAAGCGCGCATTCGAATCCTGCCTCCAGCGGATGCGCTCGTTCGGCCCCGACGCGGTCCTCGTCGCTCTCGGCGTCGACACGTTCGAGCATGATCCGATCAGCTCGTTCGCTCTTCGCTCGGACGACTACCTACGAATCGGAGAACAACTCGGAAGCATGGCACTTCCGACCGTCTTCTGCATGGAAGGCGGCTACGCGCTCGAGTCGGTCGGCCTCAACGTCGTGAACGTACTCGAAGGGTTCCTCAATGCTCGCCGAGCGTAACGGCTCGGAACGAGCACACGACGCAGGGACGGAAGCGCTTCACTTCTTCGGGGAATCCGCTTCTTCGGTCTTCTTCTCGCCGTCCCCTTCACCCTTCTCGTTCGCGCACTTCTCGCACTTGAGCTCGGGGCCGCACTTCTTCTCGAGCTCTTTCATCTGCTCGGGAGTGCGCTTCTTGCGCGGATCCAGGTGCGCGACTTCGGCGCGACGCTCCTTGAAGCAGAAGGGCTTGTACGTCGGGCTCTTGTCGTTGTGGCACTCGAGGCACGTCGACGCCGACACCGTCTTGATGATCTCGTCGTCCGGGATCTTGATGTACTCGTCGGGGTTGACCTTGCCCGAAGCTGCTTCCTTGAAGCGAGTCTTCGCGTGCGTCTCGCCCGGCCCGTGGCAGGTTTCGCACTGCACGCCCTGGGACATCTCGAAGCCCTTCTTGAGGTCGCGCTTTCCGGCGCCGAACGCAGTCACGTGGCACTTGAGGCACTTCTCGCTCTTCTGCGGGTCCTCGACACCGTGCTTCGCGGCGACTTCCTTGGCCTCGGCAGTCGCGAGTCGAGCGTATGCCTGAGCGTGGCCGTCCTTTCGATCCGCCCACTTGTGGTAAGGATCACCCTTGGCTGGATCCTGGTGACAATTCTTGCACGCCTCGGCCCCGATGTAGCGGTTCTTGGCAACCGGCGCGACAGCTCCGGCATTGTCGCCTCCGTCGGTCGGCACGGTGAACGCGAGTACGGGAAGCAGGGCGCAGGCAGACAGAAGACTGATTCGAAGGTTCATGATGGCTCCTGAAGTCACTCGTATGGTTACGTCGCGGAGACGGGGAACTGCATAGGGAAATGCATCAATTCTTCTTGCCGGTCCGATAGCGATCGTCCTTGTGGCAAGTCTTACACGAAGCCTCCGCCGTCGACGCCTGGGGCGGGTGCTGATCACCCATGTGGCAATCCTCACAGCTCAGTCCCGTCTTCTCCGCATGCAGCGCGTGTGGATACACCCAGCCCTGAGGAATCGTCAGGTCCCCTGGCTCCGGAAGTTCGTCGTGACAAACACCGCAATCCTCGCGCTCGAGCCCGTACGGCGGATCCCCGTCCGGCTCGTCGACCTCGAGAGCCTCGCCGAGTTCGTCGAGCGTATCCCTCGCGTCGCGTAGAACGTCGATCGCGTAGATCGGGTTATGAATCGCCTTCGCCTCGGCAAGGAAGCGTAGATTCGCGGTGACTTTCTCCCGGAGCCGATACGTTTCGCGATCGAGCAGCTCGCCGTTCTTCAACTTGCTCTGGACCTTCGCCTCGATGTCGCTGAGGCGCTTGCTCAGGTAAGTCTCGATCTCTGCAGCACTTTCTCGGAAGGACCCGACGAACGAATCATATCGATCCGCATGGCACTCCGTGCACGCCTGTGTGGGAGACACCGTGGCGTGCGCCGAATTCGCGGCTCCGCCCGACGGAGACGTGGCTGCCCGATGGCACGCGATGCAATCCATGCCCAAGAGATGCATCGGGTCGGACTGAGCGGTGACGCCCTTGGCTCCGGTCCCGGCATACAACTGCGCTTGTGGCCCGTGCGAATCCATGTGACACAGCGCACAACCGTTCTTGAAGTAGCCGCCTGCACCGCCATGCGGCTGCATGTCAGCCTCTCCGTCAGAGGGCACTCGCTTGTGCGGAATCAACGTGTGGCACTGGTAGCAGTGCATCTTCTTCTTCGTCACGTGGGCCACGTGCATCAGGCCCGTCTCGCCGATCTTCGCCATCTTCTCGGGCTCGTTGTGACACGAGAGACAACGCTCGGCACCGACGTAGCTCGGCTTCGGACTCAACTCGACGTGGCACTGCAAGCACGACATCCCGCGCTTCACGAAATCGGCGTGGTCGACACGGAATCGTCCGACCTCGGCGATCTTGGTCGGCGGCCCATGACACGTATCGCAGGAGCCGAGCTTGTCGTGCCCGTTCGCCGGCATCCCGCTGGCCAGGCGCGACGTATCGACAGCCGCATTACTGTCCTTGAAGTGACAGAGGAAACACGTCGACTTGTCCACCTCGATGTGGACGTCGCGCATCTTCTGGAAGTGGCACGACGTGCACGCGAGCTTGATGCCTCGACGCATCTCGGTCATGTGTGTCTCGTGCTTGAACCCGATACCCCGATCGCTGAACAGGACGGGCTTCGAAAGCTCTTCGTTCGTGTGACAGCCCGACCGCAAGCAAGACGCATCACTGACCTCTGCATACGGCATCGAGCTGTATGCGCCGGTGACCGCAGACGCGAGTTGCTTGACGGCAACCCACTTACCATGCAGCTCGTTGCCGAAGCCCGGCTCGAAGTGACACTTGACACAATCCACGTCGCGGTGCGTCGACTTCGACCAGGACTCGCAATACGGGTCCATGAAGTGACATTGATGACAGAAGTGCGACGAGACGGAGTACTTGTACGCCGCGAAACTCCCGCCGAGCATCACACACAAGACCCCGAAGGTCGACACCACGGTGCGCCCGCGCGTCGCGAAGCACCATTTCAAGCAGCGCCAGGGAAGCAGGAGGGCCTTCTTCAAGACGTTCATGGTTCAAGCCGACCGTTCCCGGGACGGTGAGGATTCTGCACGTGCGAGTCGAGCCAAGAGCTTGGCGACGACAAGGCTGAGGATGACCAGGACGACACCCATCGTCGCCATGATCGCGACGATCATCGGTGTCGAGAAGCCCTTCGACTCCTCGAGTTCGGTCTCACTGATCGCTTCGACCGTGTCGATGCTCCGTTCGAGTTCGCGCACGGCGACGGAGAGATCCTCCATGTGCAAGGAGTGCGCAACGTCGAGCATGTTGCGATGGAGCTGGTCGATTCGGCCGCGTTCGGCCTCGAGCAATCGTCCGCGCGTCGACTCCTTGTCCGTGTGCGCAGCGAGCAGTTCGTCGAGGTGACGAATCTTCGCCTGCGCACCTTCGACGATGCTCGCGAGCCGCGTGACGACGTCATGAGCCGGATCATCCGCTTCTTCGTGGCACTTCGTACACGTCGATTCGATCCCGGAGCCGAGCGTCGTGCGATGGTTGTCATGGCAATCGACACAACTCGGTGACCCGGTCTGACGAAGCGATGCCTGGTGCACCCCTGTCGACAGGTAGCGCTGCGCTTCGAAGTGACAGTCCTTGCACACCCCGGCGACACTCTGCGCGTCCGGAGGTTTGGCCCCATGAGCTCCGTGGCAATCGACGCACGTCGGCGCGAGCTCGCGTCGAGCAGGATCCGTGCTCGTGAAGAGCTTGCCGTGCGCACCCGCCAGATACTCCTTCAGCTGGTCCGTCGGTAGCTTCGACTCGCCCATCTTCGCGGAATCGGCGTGGCACTTCGCACATTCACCGGGCACGTGACTCCGATGGGTCGGCGAGGTCGGATCGCTTCGCGAGAGGATCTCGTGACTCCCGTGACAGGTGATACAGCTCGGAGCACGAGCATCGCCCGCAGCACACAGCTTCCCGTGCGTGCTACCGGCCCATTCGCTATCGACGCGCGCATCGAGCGCATGAGCCTTCATCGCCGCGACGTCCGAGTGGCAGCTCGCGCAGAGTTTCGCCGCATCGACTTGGGAGAACTTCGCTCGGAAGCCTCGTGTCGCCGCGTGTCCCCCTTCGGTGGTCGTCGCGGCGGGATCTCCGCCGTGACACCCGACGCAGTTCGTGGCATCGGCGTGAACGCTCCGTCGATGCTGCTCGACGACTTCGGGCGACGTCTTCGTGTGACAGACGATGCATTGACTCTGTTGTGCGACACCAGCAGCGCCGACGCAGAGCAGGAACGCAACGGACAGGATGCTTCGGTCCAAGAACGGCCTACTTTCCGATCGCTGGGCTCGAGAACTGCAGATTGCTCGCATCATGACACGTGCCACATGCGTTGACGTACGGTACCGGCATGGCGGTCCCAGGCACCTTGCCGCTGACGCCGACGTTCGTCTTCTTGGGGACCACCGTGTGGTGCGAGCTGATGTCGTTCTGCCAGTATGTGATGTTGGCATCGCCTGCGCCGCCGGTGAGCGTGCCGAGCAGCTTGCCGCGCGTACCTGCACCGGACTTCGCGATCTTGGAGAAGTGACAGCTCGTGCAGGTCGTCGACGCCCCCGACTTGACCGAACCGGTCTTCTCGAGCAAGTGCGCGTTGATCTCGGTCGCGTGACATGTCGCACACATCGCGCCACTCGCGGGATCGCCCTTCAGCTCGCCATCGAACGCCCCCTTCCCGTGTTGGTCGTGGCAGTCCGAGCACGTCACGAGGCGCCGCTCGTTGCGATGGTGCGCGCTCTTGAGGAAGTCGGCGTACTGCTGGCCCGAAGTCTTGCTGTGGAACGCATCCGGCCACAGGTCGTCGGTCGACGGTCCCTTGCGGCTCGTGTAGTCGCGCAAGAACTCCGTACGGCTGATCCCCGGCGGCGCCATCCGGCCAGCGGAATCGACCGGCTGCATGTTGGCGCGGTCGTCCTTGCCGAGCACACCGTCGTGACATCGACCACAGAGCTGCGTCTCGCGCGAGGGACTGAGCGCCTTCGGGGACACGATCGCGCGCGCGTTCGCGAATCCGACGTGTTCGCTTCCGGCTCCGTGACAGACTTCGCACCCGACGTTGATCTCGTCCGGGCTAGCGTCACCATCGATGTCGAAGACCCCGGCAGCATCGTCGACGCCATCGCAAAGGCGCTCGCCCGTCGTCAGGTTGTCGAAGTATCGATAGCCGGTTGCATGACACGCCATGCAGTTCGACTCGATGTTCTGGGTCTTGTTGGGGAACTGGAACAGCTTGGTCGTCGAGTTCCAGAACGCATCCATTCCATAGTCGCGCCAAACCTTGCGCGTGCGTTCGTAATTGAAGTCGTCGCCCTGATGCTGGTACTGCAAGAACGCATACCGGCCCGCGTAGCCGGCATCCGGAATCGCGAGCATGTAGCGCTGCTTGAACATCGCACCGCCGTACGTGAGGTCGACGACGAAGGTCCGATCCGGGTCGGATGGAGTCGCGAGGTTCTCCATCGTGACCTTGTATTTGCCAGCCGCGGTATCCCGCCAAAGGTAGATACGGATCTCGGCACCGGTCGGATCGCTCGACGCGATCAAGAACTTGTCGAAGCCGCGACTGCCGTCGTAGCCGTGATACCAGAGCGACGTACCATTGGTCTTGAAGTTCGAGGTCGTCGCGTCGTTGAAGAACGCGAGCCCCGCATCGAAGCCCGACTTGCGCACGAGACTCTGAAGCGCGCCGGTCACTCCCGGTTGACGGAACCCAAAGCGGTGCGCGTGCACCTTCTGAGACGTGTAGTCCGAGTGACAGGTCAGGCAGGTCGAACTCCCGACATGCGTCGCGGTCGAAGACGGATGACCGGTGACCTCGATGTTCATGTCGAGGAGTGCGTTCCCACTCCGCGCGACCCTCGACATCGTCCCACCGGGGAAGAGATCGGCAGCCTGCCCGCCTACTTGCGCGTTCGCCACCGCGACGAACGGATAGTAGGACCGATTCATGTCGACTCCGTTCACGGTGAACGTTCCGTCGGCACCGGTCGTCGCCTGGGCGAACGTCGACACCGCCGCACTCGCGACCAGATCCTCGAGCGGCTCGTCGTAGCTCTCGGAGACACCGGACAGCACATCGGCAGCCGTGATCGGCGTCGTCGAGACCGCGTCCGAAGGGACGAGGATCACCCGCGCGAGTGCCACCGGCTCGCCCCAAGTCGTGCGGACGACTCCGAACGGCTTCGGGCTCGTCACGAGCGATGGACTCAGTGCACCGTCATGACAAGCGCCGAGCGCGAGAGCGCTGACGAACGCGACCATCGGTACAGCGGACAGGAGGCGGCGAACGGAAGCCCGTGGTTGTGTGGACCGTGGTTGCATTGTCCGTGGTTGCATGGCGGCAGACCTACTTGTGACAGGCCCGACAATCGATGCCGGGGTTCGCGTGTTTGAGTGCGACGTGACACGACATGCAGTCGAACGGGGATTTGGCGCGCTGATGGGCGGTGTTCCCCGGAATCGAATTGCCGAGAGGATGCATGGGTTCCTGATGGCACACCGTGCATCCGGCTTTGGCCGCCGGCTCGACGTGGCAGCCGACACAGTGACGATTGCCAGGGGGACCGAAGGCGCCACGATGGGATCGCGGCCTGGTGCTCCTGTGGCACGCGAGACAGTGGTCGGGCTGATGGCACGTTGCACAGAGCTGACGATCGTTCGAGGCCAGCAGGCTGTGCCCTCGGATCCGCCAGAAGTTGTTGTGGCTCTCGGGCATCTCGCGCTGATGGCACTTGGAACAGGATTCGACCGTGTCCTCGTGACACTGCGCGCACGTCGTTTGCCCGAGCCCGTCGATCATGTGACGGGACTCACTGCCGTGGAGGCGCTTCCAATCCATCGCGTGACTCGGGGGAGCCACATCGTGCCGGAGAACCTCGTGGCAGACGGCACAGTCGTTACCACGATCGGTCTTCTCGTGGCACTCCAAGCACGTCTTCTTGCCGCCAGCGATCCGAAGGCCCTTGGTGCTCGCATCGAGATCGATGTCGGCGGCGTGACACGCGTCACATTCGAGTTCGGCCTCGTAGTGCTTCGAGTGATCGAACTTGACGTCGCCATTCGAGGCCGTGCCGCGCGCCAGCCAGCGGGGCTTGCCATCGATCATGAACGCATCGACGGTTTTCTCGAACGGCTTGCCCTCGTCGAGATCCTTGTGGCACAAGCGGCAGCCGTTGTCCGTGGCGGGAAAGCCGGCAGCGGTTCCTTCTTCTGCACCTTCGTGGCAGTCGGAGCAGTCGAGTTCTTCGACGTGCGGCCCGTGCGGGAAGACGAGCTCCGACTTGCCACCCTTCCCGAGGAACAACTGGCACGCCGCAACGAACAGCAACATGCACGACGCGACAGCGATGCTCACGCGACGAGAATGCTCGCGGCGTAGCCTGCGACGGGGCGGGGCGGAGGTTCTCGAGACGTTCGCCATGATTTAGAAGTCCACCAAGAGGCCGATCATGAGCGTCGAGAAGTTGTTCGTATCGCCATCCTCGTAGTCGAACCGACCACGAAGGCGCATCGTGTCGCTCAAGTGATGGTCGAGCTTGGCAAAGCTCACCTGGACGTCCTCGTTGTCGAGTCCACGCAGCGGATCGTAGCGAAACGCCTGGAACATCGTCCCGATCGACGCGACCGTCGTCTCGGAAAATTCGTAGCGCAGATCCGCGCCGACGGTCGTGAAACGGTCCCCCGACGAATCCCAGAGTTCGAACGTGACACTCGCGTCGATCGCGTCGTCCGGCCAAGCACTGACGCCGGCAGTCAGGTAGTAGCGCCTGAACTCGCGATTGAAGATCCCTTCGTTGGCATCTCGCCTGAGTTCACGGATGTCGAAACCACCTTCGACGTACAGCTCGTCGGTGAGCCCCTTGTGCACTGAGAACTCGACCTGGTCATACGCGTAGTACGTCGCGAGAATCTCGGTGAAGTAGTCGAAGTCGACGGCGCGCGTCTTGTTCTCGTCGCTCACGAGTGCGCTGTAACGCAGCGACGCACTGAGATCGGCGTCGGTATTCGAGTACGTGGCGTATGCAGCGAGATCACGGAGCCTGTCGAAGTCGAGCAGGTTCATGTTGTAGTGCACTGCCAACGAGCTACCGAGGTACTGATCGAAGCGCACACCGATCAGGTCGTCGTCGTACGACGACTCCAAGTAGTCGTCCTTGACGTGCATCCAGTCGATGCGAGCTCGCCCCTTCGTCCAGGGCGAGAAACTGACTGCCGCGCCTGCCGCGAAATCGCCACTCGGGGACGACTCGAAGATGTGACTCGGGAGTCCGCCGTAGGCAACCGCGATCAGATCCCCCCACTTGGGCACCGGAACGGTCTCGACAGCGATTCCATCGAGGTACATCAGCATGGGCGTATCGGTGAGGACCTGCCGACCGAAGCGAACACGCTCGAACGTGCCGTGGATCGGACTTGCCTCCGGTTGCCCATTGAGGTCGACGTGCGCGTTGTAGAGGAAGGCGGTCAAATCGCCGCGGCGCCGATCCTGGAACGTCCAGAACACATTCGTGCGTTCGGTGTGATCCATGTCGAGCGCACCCCGCGCCGCAGCAGCGAACGTCCATACGTGCTTGCGTGGATCCCCTAGTCGGGCCCGGGAATATACGTAGAGATCGTTGTCGTGGTCGCCGCCCGTCGTCCGCGATTCGAAGCGCATGTCGACCAAGCCATGCCACTCGTACGGATCCGAAGTCCCGGACACGTCCTGTCCGTCAGCCTCGCCTTCGCTATCACCTTCGCTGTCGACCTTGGTCTCCTCCGACTCCTGCGTCTCTTGCTCGCTCGCTTGCTCGGCAGCAGGCGCGGGCGCATCGCCGGCGCCTGGCGCGTCTTGAGCCGCGAGCGTCCCTGCGACGAGAAGCGCAACCGAGATTCGAGTGAGCGGGATCATCAGCGAGGTCGAGGTGTTGCGAAGCGAAGACGAGGGTCTCGAGAGTTGGCGCGCCGACGCATCGTTCGCGGCGGAGAGAGCAGCTTTCGTACCGAACTCGGCTAGAGAAGAAAAGCGCCGGGCCGAATGAGCGCGCTGGCTCGTTCTGCCTCGTCGCAGCCCGGCCGACGCACATGCTTCCTGCGAACTCGTCGCGGTGGCCTTTCTCTCATTCGTGAGAGTGTGCGCGATGCAAAACTCGCAGACATGCAGCTTTAGTGCGTATTTTCGCGCGCTCGGAGCCGCGGTAGACAGGCACACGACTTGCTCGTGCAAGTTCGAACTTTCCTGATCTCTTCGTCTCTTCAGAGCGACGCGCAGGTAGGCATGCGTCGCAAAGGCACTCGAAATGATCGACACCAAATCGCGTGAAGGCAGCCTCGCGCGTTCGCTCACGCGCCTCGCATGCGCCAGCTTGGGTTGTCTCGTTCTAGCAACGATCGGATGTAACGGCTCGGACGGTGCGCCCGGCGCACCCGGTAAGGATTTC
>JAGQQW010000208.1 GCA_020426005.1 Planctomycetota bacterium | reverse complement strand
TCCCGGCCGAGGTGTTGAGTTTGCCGGAGCTCTGACTCGTCGATTCGGCCGCTTCGCGGACGCCCAACATCGTTTCGAGAACCTTGCTCGCGCTGTCGGATACGGCTGCCGTGTTCTGGCTCGCGTCGCGTGTCACCGCGTCCTGCTGTTCCATCGCGGTCGCTGTCGTCGTCGAGATCTCGCCGAGGCGTTCGAGCGTCGAATGGATGACGTCGATGGCGCGCGCCATCGAGGTCGTGTCGTTGCCGATGCGCGACACCTGCGCTTCGATGTCCTCGGTTGCGCCTCGCGTCGCGGTCGACAGCTTCTTGACTTCGGCAGCGACGACGGCGAATCCGCGTCCGGCATCGCCGGCGCGAGCTGCTTCGATCGTCGCGTTGAGCGCGAGAAGGTTCGTCTGTTCGGTCACGCTACGGATCCAATGCAGGACCGAACCGATCTTGTCAGAAGACTCGGAAAGCTGCGTCGCACGATCGGTCGCGCCTTCCGTCGCGCGAACGGCTTCGCGTGTGATCATCATCGCATTCGTTACTTGCCGCGTGATGTCTCCGATGACGTTCGACAGTTCTTTGGTCGCCCGTGTGATGGTTGCGAGCCCAGCGGTCGCGTCTTGCATCGACTCTGCGACGCTGTTCGCCTGGCCCGTCGTCTTGTCAGCGCCGGTTTGCAGCTCCTTGGCCATCGTCTGCAGGTCGTCGGACGCCTTCGCGACGTCGTCGACGACGATTTGGATCTGCTGTTCGAACGCGTCCGCGAGCTCGAGCTGCCTGCGCCTGGCGGCAACCAGTGCGTCACTCTTGACGTGCATCGCGTCGGAAGCGCTGTTGATGATCTTCGCGCCGCGACGGAACGATCCGAGCATGCCGGTCTCGATCACCTTGCGGAAGAACTTGTCGTGGCTCGCGTATTCGAGGGATGCACCGGCTTCGCGCACGAAGTTGTCCGCGAGATCGAGGAGTTGATTGATCTCGTGGAGCGCATCCCCGAGACCTCCGTCGACATCGATGCGGAGCAGCCGCTGCTCGAGGTCTCCCGCCGCGGCAGCACGGCATACGCGAAAGACCTCCGGCATCCACTTTCGATACGCCGCGAGCTCACGCGCATCGGCTTCGGCGCGCTGTGCGTCTTCGTTTCGAGATTCCGTGGAGTCCGCGTCCGTGGTGGCACTCTCCGAGTCGAGCGCGCTGTCGGTTTCGTCGCAGTCAGAGAGAGAAAGCGAATTCATCGTAGGCAACTCCGGCAGTTTCGAGCAGGTCGGTCAGAACACGCGCACTCGCGTCCATCGCAGATCGTTTGTCTGCGTGCTTCGCCTCCACGGCGAGAAGGTTCGCGTAGAGGTCTTGCGCTTTCTGAACAGCGTCTCGTTTCGGGCGTCGTCTGCTCGAGTGATACCCCGTGATCTTTCCTGCGTCGTCGAACGTCGGAGTGACGTGTGCGAGCACCCAGTAGTGGTCCCCGTTCTTCGCGAGGTTGACGACGTACGCGAAGACTTCTTGGCCATTCGCGATCGTGTGCCAGAGCAGGCGAAACACCGAGCGAGGCATGTCCGGGTGCCGCAGGATGTTGTGCGGCTGTCCGAGGAGTTCGAGTTCGGTGTAGCCCGACACACGCAAGAACACGCGATTCGCATAGGTGATCCGACCCTGCGGGTCGGTCTTGCTGACGATGATCTCGTCGTCTGCAAACGTGCGTTCGACGCCGGTCGGCCGGATCTTCGGAACTGCCATGAAGGAACCTCGGGACGGGTGGTCCCTTATCGGCGTATCCTCCATCCCGACTTGACGGACCCTGCGTCGAAGTCACCTTCGCAGCGCTCGGTTCGCGTCCGATACCCCACTCGAAGGCGCTCCGCGCGCATGCGGCCGTGGCCCGAAAGGGGCGCTACCGCGTTCCGGCAATCCGATAACTCGTGACGGTCTCGGTATGTCCGATCCAGCCCGCTACGAGCTCGACCGTTCCCGTCGGCGCCATGGTCGTCGTGAAGTGACCCGTTGCGTCGGTCCGAATGCGTGTGCAGGTCTTCCAGCCGTCGTTTTCGGCGCGCAGCCAGAGCGCGCGGTTCTCGTAGCCGGATGGCGCCGTGCCATCGAACGGCGTGAGGCTCCATGGCACGACGATGTCCGACGTGCCTTCGCGAAGTTCGATCTTGCGCACGCGGAGCACGTGACCACGAGGTCCGCCGAGGCTCATCACGCGGAGCTCGTAGTGTCCCGGCGCGAAGGTCGAGAGCTCGAACGTGCCGTCCGCGCCGACGATCGTGGAGTCGAGAGTCCTCCCGTCGTGAAGCGCCTGGAGACCGACCTGGAATCCTCGAGGATCGTCGTCCGTTCGCGCGAAGCGCCCGCGCACTCGGCAGCTGCCGAGGTGGAGATCCACGGTCTTCGTTTCGCCGGCTGCAACGTCGACGTTGGTGGCGAACCAGCGCTTGCCGAATGTCGGCATGCTCGCGTACGAGCCGCTGTCGCGCAGGACTTGGTCGGTAGGGCACAACTCGTACGATCCCGCTGCGACATCGTCGAAGCGATAGTGACCGGACATGTCGGTGATGACCGTGCGTGCATGGCCATAGCCATCATTGAGCGCGATGACCGTGCGCGCAGCAGGGCTGCGGTCGCTTCGCAGGACCGTTCCGGCGATCGCGCTCGGATCGCCGAGGCGCAGTTCGATGCCTTCGAGCCCACGCGTCGGTTCGAAGTTCAACAGTTCGGTCGTTGCCGGCGCCCGTCCATCGAGTCTCGCCTGGACGACACACTGCATCGCTTTCTCGATTCCAATCACGAACCGACCATCCGCGTCCGTCGTGACGGCGGTCTCGGGGTCGAACCGTGACAAGAATCCGCGAACGGTCACCGTCGACTTCGAGGCCGCGAGCACCTCGACGGTCGCGCCTGCGACCGGGCGTTCGCCGACGAGCACGCGACCGCGGATTCCGACGAGCGGGGAGAGCGCCACGGTCATCGTCGCCGGGATGGATGCCGGATCCGAGAGTTCCACCAAGGCTTTCGCGTGACCGTCCGCTTCCACGATCAACTTGGCAGGTGCAGCCGGTGTGGTCAGCGAGCAGCGGTTCCCTTCGATCGCATGAGCTTCGAGACTCGCGAACGATCCCGTCGTGACCATCCACATGGCCTTCAACCCCTGCAATGGAAGCCCGCCTTTCGACCGAACCAGGACGTCGAAGCGGCGTGGCTCCGTCAACCGAAGCGTGACGTCGCCGGCGCTGGTGTCCTGAGCGGTCACGTAGACCGGACCGAGTTCCCCGCGCACGTCGATGGCGCCGAGGTTGCAAGTCGCCGCGCGCGTACCACGATCCCACCAAGTGATCTCCACCTTGCCGTCACTGTCCGAGGTCCAGGTCCCCGAGTTGCTCTCACCCCATTCGTGATAGACGAGCGCGCGGACGGGTTTGCCATCGGGTGACTCGACGTGAACGGTCAGACTCCGTTTCGTCAATGTGTCGGGCTCGCGCGTTCGGAGCGGTGGAAGCACGAGATCCGAAACGCGTAGCGTGTCCTCGGTCACGTCAGCGATGGCAAATGCACTCGCGTGGCCGTCCTTGCTCGCCCAGATCATGACCGGCCCTCGGGGTACGCCGCGCAGCCGGAACGAGCCCGCGCCGATCCACGATGCGGTCGTCGTCTCGATGCTCGCGTGTGGGGTATCGCCGCTCGCTGCCAGCTCCTTCCAGTCGAAGGGGAAGGGTGGCAACACCGCACGGACCTCGGCTCCGCCGATGCCGTTTCCCCGGGCGTCGACGACGCGCCCTTCGATCGTAGTGGCACTGCGGAGTTCGATGTCGCCGAGGTCGAGGTCATCGCCATGCGCGATGTGGACGTCCCGTTGTTCGGGGACGTGAGTGCGTGATCGAGCCTCGACGACGATGGTCCATGGTTGTCCTGGAGCTGGGCGCGCATCTTGGTCGACCTGCTCGAGCAACTCGAGGCTGGCCGTCAGAGGAAGAACGACGCTGCCATCCGTCGAACTCGTGCCTTTGGGAAGGGCGTGCAGGAGTGGATTGCTCGCTGCGAACCCGCCGCGCAGACGCGCGCCGACGACGCTGAGCGTCGCGTTTTCGATCGGCGCGCCGAGACCATCGACGAGGCGGGCACGCACGGTGGCGTGTTGTTCGGTGAGCGGTTCCTGCGCGACCGTGGACGCTTCTTCGGGGCTCGTTCGAGGCGTCGTCCGAGTCGTGCGAGCTTCTTCCTCGAGGACGGGCGTCGCGCTCGTGGTGGGAGTGTTCGACGAGGTCGCAGCAGTGAGCTCGGGGGTGTTCGGCGTCACGGTGTCTCCGGCGAACACTCCGAAGATCCAGAGCGAAACCGAGAGCGTCGCCGCGATTCCCACGACCCACAGGGCGGCGACGAGGAGAGGACTCGCGCTCGTGGCTGCGGACCGCGCACGCAGCGCGAGCGGCAGCAACGCGGCCTTCCACGAATCCGCACCGTATCTCTTCTCCAGCGACTCTCGCAAGAGTTCGTGCGCGCGATGCAGGCGCCATCGAACGGTGCCGGCACTCGTATCGCTCGTGCGCGCGATCGTCGCGAGACTCTCTCCGTCGAAATAGTGTCTCAGGACGGTCGTGCGAAACGGTTCGTCGAGGGCCGAGACGGCTTCGACGACGATGCGTTGGGTCTCGAACCTCTCGACGACTTCGTGCGTGTCCGGTGCTGGGAGCTGCGGTGCACTCGCGGCCTCACGCGTGCGGCGGCGTTCGTCCGATCGAGCTCGCTCACGCGTCCGGTTGTCGAGTGCCTTCCGTACGAATGGGCGAAACGCGCGGATCGCCGAACGATGGCGTGCGACCCGGAGCATCGTGTCCTGCGCGAGATCGTCAGCGCCGTCCGCAACGAGGTCACGGGCGAGTCCGTGGATCCAGTCGCTGCTCTGGAGCAGTTCGTTCCAAGTTCCTTCGAGGCTGGTCATGGTCGTTGGCATCTCCTGATTCGATTCGATCGTTTCGAGGGGAGATGTCGCGGCGCGCGCGAGCGTTGGCGCAATTCGAAGAAAAGATCGTAGGGCGAAAACGCGAGAGGGCGGACCCCCGAAGGGATCCGCCCGTTGCATGGCCTACTGAGGCCCGGTTTTCGGCAACTCAGCGGTGCGTGTACTTCGGTCGTCCGCCGAAGCCGACACTCATCATTTCGTTCGCGGTCTCGAACTTCGCATGCGCGGTCAGGATGGTCTCCGGGCCGCTATCGGCGCCGACGGCATCCCGGTAGAGGGCGCGCACCTGGGCCAGGTTGAACAGATAGTCGACCGGTGAGTCGGCATTGCAGAGACCTGCGGCCGCGTGGCGGTTGAGGGCGATGAGGCCACCGCCGCCGCGACGCATCGCGTCGAGCACGGTTGCATCGTCGTCGACGCCGGACTCGGCCTCGGTGACGCCGAAGAACGCGTTCCACTTCGTGCCTGTCTTGATGATGTGCGTCACGTCATCACCGTATGCACCGTCCCACAGCCAGGTGTGGTTCTTCCAGAAACCCGGTGTGTTGCCTTCGTTGCCACCGCCGCTGCTGGCGGGCGGCATGGTCAGACTCGCGAAGCACCACGTCAACGATGCCGGCAGAAGGCCCTTGTACGGACCGATTCCGCTGTCTGCGGACAGGACCTGCACGCTCAGCCGGGTGGCACCCGCCGGAATCACGACGTCGTGCGAGAGGCTGTCCCACTCCTTGCCGTCGTGGTTGCCGAGTGCATCGATGATGGTCTGCGTGACGACATCGTCGATGCGGACTTCGATCATCGTCGGGCGCATCGTCGCGACACTGCCGAAGAAGTGGTCGAGGCCGGCAGTGCGTGCCGTGGACGATGGGGCGAACGCGAAGTCGACGCGATTCGTCGTGTCGAGCGGAGCCGCGAAGTTGATGAACGCGTTGTCGTTGCCGTCGCGAACGTCGATGTCACCCGTGTTGACCATGTCGTCGACGATGACCGCGAGTCCGATGCCGTTGTTGATCCCGCGGAAGTCCATACCGCGCACTTCGACGGTGTTGGCACCTGCCTGAACCAGACCGAGCGCCGTCACGTCCGCGCGGTACGTCGAGGTCCAACGGGAGAAGAAGAAGTTCGTTGGCCCGCCGATCCGAACTCCCGTGACGGGGAGGTTGTCGAGCTGGATCGTGTCCGTGTTGCCCTGTTCGGTCGCGCTCAGTGCTTGCCCTTCCCAGTACGCGATCACTTGTCGAATCTGAACGCCAGTGGGCACGTCGATTTGGATCTTGCCGATGAAGACGTTGTCCATCCCCGTGCCGGCCACAAGGACTTCGGATCCTTTGGCGATCATCAACGACGAGGGACCGAGCGTTTCGGAGCCATCGGCTCTGGAAACTCCGTGGAGCAACAACGAGGCAGCGGCACATGCCGCGAAGGACTTCAAGGTGTTCATGGTGGGCATCCTGGACTCAGAGACTCGGTGGGCGCGGAGTGGATGCGTGTCCCCTCTCGTGCCTCCCATGATCGAAGCGTACGACACGATCCGCGTATGGAGCGTTCGTTTCGGAGGACGATGCTTCGGTGTGCCGGTTCGTTCGATGACGTCGCTCGATCTCTGCTAGCCTAGCTGCGACACGCAGAGGAATGCCGAGCATGGAAGACCCGAACGCCCCATGGATTCGGATCGTGGCGTTGGCGCTGGCGCTGACGCTGACTCTCGGATGCGCGACGACACGGGCCCAGGAACCGAACGCTCGAGAGCCTGCGACCGCGGATGCGTTGCAGAGGGAGTTCGACCTCGCGTTGCGCGCGTGGAGCCGCGCATACGCAGAGGCGATTCGAGCCAAGGACACGCAATCTGCTGAGCGTCTCCGTGCCGAACGGCCAGAGCGACGCTTTGCCGAGCGCTTCGCAAACGTGGCGGCACGATTCGAGAAGCGCGAGGCCGCAGTGCCGTATCTCGTCTGGATCGTGCAACGCGGTCCTGCCGAGATGGCGACCAGAGCGATGACGACGCTCATGCAGGACCACCCGGCGAGCCCTGCAATACGTCTTGCCGTGGCGCGCATCGGGGGGCTCAAGCAGACCTTCGGACTCGAACGATCCCGTGCGTGGCTCGACCGGGTTCTCGATGTTGCCGAGGACCCGCTCGTGCAAGCGCAGGCACGGTTCACGCGGGCGGGCCTCTACGTCGGAACGCGCGCGATGGCGACGAGTGCGCCCCGGCGGGCGTTGGCGATCACGGACCTCGAACGCGCGGCGACGATCCTCGACACTCTCGAGCAACCAGCACCGTCGCTATCACGCCTCGTGGCCGATCTGCTCGACGAGGCGAAGCGTCTCGAGCCCGGTCTTCCCGCGCCCGAGATCGAGGGCAAGGACACGAACGGCATCGCGTTCAAACTCAGCGACTACCGCGGCAAGGTCGTGCTGCTCGACTTCTGGGGAGATTGGTGACCGCCGTGCCGGGCGATGTACCCACACGAGCGGTCGCTCGTGAGCGAGAACGAAGGCAAGCCCTTCGTCATCATCGGAGTCAACAGTGACACGGACCTCGACGCGCTGCGGCCGCGCCTGAAGGCCGAGAACATCACCTGGCGCAGTTTCTGGAACGGGCCCGAGGGGAAGCAGGGACCGATCTCGAAAGCATGGCACGTCAGCGGTTGGCCGACCGTCTACGTGATCGATCACCGGGGGATCATTCGCCACAAGAGCCACGGCAATGCGCAGATGGACGTCGTGTTGCGCACGTGCATCGACGAAGCGATCGAAGCTCGTGGGGGCCGCGATCCGTAGGCAAAGATCGCCGCTCGCATTTGCTTTCGCAGCGTCGATCTCCTGAGATCGTGGGATGTCTCGTTTCTTCGTGACGTCGCGGATCGTGGCCGCGGTGCTCGTTTCTCTGGTCGTGTCCGGATCCGTGCTTTCGCAGACGGCTCCGGTCGTCGGCATTCGGCGGACGCATCCGAATGTCCACGTGCTCGACGGTGCTCGCATCGTCGTCGCGCCAGGTCGTGTGATCGAACGCGGGCGCATCGTCGTGCGCGGTGCCCGCATCGCGGCGGTGGGAGCGGATGTCGTGGTTCCGGACGGTGCGTCCGTGCACGACGTGTCGGGGCTCGAAGTCTGGCCAGCGTTCCTCGAACCGTGGCTCGGATCCGACCCTGCAGCTCTGAAGCGCGAACCACCTCCTGCCGAACAGCACGTGCACGGACATTCGGTGCAAGACGTACCGAAAGCGGACCCGCACGATCATCCGAGTGGTGGCGCTCATTGGAACGCGCGGATCCACCCCGAACACGTCGCACTCGACGACGGTATGCCGAACGAGTCGCGGCTCGCCGAGTTGCGGGGGGCGGGATTCGCGATCGCTCGACTCGTGCCTTCGTCGGGCATCCTGCGCGGCCGCGCCTCCATCATCACGCTCGCGAATGCGCCGGTTGCGAACGAGCCCGGTGCTCCCGTCGATCTCGGAACGAGGATCGTGCGCGCCGAGGACGTGCAATGCGCTGCGTTCGAGCGCGGGAGTGGGCGCGAGAGCTATCCGAACTCCTTGATGGGAGTGATTGCTCTTTGTCGCCAGAGTTTCTACGACGCGCGGTGGTATCGCGAGGCCATGGCTTTGCACGCACGCGATGGGCGAATCGCGCGTCCTGTTCTCGATGCCTCGCTCGGCGCACTCGGCGACGTGGCGATGGGGAAGAGCCGGATCGCTTTCGAGGTTCGATCGGACGAGGACGCACTCCGCGTCCTGAAGCTGAAGGACGAGTTCGATCTCGACATCGAACTGCGCGGGAGTGGCACCGAGTATCGCCACGCGCGTTCCTTCCTCGGCGTCCCGCTGATCGTGCCGCTGCGCGACATCGACGCTCCCGCGGTATCGACCGAGGCCGAGGCTCGCGCCGTTTCCCTTCGCGAACTCCTCACGCATCGGCATGCACCGCAGAACGCCGCGCGGCTCGCGGCGATCGGTGTGGAGTTCTCGCTGTCGAGCTGCCTTCTCGACGGACCGAAGGACTTCCGAGAACAACTCGCGAAGGCGATTCGCGCTGGGTTGTCCGAGAACGACGCGCTCGCCGCTACGACGATACGGCCTGCCGCGTTGCTCGGTCTCGCGGACCGCACGGGGACGATCGAAGCCGGCAAGGCCGCGAACTTCGTCGTCGTCGACGGGTCGCTCCTCGATCCGGGCGCTGCGATTCGGACGACGTGGATCGAAGGCATCGAGCACGCGGTCGCGCCGGTCGATACCGATCTCGAAGGGCGATGGCAGTTCGAGATCGGAGGATTCGGGACGTACGTCGTCGAGTTCTCGAAGGAGAAGCCTGTCGCGCGCGACGAGAAGGAATCGGTACCGGGGCCCGTCCTCGAAGCGACGTTCGAAGCTTCGCTTCGCCAGGAACAGGAAGGTGACGATCTTCGTGCGATCGTCGCCGCACGCCGCATCGCGAGCCGCATCGAGTTGAGCCTGCGCGGTGACAAGCTGCGCGATGGAGTCGGAGTCCTTCGTATCTCGGGCACCGTCGATGGTGACCGGATCGACGGGCATGGGCACGAACTCGGCACGGAGCTCTCTTTCGCATGGACGGCGAAACGGCTCGAGGAGGACGAGAAGTCGCGCGACGACGACGAGACCGCGCCGCCATCGAAGCTCGAGCTCGAGCGTGCGATCGCACTGCCCGAAGGCGCCTATTCGCGCTCCATGCTGCCTCCGCAGAAGTCGGTTCTGGTTCGGAACGCGACGCTCTGGTTGAACGACGAGGTCGTGCAAGGCAACGACCTGCTCGTCATGGATGGCAAGATCGCGGCGATCGGCGAGTCCCTAGCCGCGCCCGACGGCGCACTCGTGATCGATGGGACCTCGAAACACGTGACGTGTGGCCTCATCGATGCGCATTCTCACACCGCGATCGCGGGCGGGGTCAACGAGAGCACACTCGCGGTCACGTCCGAAGTACGGATCGAGGATGCGATCGACCCGACCGATATCGGGATCTACCGCGAACTCGCCGGCGGCTTGACCGTCTCCCACTT
>JAGQQW010000207.1 GCA_020426005.1 Planctomycetota bacterium | reverse complement strand
AAGACCGTGTTGTCCTCGATGAGCAAGACGGTGCCTTCGAGATCCGGGTGCGTCGAGTCCGCCGTCAAGGACAGAAGCGAGGGAGCGAGTGACGCTGCGATATCCCTTGCCGACTTGCCGGGAAGCACCGCGGCGATGTCCTTGTCGAGTACCTCCATGAGCCCGAGGCCGTCGAACGCGGTGCCGCTCGCGAGCAACATGTCGAGCATCAAGCTCGGCTCGTACCCGATTGCGACCCACTGCATCTGGTCGGGCGGGATCATGCGAGCGAGCCTCGGATCCGGACGCTTGTTTGTGAGGAAGGGCAAGACCGGATTCCCGTCACCGACGAATCGCAAGGACGTCGCGAGGAACCCGGACTCGTTTCGAAGCTCGAACGAGATTGCCTGTGTTCGCTGCCGCACGCTGTTCGCCACGAAACGCGGGAGCACGCCGCAGCCCTGCAAGGCGTCGTAGACCCATGTCTGCGTGCCTCGAACGAACACCTGGAACCATGCTCTGCGATCGCTGTCGATACTCGCGGCAATGAAGGTCGGATCCGCGGCGAGGCTCGATTCGTCTGCTTCGCTACCAGGATCGGCGTTCCGCACCGCGCGGTCGATCGTGTTCTGCAGCGTCGTGCGATCGTTGCTGATCAGGAGTTTGGTTCCCGCGAAGCCGACGAACGCCTCGCCGGTATCGCCGAACGGGTGTGAGATGCGACGAGTCGTGGACGTGCGATCGACCGTCTCGAGGCGGTCGACGAAGTCCTGGACGAGAGATTCGTGTTCACCCGCATCGAGCATCAGTAGAAACGCTTGCCCGGTCTTGGTCGGGTGCACGGACAGTTCGACTTCCTTGCCCCACAGAGCATCGAACAGGCGCTTCTCGAGACCTTGACGCACGGCGAGATCACGGACCGTGCCTGCGAGATCGCGGAGCGACCTCGTGAGCGGCGCTTCGACTTCGGCTGCCGACATCCACGCGAAGTGCAGAGGATGATCGGCCATCATTCCGGTGAGCTGCGCCATGTTCTGTGCGCGCAGCCAGACGATGCTGTCTTTGGGTGCAGTGCGTGCGCGCGACGACGGAGTCGGATCGACTTCGATGGACGTCGTGTCCGGATCCTGTCCTCGAAGGGGCACGGCGCCGAGCGCCACGCAGGTGAGGATCAAAGCGCGGCGAAGAAGAGTGGACGAGGCAGGATGATTCGTGCAGTCGAGCATGGCGATCCAGCGAGTTCTCGAAGCAGGGCTCCGGTGCGGCCGTCGTGCACGGTGACCGGAGAGACTCTGGGTCTATCGGGTGCCGCTCGTGGTCTTCTGTAGCCGCTGCGGCGCTCCGGGCGGCGCCAGGTGTCAGCGCTTCGTGCCGTTGCTACGGATCAGGAGCAGATCGTCCCCGGAGGGGGCGGTGTGCGTCGGTTCGGTCTCGACGATGCCGTTGGGGCCAGCGGACAGGCAGCGGAGCTGAACGTTGTCCGTGTCGCGATTGCGTACGAGCTCGAGGAGGTAGCTGCGTTGCCACGGATCGACAGCGGGAAGCGCCTTCGTGGTCGGGCCATTCCCTTCGCCGGGCAGCGAAGTCAGCGACTGCGGAAACGGTCCAGCGCCTGCGCCGATCGGATGCGTCGAGTCCGAAAGGAACCTGGCCGGGTAGTCGCCCGCGTACGTGCCGATGGCAGCATTGCCGAAGTCGACGATCGCATTCATGTCGTCGAGTGCCGTCTGGATGGACTTCGTGCGCAGGCTGTCGCGCATCATCCACGCGAAGGCGCCGAACGTCGCGACGACGGCGAAGCATAGGATCGCCGTGGCTTGGACGAGGCCCCGCCACGGTCGTGAGCGCGGGACCCCTTGGCCGGGCTTGACCGCTTGGAATTCCATGCAAGCGGTATCGGCGCGCCACACCAGTGGACCTGAGTCGCCTGCGAAGAGGTGAGAGGGCGATCCGAATGGAGGGAAGCCCTGCCTATTGCTTCCCGGATCGCCCCCCCGGGGGATGACGGCCATCGTCTGCCTACCGATCGCCATCAACCACCGCTTCCGTGTGCTCGTGCGGTCCTCCATTCGACCAACTGCGCGAGCCCTGCGTGCCTGTCTCGGAAGCGGCGGGGTTGTGAGGACCGCACCCGAGGGTGCTTGCCATCACGTCTCTGGTTTCCAAATCCCTCCGGCCCGAACGAGTTCGCACCGAAGACTCTCTCTCTCCGCACACTCACGTCGGCGGTTGCCTCCGGAGTGCCCTGCTGCGGACTGGAGGGAAGACCAAATGGCGTGCCACGGCCTCGCGAAAAAGCGATCGGCAAGCGAAGTCGCTATGCGGCAACGATTTAGGTCACAATTGCCGTCGCCGCGTACGGGGCGAGTCGCGGCGGGGCGCATTCGATGTGAACGATCGTTCTCATCGTGAGGGCCGACGTGAAGCCCCCATGGCATCGGTCACTGCGGGGCGATCGAGATCGAATCGAGCCAGACCATGCCCGTGCCGGAGTGTTCGAAGCGAAGTTCCTGGCCCTGGTTTCCTGCGCGATACTCGCCGCTGCGCAGCTCGGTCGTGGTCGTGCCGTCATCGACGAGCAGCGTATCGACGAAGAGGCCGGTATTCGTCCAGGTCCACGACAACGTGAACTCGTAATGCTGTTGTGGGACGATCGACACGGTCTTCTTGCAGCCGCTGAGGCTCACGGTTCCCGTGCCATCGATTTCGATCATGTGCTTGAAGCCGTGAATCGGATCTCGATCGTCACCGATCTTCAGATGGGAGTTCCATCCCTCGGCTTCGTAGCCGAATCGCAGGACGCGCCTCGTGCTCGAGATGGTGGGCAGCGTCATCGAGCTCGCGCCCGAAAGTCCGATGCGGGGCGTGACGGCGCTGACCAAGTCGATGACCGGGGGAACGCCGCCGAACTCGATGGTGGTGCCGCAGATCTGCACGGCGTTCGAGTTCGTCGATTGTGCCGTCGTGACTTGGCGAAGGAGAGCGAAGCCACAGCAGGCGGCAACGCCCAAGGCGAGTCGGGACACGCTAGGAATGGGGTTCATCATGAGTCGCTCCGCGATTGCGACGCTTATCGGCAGCGACTCCGATGCGATTGAGGTTCCGGGCGTTTTTCCTTGCCAGCGTTCGATCGGCGCTGCTGCCGAGGGTTCGCTGATCTTACGCGAAGAACGTTATTGCAGGCCGAGCTCGCGAATGCGCTTTTGGAGCCAACGTCGCGAGATACCGAGATGACGTGCACTCGATTCGCGGTGACCATCGTGTGCGTCGAGTGCCTCGGCGATCAGGCTCCGCTCGACGAGTCGTAGGTGATCGCGCAACGGCGCGTTCGGGATCCTCGCCGCACTGTCCGTCGCGACCTTGGGTGATCGACCGGCATCCTCGGGAATGTGCGCTGGGCCACTCGTGTCGGCCTCGAGCAACGCCGTCCCGAGTGGTTCGTCTTCCGCAGTCAGAAGGAGAGCGCGCCGCACGCGATTGCGGAGCTCGACGAGGTTGCCCGTCCACGGCTCGTTCCGGAGAGCGAGGATCACGTCGGGCACGACGGCGCGCATGCGCTCGGCATTCTCTTCCCGAATGAACTCGCGGACGAGGATGGCGATGTCGTCCCTCCGTTCGCAGAGGGGCGGCATCTGGAGAGTCGCGCCGGCGAGTCGCCACCCGAGTTCGGTACGGAGGTGACCGAGGTCGACGTAGTGGCGCAGAGACTCGTGCGTCATCGTGATGATTCGCAGCTGCACCGGGACTTCGGTCGACGATCCGAGCGGGCGCACGACTCCGGTCTCGAGAACCCTCAGGAGGAGCGCTTGCGCTCGATGCGGGAGGCGGTCGACGTGGTCGAGGACGACCGTGCCGCCCGAAGCGAGTTGCAGGAGCCCGCGTCGGCTGGCTTCGGCACCGGTGAACGCACCGCGATCGTGACCGACGAGCTGTGCCTCGGCGAGTTGCTCGGGAAACGACGCGCAATCGACGATCACGAACGGTCCCTTCGCCCGGTCCGAACATTCGTGCACGTAGCGTGCGAGGCGGTCCTTGCCGCTGCCGGGGGGACCGAGAATCGTGAGAGGCAGGAGCGAACGCCCGAGCAAGCGAGCTCGCTTGCGCACCTCGCGAATCGAGCTGCTGTGCCCGCTCGGTCGGTGGCGCGATGCTATAGGTTGTGTCGCCCTTGGCGTTCGTGATTCGGTGGTGGGCGTCGGTGCCGGATCGTGCAAGCCCACGGACGCCTCCTCACGCTCGTCACAAAGGTCGACGAGGGTGCGAGCAAGCGTGGTTTCTCGCTGACCGAAGCGGCGTTCTACGTCCGGCTCCTGCATCACGAACACGAAGTGCCGTCCCTCGCAGGCGTGGTGGCTCGCCACCGTGTCGGTTGGATGCAAGCCGTGCTCGATGTCGAGGTTTCGTGCCGCGACGATGACGTAGCGTCCAACCGGGCCGCGCCGCATCAGGATGTAGTTTCGGGCGCCGAGATGCTCGTCACAGAACGCGTCGAGTTCGAGCGAAACGCCTCTCGGTGTGGTGGCGAACAAGCGAGCGAGTGCCGCATGAGCACGCTCGCCCGTGATCGAGCTCACTTGGTCCCCGCGTACGAGTCGTGTCAGATCTCGTTCGAGTTCGACAGCGCGGCGCTGCAAGAGCGGCAGTGCTGCCATGCGTGTTCGCCAAGGTTGACTGCGGCCACTCAGCGCGCGTCGCGCGACTTCGACGACGAGTGGTGGCGTCGGTCGTGATTGCCAGAGCGCACGAGCGAGGATGCGTCGTGCTTCGACCACATCGTCCTGGAGTGCAGCAGCCATCGCGCATGCCGAAGACGCCGATGCTCGGCGCCCGACGCTCTCGTAGCGATTCGCAGCGCGTCGATACGTGGTTGCTGCTTCGCGACGTTGTCCGAGTGCCGCGAGCGCGCGCGCACGGAGCATGTCGGCGTATGCGAGCACGGCGGGGCGTTCGTACTCCGATTCTGTCTGCAACTCGTCGAGACGTGCGAGCGTGAGATCGGCTGCAGCTCCGTGTTCGAGCCCCGTATCGAGCAGCATGAGTTCTGCTTTGAACCGAAGAACGCCTTCGTCCAGCGTCGCGATCGCGAACAGGATCGCGGAGCGCGCGCCGGGGCCGTCCAGCAGGTCGATCAGGAGGTCTGCGAGGTTGAGCCGCACCATCGCGAGGGGACGCGATTCGCCGAGTCGCAGGAGCCTGGCAGCCGCGCTCTCGTACGTGCGACGCGCTTCGACGACGTGACCGAGTTTGTGCCGGAGCACGGCGATGCTGTTCTCGATCTCGGCCGAGCGATACTCGTCCCCACGAGCGATTTGAGCGCGCAGTGCGCGCTCGAGCCAACGAAGTGCACGCTCGTGGGCATCGTCGTCGGAGAGTGCAACGCCGACCCGAAACGCCGCGCTCGCGACCAATTCGTCGTCGCGGCGTCGACGAGCTTCACGCACCACGCGCGCGAGATCGAGGGTCCTCTGGCGAGCGCCGCTTTCGACGCGACTTTCGCGAGCGCAGCGGTCGAGAGTCAGGTGGAGGCGCAGCTCTTCGTTGCGGGCATCGGGGCCCGGTCGTCGTAGGCGTGGAGTCAACACGTCGACGGCGTGTCGCCCGCGTCCGAGCAGCAGGAGGTTGCGAGCGTGCAGGTCCAATACGTCCGCAGCGATCGCGTCCGAGCGCGAGCGCTCGTGCAGAAGCGTCGTCGCGCGGAGAGACTCGGCGTACTTTCCTTGACGGTGCAGTACGCGAGCCCAGGCGAACCTGAGTTCGGGGTCGCGCGAACGCGGTGCCCCGAGCAGCGTGAGCTGTCGCGCCGCGGCTTCGATCTGATCGTTCGCGTAGTGCGCGCGGGCGAGCGCGAATCGCATTCGTTTCTCTGCCGCACGTCCGAGCCTCTGGGTCAAGAAGTGCTCTCGCACTTCGATCTCGAGATCGGGGCGCGTCGACGGCGGCGTCAGCGTGTCGAGCAAGAGCAAGGCGCGAGCTTCGTCACCGGACCGGAGGGCATGCCACGCGCGCTGTTCGGGAAGGTCGGCGAACTCGGACAGTATCGAGTGTGCGAACGTTCGACGCCGCTCGCTGAGCTTGCCGTACCGGCGCTTGCGTTCTGGCTCTTCGATCCAGAGGCCTTCGCGGGAGCGCCGAATGCGGCCATCTCGTTCGAGTTGCGTTGCACGATCGACGATGCCGGATGCATCGCGGAGGGCACCCCCGAGGGCGAGCACGGACATCGGGCCCGTCGCCGCCGTCAGGATGGCGAGTAGGTCGTTGTCCAATTTCTTGGACGTCTCACGCACGATCGACGAATTCTGCACCTCGGCGGGGTGGTGGACAAGTCGCAGATGGCGTTGTGTCGCAACGGGTTGGGAGCGGAGCCCGCGTCGGCGGCCAGCATGTCGATGGGGAGGGCTCAAGCGGCGCGTGCCGCACTGTCGACGGTTCGAGCATGGCCCATCTCGCGGTTCTCGCGTTCGCCTCACATTCTCCAAACAGTCGTCCATGACATGGGTTGGTCCCGCGGTCTCTACGCTTCCGTGGCCCAAGCGGGCATCGTGGCGGGGGTGCTCTGCATCTTCGTCGTGCCACGGTTCGTCGACGGCTCGGGAACGAAAGAAGAAGCGCTCATGGAGCGCTTGCGCGTCGAGGCGGATCGCGCGCTCGTCAGCGGTGAGCGGAACGAACTCCGTGGTTTGGCTACTGCCGTCGTGACCGGATTCGGGCACGTGCGCGGCATTCGACTGCGTGCGAATCGCGGAGATGTGATCGAAGCGATTCCGCAGGCGAGTACGCGGGATGGCGGACCGCCGCGGGTGCTGCAACTCGAGAACGGTGGAACGCTCGAGGTCTTGCTCGACGAACCATCGCTTCTCGACGCCGGCGGGATCGCAACGCTCATCGGCGCGCTCACCTCGATGTTGATGATCATGTGGTTCCTCGGCCGACGGGTGCGAGGGCCGATCGAAGAGCTACGGCACCGGATCCCCGCGCTCGGTCGTGACTCGAACGACGCACCGATCGCAGGTGCCTGCGAAGAGGTGCGACTCCTCGAGTCCGACCTGATGGTTGCCGCGTCTCGAATCATCGACCGTGATCAGAGCAGTCGAGCCAGTCTCATCGAGATGGAGAGCGCGTTCGAACGGATCCACACGGTGTTCCGCTCGATCGACGAAGCGGTCGTCGTCGTCGATGGGAGCGGGAATCGCGTCTTCGCCAATCCGAGCGCGGTCGTCATGTTCGGACTCGACGAACATGCACCCGACGAGAAGCGATTCATGGAGTGGCCCGAGCCGATGCGTGTTCGACTCGTCGAAGGGCAGCTCGCCGCCGTGCGCACGGGGTCTCCTGTTCGTGTGACCGCGCTCGAGAATGACGGACGTGTGTTCGACGTCTCGATCAATCCCTTGCGCCGGGATCGCATCGACGTCGACGAGTCGATGCTTGGTGTCGCGTTCGTGTTCGTCGATCGCACGAAGGCCTACGAGGTGCGACGCATGAAGGAGGACTTCTTGTCTTCCGTATCGCACGAACTCAGGACGCCGCTCACGTCCATTCGCTCGTTCACCGAGCTCTTGATGCAGCTCTCGCCTTCGGACGGCGAAGAAGTTTGGATGGAGTTCTTGCAGATCATCCAGACCGAGTCGGATCGACTCACGAGGCTCGTCGATGGCTTGCTCGACCTCAACAGCGTCGAGACCGATCGTCGTGGTCTCGAACTCGCGGCTCACGACCTCGCGGTGATCCTCGACGACGTGCTCGCTGTCCTTGCGGCGTCGATCGTCGTCAAGAGTATGGACGTCGAGCTCTTCATCGACCCGACGTTGCCGCTCGCTTCCGTCGATGGCGACGGGATCCACCAGGTCTTCTCCAACATCGTCGCGAACGCGTGCAAGTTCGTGCCGCAGGGGGGCACCTTGCGCATCAGCGCTCACGAGGACGAGGAGCGGCGTTCCATTCGCGTCGAGTTCGAGGACACGGGCCCGGGTGTTCCGGCAGCGCAGGTCGAGACGATCTTCGAGAAGTTCTCCCAGGGCAGCCACGACCTCACCGACAAGCCCGAGGGGACCGGTCTCGGTCTCGCGATCTGTCGCGAACTCGTGATGCGGATGGGTGGGAAGATCTCGTGCGCCGCATCGCCGTCGCTCGGTGGCGCACGATTCACGGTCGAAGTACCGCGTGCCGAAACGAGCCAACGTCGCGCCCCTTCGACGTCACGATTCGAGCGACTGAGTCGCACGTTGCGTGTTCCTGCCGCACTCGTCGGTCGATCGACCTGAGGAGCGGTCAAGCGATCAGCGATCGCGAATGCGAGCGATGCGAATCGTGTGCTTGCCGGCCGTGACTGCGACGATGGCTCCGATGCCAGGAATCTCGCTCGATACCGGAGCGCCACGCACGTCGATCGTCGTGGCGGTCGCCGACGCCTCGAGACCGTGACGCAGGAAGTCCTCGTCGATCGATCGGCGACGAGTCGGAGGAGCGATCACGAGTACACGGCGCTCATGCTGGAGTTCGCACTCGACGACGGTCGATCCGTCGTCCGACTCGTACGCTTGGAGTCGAGCAGGCGATGCATGCTCGTCTGATGCGGGCTCGATCGAATCCGCGAAGGCGGTCTCCAGCGACCCTGCCGCGAGCCGTTCGTGTGGCGACAAAGGCCGCCATACGGCCGCTTCCTTGGCGAATGCCGCCAACGGGAGCGGTGGGAGATCGAGGAGTTCCCCGAACGTCGTGCCGACCGGGCCGTCCGCGCTCCATCGCACGACGATCGTCGACGGCGCGGCTTCGGACCACGCGAGCGGGAGGTGAAGTTGCTTGCCGAAATCGAGCGTTTCGAGGGACTCGTGGCGCGCCAGTGCCGACAAGCCGCCGCTGTTCGCGACGATCTGTGGGCGCACGTGCAACGGAACGTTGAGCAGCATGTGGGGAACGACCGACCACGTGCGCGTCGTCGTCCACGTTTCGAGGCGCGCTGCATCCCGTTCGAGGATCGAGCGGTGCGCGTGCAGCATGGTCTTGGCCTGGGCGGCCAGACCGATGGCCACGAGTGTCGTCAGAGTCGCGAGCACGCGCGCGACGGGCGACGATGCGAGCACGATGGTGACCCCGACGATCGCGGCCAAGACCTCGACGGAGTACGAGCGCAGCGTGAGTGCACTCGGGTTCGTCAGAGCGTCCGTCCGCGGTGTCGCGTCTGCCCACCAGTGGAGCGCATCGAATCCCGCAGCATGGATCACCGTGATGCGAAGGGCGGCGGCGACGAGGCCGGCCGCGCAAACCATCGTGACGACCTGCGACCACGAGACGGCAGCGTGGGAAGCGTGCTGCTGCGCGAAGCTCGAGCCGGATGCGGTGCGTTCGATCCGCGAAGAACAGGCGACCGTTCCACAACCGAAAGCGAAGACGAGTGCGCCGATCCCGAGCGTTACGCCGGCGACGAGCACGGCGGACGCGCCAAGGAACCCGCCCGCAACGACGGCGGTGACGAGCGTGCGTATCCGCAGGACTCGCACGAGGACGAATCCCCACGCGACCGTAGCCAGGCCCCAGAGGCGTGGTGCATCGAGCACTTCACTCGGATCCGTCAGGGCGAGCGGTAAGAAGCCGGCAGTCGCGATGAGCCCGATGCCCGTGACCCCATCGGTGCGGCGCATCCACAGGAGGACCGACAGTGCGAGGACCAGCGCTGCGCCACCGAGCGCGAGCACGTAGCGCTGCACGCCCTGCGTCATCGCCGCGATGTCGAGTCCGCGCACGACTGCGTCGAACACCGGACCGCCAACCGCGATCCGATCGTTCGTGACGGAGATCGCTCCGTTCCACAGCCAATCGCCCGGTGCCCGCGGCAGCGTGGCAACCATCCCGTACGACAAGAACACGACGACGAAACCGATCGCGGCGCCGACGACGAGCAGGAGGCGGGAAGTTGCGGACGACGACTCGGTCATGCCCGAGAGACTACGGGGGCGACCGCGATGTTCCGAGAGGTCCGACTTCTGGAATTGAGAGAGGGCAGCACGTGCGTGCTGCCCTCTTCACTCGTGGCGTGGCGTAACGCCGGTACGGAAGTGCGGAGTCGGTGGTCGGCTCAGAAGCCGCCCATTCCACCCATGCCGCCCATGCCTCCCATAACGCCCATTCCACCCATG
>JAGQQW010000206.1 GCA_020426005.1 Planctomycetota bacterium | reverse complement strand
CCGGGACCCGGTCACGCCGAGCGACTTCTTCGTCGTCGTCAACGCCGGCAACCGAGAGCGGGACCTCGCGTGGATGCAGCAACATGCTGCGGGCATGGACTGCGATGTCGCCGATCACAGTGACGAACTCGCGATGATCGCGCTCCAAGGGCCTGCGTCCGAAGCCATTCTCGATCCCCTCGTCTCGATCGACCTCTCGAAGCTCGGTTACTACAAATGGGCGCACGGAGAAGCGTGCGGCATCCCCGCGAGCATCTCGCGCACCGGCTACACGGGCGAGGACGGCTTCGAGCTCTACTTCGATGCGAACGAGGCGGGGCGAGTCTTCCGAGAGCTGCTCGAACACGGCAAGCCTCGACAACTCGAACCGATCGGGCTCGGCGCACGCGACACGCTTCGGCTCGAGGCAGGCATGGCTCTCTACGGGCATGAACTCGACGACGACACGAACCCGTACGAGGCAGGCCTCGGTTGGGCCGTGAAGCTCGGCACGGGATTCATCGGCGAAACGGTACTCGAACGCGTCAACGCCGACGGCCCGGCACGGAACCTGCTCGGACTCGAGACGACGAGCAAGCGAGTTCCCCGCCAGGGCTACGAAATCGTGCGGGACGGAGCGGTGATCGGGAAGGTCGCGTCGGGCACCTTCAGCCCTGTGCTCGACTGCAACATCGCGACGGTCTTCGTCGACGCGAACACGGCAAACGTCGGCGACGAAGTCGCGTTCCGTGTGCGCGACAAGGACGAACCGGCAACGCTTCGAGCACTTCCGTTCTACAAGCGCACTTGATCGGCGCACCGATCGACTTCATTTCTGAGTTCCTGGCTTTTCGGACAACTGGACAACTGAGAACACCGAGGTAGCACCGCATGGTCCCGAACGATCGCAAGTATCAGACGACTCACGAATGGGCACTGTCACAGGACGGCCTGGTCGTCGTCGGCATCACCGACATCGCGGTCGAGAAGTTGAGCGACCTCGTCTACGTCGACCTACCCAACAAGGGCAGCTCGTGCAAGCAGGGCGAGGCGTTCGGCGAGATCGAGTCGGTGAAGGCAGTCTCCGAACTCGTCGCGCCCTGCGATGGCGAAGTCGTCGAGGTGCACGAAGAACTCGCGGACGATCTCGACATCCTCAAGAAAGACGCCTTCGGTGACGGTTGGATGATCAAGGTCCGTCCCTCTGACGTGTCTCAGCTCGAAGGACTGCTCGACGGTCCGGCATACGACAAGCACGCCGCAAG
The DNA here is from genome assembly GCA_020426005.1 of Planctomycetota bacterium. Taxonomy (GTDB): domain Bacteria; phylum Planctomycetota; class UBA1135; order UBA1135; genus JACKHW01. The sequence continues at coordinate 8,877 of JAGQQW010000206.1, read as the reverse complement.
CGAAGAACACTGACCGCGCATCGCATCCTCCGCGTCGTCCACGACGCGCCGCGGAACGGCACGGCCAATCTCGCGATCGACGAGGCGCTCCTCGACGCGGACGAGAGTTTCACGTCACCCTGGCTGCGGTTCTATGCGTGGCGACCGCCGACGGTCTCGCTCGGCTACTTCCAACGAGCGAGCACGTTCGACGACCTGAAGGACCGGATACCCGTCGTGCGGCGCTGCACGGGCGGCGGCGCGATCTGGCACGAGCGCGAACTCACCTTCGCGTTCGTCGGTGGCCTCGACCTCCTGCCGACCTCGATCGAGGAGAGCTACTCGAGGGTTCATGACTGCATCCGGCGCGCTGCAGCGCGCTTTGGTCGAACGCTGTGCCCCGGCTCACCGAACGGACACGACTCGCGCTGGTGCTTCGAGTCCGTCGTCGGCTTGGACCTCGTCGACGAGGAAGGGCGCAAGACCGTGGGGTCCGCGCAGCGTCGGCGAGGAGGGCGCTTCTTGCACCACGGTTCGATCGTGCTCGCGCGTCCTCCGGGTCAGGAGTTCTGTGGCGCCCTCGACATCCCGGCAGGCCCGCTCGCCGGCGCGATGGCCGAGGAACTCGCGCACGTGATGGAAATGCAGACACGTGTGGAATCCTTGCCCGCCTCCGTCCTCGAGAGTGCAGACCACATCGAGAACTCCCGCTACCTCACGGTCGCGTGGAACCACCGGCGTTAGCGACCGCACGAGATCGTCTCAGATCTGGCGGTGCTGCCTGTCGATAGGGCGAAACGGCAACGATCCAGGTCCGTCAGTGTCGGGCCCGGTTTCGAGGAGGTTTCGCCACGATGACCCAGACCGAACGGCTCGACGAACTGATTTCATCGACCGTGACGATTCCGACGATCCCGTCGACACTCGCCGAGATCCAAAAAATCGTCAACGATCCCGATGGCTCGGCCGCCGAGGCTGCAGAGGTCATCGTCAAGGACCCGGCAATCGCCTCCAAGGTCCTGCGCCTCGCCAACTCGTCGATCTACGCCTTGCGCGTGCCCGTGAGCGACATCCAGCATGCGGTGTGCATCCTCGGACTCAAGATCCTCAAGAACCTCGTCGTCCAGGCGACCGTTCTCGAGAACTTCCAGGGTCGAGGCGGTGAGGCCCTCTCGGCGAACTGGCTCTGGGACCACTCGCTCAAGACGGCGCGTGCTGCCCGCGGTCTCGCGGGACTGATTCCGGACGATCCAGGGATCGAACTCGAAGAGGCCTACACCGCGGGTCTACTGCACGACATCGGCAAGGTGTTGCTCATGGAGGCCGAGGGCGACAGCTTCTTGCGCGCCGTGACGCTGAGCCGCCTCAAGAAGGTCCCGCTCTACGAGTCGGAGATGGACATCTTCGGCTTCACGCACGCGAGCGTCGGCAGTGTACTCGCCGAGCGTTGGAACATGAGCGCGACCCTGTGCACCGCGATCGGAAAACACCACGACGCAGATCTCGACCCGAAAGTAGACGGCGCCGCGTTCCTCCTCCAGTTCGCCAACACGATGGCGCACAGCGTTTCGTCCAACGCACTGTGCTACCACACCGACGCGGACATCGACGAAGAGAAGCTCGCCTCGTTCGGGCTCGACGACAGCGAGACGTTCTACGCACTGCTGTCCGACGTCAAGAACTCCGGTCTCGATCAGCTGTAAGCAGTGCACTCGTAGTGTGACTCGACGTCACCATTCGAGCGCGTCGAAGATCGTCTCGCGGTACGCGCCATCGAGCCCGAAGCTTCGCACTCGCGACGCATCGCGGTCGAGAACGAGGAGTTCGTCGCCGAGGCAGGCGACTCCGGAGGGATCTCTCAGCGGTTCGCCCTTCGGTGCGACGAGTTCACGAACGAAGCGATAATTCCGATCGTAGAGCAGGACACGCGCGGTCGGTTCGAGTGCGAGGACCGCATGTCCGTCCGCCCACGCCGCGATCGACGAGGGATGGCCCGCTCCCCCTCCGAGGGCATGACTCCCGACGAAGCTGCCGTCGTCACGAAAACACTGCACGAGGTCGTTCCCGGCGTCCGCGACGAACACCTCGTCGCCGCGAATCACGACTCCCGCAGCCGGACCGAACCGTCGCTCGCGCTGCCCGAGAGAAGAGACACTCAGAACGAAGCGCCCATCCGTCTCGAAGACTTGCAGACCGTGCACCCAGGATCGATCCCCACAACAGACCCACAGACGCGCATACCGATCGATCGCGACCGCACGCGGCGCGACGAGTAGACCTCGTCGATCTCGCAACACCGCACGCGGCGGCGGACCGAACCCGCCACCTTCGTTCCCGAACAGACTGAAACGGCGGATCCGATTCGCGGTCGTGTCCGGAACCCACAAGCTACTGTCCTCGGCGAGGCAGATGCCACCGACGTCGATCGGATCCTCCGTACCGAACGTGAAGCGAGACGCAAGTCGTCGATCGTCGAGATCGAAGACGTGAAAACGCGCCTCGCCTGCCGCATCCGCGACGACGAGCAATCGGCCTCGAGCTGCGATTCCACCGAACATACGCGGCAACGATGTGCCGGCGTCGGTCGTTCCGCAACCGACAATGGCGCTTCTCACCCTCCCACCGATATCATCGCGGGCCACATGCGCTTGTGCCCGCTCGGAGTCCTCATCGCCCTCCAAGGCGCCGCGACGTCGCTGATGTCGTGTGGATACGCACCCCTGATCGTGCCGGCCAAGGATCGACACGTCACCTTCGAGATGCAGGTCGTCGTTCCGGCCTCGCTCGGACCGACGAACGTCCGCTTGTGGGTCCCGGTGCCACTCGCAGGCGACTACCAAGAGTGTGGACGCCTCGAACCTCTCGCCAGCGGCGGAAACCCGTCCGAGAGCTACGACGAATACGGCAACCGCAGCCTCTACCTCGAAGGGAGTCCGCCGCTGCGCTTGTCGTACGCGGTGAGCGTACGACGCTTCGCCGCGACGGCCCCGCGCCGCAGCCACGAAACCGGCGCCCTGCGGACGTCGTCACCGTGGCTTGCCTCGACCGAAGAGGCGCCACTCGATGCGATTCGCAAGACCGCGGTCTTCGCCACGACGCGCACGACCGAGGCGCTGAGCAAGGCACGAATCCTGTTCGACATGGCGGTCGACGAACTCGAGACTTCGGGGTCCCTCGGCGGAAAGTCCGGCAACCTGACGGCGATCGTGGAGAACGGACCACGGGACGCCTTCGATCGCTGCGTTTGGCTCACCAGCGCTCTCCGCAGCATCCAGATCCCGGCCTACGTCGAACACGGCTTCAGGCTCGGCGCCGTCGCGGACGTGCCGCTACGACTCGATGGCCCCGACGCGTGGGTCCGATTCGAGATTCCAGGCATGGGGTTCTTGCCCGCGGATCCGGCACGCGCCTACGACGAACCGTCACGTAGGAACTTCGGTGGCCTCGACGAAGACCGCATCCGCATCAGCCGCGGGCGCGAGATTCGGCTCGTACCGCCGCAAGACGGCCCGCCGCTGCCGAGATTCGCGATGCCGTACGCCGAGCAAGAGGGTCGCCCGGTCACGACGGGCCTCGAAGTCAGGATCGCCTACCGAGACTCACCTCTGCGTTGACACCAGGATTCACCGAGGATTTCGGGAGCAACCGGGACGGTGAAGGCGCGTCCGTGACCAGCGGTCAGGCAGCTTCCCTCCCGAGTTCGGCCGGGCTTCTCGCCGTCAGCGCGGTGGAATCGCGAGCGACTGCAAGCGCTCCCGCGTCTCGGGTAGGACGGCCGGAGCCTCGACGAAGAGCGAAAAGAGCTCTCGCGCGCGCTCCCTCTTCGCGAGGTCGTCTTGGAGCCACGCGTCGACGACGAGCGTGTAGGCGGCGTCCCGCGCGCGCTTCCACGTCACCGTATGCGGCTTGTCGATCATGCTGCGTAGGACGTCGAGCGTGGCCACGGTTTCGATCGTCGAGGACTCCGATGTCGACGTCATCGTCGGCTGCTGCTCTTCTCCATCGAGATAGCATGCAACGAACGCCGGCAAGCCGGACGGCGTGCCGAGTTCGAGGAAGCGCTGGCGCACACCGGCCCGTCCGCCGTCGGACAGGCTCGCGTAGAGTTCGCGCACTTGATCGGAATCCGCTTCGTCGAAGACGAACGCACGCTGCGCCCCTTCGCCCTGCATCCACGGCCGTAGGTTCGCGAGAACCTGCGCTCGGCGCTCGACCGTTTGTCGGAGCGACGCGATCGCGCTCTGTTCGCTGCGATCCGCGAGCCCCGCGAGGACCGCGATGCGACGACGGGCTTCCGCGAATCGGTTTGCCGAAGCCGCCGCCCCGATCTCGATCCGCTCGGCTTCGATGAGGCTCGTTCCGAGAACCGATGCGGTCGCTCGCGAGAGCGCGAACGGATGCGCTTCGTGGATGCGCTTCGCATCCGCCAACACATCAAGGGATTCGCCGTACGCGACGCGCTGCGGCAAGGTCAGGAGGATCGCGTCGAGCTTGGTGCGAAACGAGATCTCCTCGTAGCTCACGACCAAAGCGATCGTAGCGACGATCGCGGTAACCGCGAGACGCACCCGCGACAGGGGCGAGGCTCGCCCATGCGGCTGGGATCCGCGACCGTCGGTCGATCGCATCGCTTCGTTCGGTAAAGGATCGTCGAACTGCACTCCGCTCCGGGCGTCGCCAGGGTTCGGCAAGGTCGGCTCCTGTCGGTGGATTCTCGTTCTTGCCCAACTATCGGCAGCCGGGGGCGAAAGGTCGCCGAACTCACGGCGACAGCGTTGCGTCGCGTGCGCTTCTTGGCTGTGATTTCCGCATGCCACAGGCTCTTGTCGATTTTGCGCTCGTCGACGTCGAGGCGGACCTCGTTCCGCGAGAACGGATCCGCCATCACCTCCCGCAGCGCTTCGAGTTCGAGATGGTCGAACGCGTCTGCCACCTCGACAAAGACGCGGGGATCATCGTGGCGACACGCGCGTGGAACGAGGAGGACTGGTGGGCCAAGGGACACTTCCCCGGTCGCCCCTTGGTCCCCGGTGTTCTGATGACCGAAGCCGCGGCGCAAGTGGCGACCGTGCTGTGGAAGGAGACGGCCGAGCTCGAAGGGATCACGATCGGATTCGGTGGGCTCGAGAAAGTTCGCTTCCGCGGACAAGTCACTCCGCCGGCGACGATGTACTTCGTCGCCAAACGCGACAAGGTCGGCTCGAAGATGGCGAGCTTCCCGACTCAGGCGTTCGTCGACGGGCGCATCGTCTTCGAAGGCACGATCCTCGGAGTCAGCATCTGAATCGAGCCACGACACCTCCACGCGTTTCGAGGGTCGAAGGCGCGGCGGCATTCGCAGTCGCGTGCATCGCGCTGTGGCTCTGGTGGCCCGAAGGGCTCGACTTGCGAAGCGACGACTGGCTCGCGGTCGCGTGGTCCCGATCGTTCGATCACGTGCTGCACGACTGCGTCGGCCCGTATCAAGGCGCTGAGCGCATCGCGCTCTTCCACCGACCGCTGATCACGTTGTCGGTCTGGTTCGATACGTGGCTCGCACCGGCAACGTCGACCGGCGAACCGCTGCCGTTTTGGCCGCTGATGCACAACGTGATCGTGCACGTCGCGAGTGCGTCGCTGCTGTGGCTCGTCCTCAGGCGATTCGTACCGGGCATGGTCGCCGTCACGGCGACGCTCTGGTGGGTCACGCTTCCGGGTCACGTCGAAGCCGTTTCGTGGATGATCGGTCGCGTCGACACGCACGGTACGTTCTTCGTACTACTGACGCTGCTCCTCGAGATGCGGCGTTTCGAACGCCGCGCGACCGGCAGACACCGTGTGCCTGGCCTCGCAGCATTCGTCGCGGCTGCGTGCACGAAAGAGCTTGCTCTCGTCGTGCCGGCACTCGTGTTCTTGCACGCAATCCTGCGATCCGGGCGACTGCGTGTCGCGTGTCGTGCCAGTGCTCCGTACGCACTCATGCTCGCGGCCATCCTCGCGATGCGGTTCGCCGTTCTGGGTGAGAGCATCGGAGGCTATGCCGAGTCGGTACTGGCGCCGACACGGGCCTTCGAGGCATTCCGTGCACTCGTGCCGCGTGACCTTCCGTGGGCTCTACGCATCGCGTGCATCGCGGTCGCGACCGGATGCGTCGTGGGTTCGGTACTGCGAGACGGGAAGCGCACTGTGCGACTACGACTCGTGACATTCGGTGCCCTCGCAGGGCTCGTCTGTGCGCTGCCGACGGCCGGTGCCGCCGGTGGCGACGGGTCGCGCGACGAGCGCTATCAGTATCTGCCGACGGCAGCGCTCTCGAGCGTACTCGCCGCGGGAGGGCCAATAGCACCGCTCGCGCTCTTCGCGGGAAACGTCCCGCGCGTGCTAGAAGAACGCCGCACCCTACGCGACGTCTGCGCTCGCATCCGGGAGGCTCGTGACGAACTCCGATCGAAGCTCCGATCGTCGAACGACTCGGTACGGCTCTTCCCGTGCTCGGCGACGATCGAGGGCTTCCGCTCGTTCCACGTCGGTGTCGATCGCCTCGGCCGACTGCCGTTCGATGACGTAGACCGACTCGTGTTTCCCGAGCGCCCGCTCTTCCCCGGCATCGAGTCGCAACGCACTGCTGCAGCCTTCGGAAACGGGACTGCGACCTACGACGGCCCTCGACTCGACCAACGGGGCCTCGAGTCGCTTCGAGACGGCGGAGACGCATCGATTCGTCTCGCGGCACCCGGATGTTCTCGAGCGGCGGCGCTGCGCGTGACGACGTTCGGCTGCTTCGGTTGGTTGCGGTCCACGATCCCGGTGACGAATGCGGACGGAGATGGCGCGAGCGCATCGCTGCGCTCCTTGTTGCTTGCGACACCCGACGGCTTGCACGGCAGCCCGACCAATGTCCTGCAACAACTCTGGCCGCAAGTCGAGATCGGTGCCGACCCACGTCCGCGATTCACACTCGAAGCACTCGGCGCCAACGGGGAACGCCTGGCAGCGTCGAAGTCGTTCGGCGTCCTGCCACTCACGAGAGAACTCGGAACGATGCTCCGTGCGAAGGAGCCGCGCCTATGGATCGTGCTTCTCGTGCTCCTTGCCGCGGCTGTCCTGCTGTTCGTCGGACGACACGAGCGGGACACTCAGATACAGACCGATGTCGGCGAGCGTCGGCGCGAGCCGTGACTCGAGAATGCGCACGCGCACTCCACGAGTCGTGACGCTCGGCGTGCACAGGATGCGCTTGTAGCCGATCGTCGTCTTGGTGGTGATCTCACGCCACACGCCGTCCGCTTCTTCCATCACGTCGACGGCGAACCGCGCGATGCGTTGCGAATGCCCTGCGAGGTCTTCCTGCAACACGACGCGATCGAACGTCACGGGCTCCTCGAAGCGAATCGTCCACGTCGCGGGGTCGTCCGTGCGTGGTGCCTTCGCAGGCATCCAGCACGTACGCGTGCGCGTTGCTCCCCGATCGATGGCAAGCGCCGCCGGGGCCGCAGCGTCCTCCGAACTCGCGGTCACGCGCACACCTTGCCGCTCTCCACCACCCGATACGGCGTGCACCAAGTTCGTCGCGTACGTTTCCCGGATCGAACGTCCGACTGCACGCAGAACCGCGACGTCGCGCTCGGCGAAGCGTCCACTGCGATTCGGAGGGATGTTGAGCAAGAACACCGAGTTGCCTCCGACCGTCCGGTTCCAGATGTCGAGGATCTCCGCGGCGGACTTCACGTGCTGCGCTTCGTCCCGCCAAAACCAACCGTGGCGAATCGAAGTGTCCGTCTCCGCCGGGTGATAGTGGAGCACGCCGCTCTTCTGCATGCCTTCACGGAGCTTCGAGAGGGACCCGAGGTCCTCCCCGGTCAAGTCCGGCCACGTGTGCGACTCGATCGGCCCCGGGACGCAGATGACGTTCCATTCCGTGTCTCGAGTCTTGCCGGATTCGTTCCCACACCAACGAATGTCCGGGCCGCGTCCGAAGATGACGGCATCCGGCACGAGATCGCGGATCAAGGCGTACCAAGCCTGGTACGTGTATCGCTGACCTCCCTTGCTCTTCGGCGTCGCACCGTCGAACCACACTTCGTCGATCGGGCCGTATTCGGTCAACAACTCGAAGAGCTGGTTGAGGAAGTACTCGTTGTAGTCGTCGACGACGAACCGGAACGACTTCGTGCTCGCGAACGGCCGTCCATCGACGGGTCGTGGAATCTCGCGTTCGCGGTACGTGCTGCGATTACCATAGAGCCCCGCTGCGTTTTCGATCTGATAGAGATCCGCGGGCGAGAGGTAGATACCGAGCTTCATGCCGTAGCGACGGCACGAAGCCGCGAGGTCCCGCACGACATCACCCTTGCCGCCTCGCCAAGGCGACGAGGCGACCGAGTGCTTCGTGTAGCGTGTCTGCCAGAGGCAGAATCCATCGTGGTGCTTCGCCGTGAGGATGACCTTCTTCATCCCGGCCGCGACCATCGCCTCGCACCACGAATCCGTGTCGAGGTCCGTTGGAGCGAAGATCGCGGGATCTTCGGTGCCCGTTCCCCACTCACGCCCCGTGAACGTGTTCGGACCGAAATGCACGAACGCGATGAACTCGTCGGAGTGCCACGCCAGCTGGCGCGCATGCGGCAGCGTCGTCGCGGCGCGCGCAACGAGGTCGTCGGCAGCATCCTGCCCTTCGAGCGTGCCCTGGACACCGAGCAACAGGATCGCGGTAGCGAGAACGCGAGCAGATCGGAACACCATGCGCGCATCATGAGGGGACTCGCGGTCTTGCGGCAACGAAACGCCCGAGCTCCGAGAAGCGCGGGGGCGGACCTGCCGCCGGCTCTCGTCACCCTCGCGCCGGTCGCCCCCCGCGATACTGATGTCACGCGGCGACCGACCGACGCGAGGGCTTTGGAGAGGCGCGGGGCAGGTGGG
>JAGQQW010000205.1 GCA_020426005.1 Planctomycetota bacterium | reverse complement strand
CGGCGTCGATGGCAAATACACCGCGAGTTCCGGCCCCAAGGTCAACGTCCCGTTCGGTGTCGCCGGTGGGGTCGGCGACAAGATCACACCTTGGGACAAGCACGGACTACCGATCTACGACAACCTCAACACGAAGGTCCTCAAGTTCGCGTACCTGTTCGACGACGAAGGCGATCACGCGACCGTCGTGTCGTGGGCAAACAGCAAGCTCCCGGTTGCCCTCGAGGTCTTCGCGCGTTCGATGATGGTCGCCCGCGGCTTGTTCGATCACGTGCTGTACGGCGACCCCGGCAGTTTGGACGAAGCCATCGGGTTGACGGCACGCGTCGATCCTCATCTCCGGTCCCTCTCGACGGACGTCGAGACGCCCTGCTACATCAAGCGTGGCATCGACAGGATCGGCCAGCTCGCGCTCTTTCAGCTCGTTGCGGACGATGGCTACGCGGTCCACATGCTTGCGCTCCAGCGCATCGAGACGACGACACCGGTCGGCACGCTCTATCTGGACCCCAATACGATCTTCATCCTCCAGGTCACGTATCAGACCAACGCGGGCATCGCCCTCTACCCGCACTTGGTGCCCAATGATGCACGAATGAAAGGGCTCGTCTTTCCGGTGCAGGCGCTACTCATCAGTAGCCGCGGCGTCGAACTCAGCAACGAGTTGATGCTCGCGGTTCCAAAGTGAGCACCGAATCACGCCCCGCAGGTCGCCTCGATTCGCATCAGCATTTCTGGCGCTACGACCCTCGCGAGCACGCTTGGATCACGCCAGCGATGTCCGTCCTCCGTCGGGATTTCGGCCCACTGGACCTGCAAGAAGAACTCGCTGGGAGCGGGTTCTCGTCATGCATCGCGGTGCAGGCTGCACAGTCCGATCGTGAGACGACGGACTTGCTCAGGGTCGCGGACGAACATCCGTTCGTGCAAGGCGTCGTCGGCTGGATCGACTTGCGCCGCGCGGACGTCGAAGAAGCGCTGAAGCGCTACGACGATCGCTCGAAGCTCGTCGGCTTCCGGCACATCGTGCAAGACGAGATCGATGACAGCTTCTTGCTGAGGACCGACTTTTGCCGAGGGATCGAGGCGCTCGGACAAACTCGGTACAGCTACGACATCCTCGTCTATCCGCGCCAGCTGCACGCCGCGTGCAAGTTCGTCGAACGTTTTCCCGAGCACAGGTTCGTTCTCGATCACATTGCCAAGCCGCCGATTGCCGCGCCGACTCCCCTCGTCTTCGATGCTTGGGAGGAGGACATCCGTCAGCTCGCGGCGACATCTCCACACTTGACGTGCAAGGTCAGCGGCCTCGTCACGGAAGCCCGTTGGCACACGTGGAAGCCCGAGGACTTCGCGCGCGCGCTCGGTGTCGTCGAAGACGCCTTCGGCCGCCACCGACTCCTGTACGGTTCGGACTGGCCCGTCTGTTTGCTGGCTGCACGGGACTACGCGCAAGTCGTCGAGCTCGTCGACGCCTGGACCCGCGACTGGTCCGAGCACGAACGCGACGGTTTTTTCGGCACGAACGCGCGGACCTTCTACCGTATCGCGCCATGACGAATCACTACATCGTGACCGGGGCCCTCGGGTGCATCGGCGCGTGGGTCACCAAGCTTCTCGTCGACCGAGGCGATGTCCCCGTCGTGTTCGACCTGCCCGGTGACCCGCGGAGATTGCGCGAACTGCTCGGCGAGCGTCTGGACGAAATCGTGTTCGTCGACGGGGACATCACGGACTTCGCTGCGCTCGAGAACACCGTACGCACGCACGGCGCACGCCGCATCGTCCATCTTGCCGGATTGCAGGTTCCCTTCTGCAAGGCGGACCCCGCACGCGGCGCGCTCGTCAATGTCCTTGGCACGATTCACGTGCTCGAAGTCGCCAAGCGGCTTCAACTCGACGGCGTGGTGTACGCGAGCTCCGCTGCAGTCTACGGGCCTCCTGAGGATGACCTCGCAGCGGCGCCGGACGAGGCCTCCGTGCTCGAGCCCTCGACGCACTACGGTGTCTTCAAGCGGGCCAATGAAGGCAATGCACGCATCTACTGGACCGATGATCGAGTCCGAAGCGTAGGCCTGCGCCCACTCACGGTCTATGGCGTCGGTCGCGACCAAGGGTTGACGAGTGGGCCGACAACGGCGATGCGTGAGCTCGTTCGTGGAAACCCTTCGACGATCTCGTTCTCGGGCGCAACCGACTTCCTCTACGTCGCCGACTGTGCTGCGGCATTCCTCGCATGCGTGGACGCCTGCCCCGACGGCGCTCCCGTCTACAACTTGTCGGGACATTCCGTCACCGTCGAGAAGTTCGTCGACATCGTCGGTGCCACGGCACGCGAGATGGGCATCGACACGGCAGACCGAATCACGATCGATGGACCGGCACTTCCGATTCCCGGCGCGATTGACGGCAGCGCCTTCGCGAGTGCGTACCCGAACGCTCCGAAGACGACGCTCGAAGACGGCATTCGTGAGACGCTCGAGCGCTTCGTCGAACTCGAACGCGCTCGGGACTGACCTGCCTTCGAGCCTCAGGCTCACAGTTCGGCGTCGATGAGTTTGCGGAGCGGATCTGCGAACACGCCGCGCGGCAGAGCTTCGCGCACACGCCGAAGCGTGTCCCACCCATCGCCCTGGATCGGTTTCGCCAACACCCGGTAGGCATCCCAGATCTCGAGCAGCCGAGGCCCAACGTCCCGAGACGCAGCGCTCTCGATGAGCCTGTCCAACGTTGCAGAGTCGATAGCACCCTCGTCACGACGTGCACGCAGCGCAACGAACGCGTCGACGCAGTATCGGCTCACGGCCAGAGCACGGGCCCACGCATCGACGGCCTTGTCCGTGTCCCCCTGCGCATGTCGCAGATTCCCGAGGTTGACCCAAAGGCGGTCCTCGGCGTGGTGACCGGCCAGATGTTCGGCACGCAGTGCGAGCTCGAGCGACCCGATTGCTTCTTTGAACGCGCCGGCTCCGGATTGAATCGCGGCCATGGCCGCCCACGCAACTGCGCTCTGTCCGTCGAGTGCAATCGCAGCACGAACGTGTTCGAGCGCCTTCCTACTATCCACTTCGGTACGCCGCATCATCAGCGTGTTGGCGGCATAGAGCTGCAGGTTGACGCTGGACGCTTGCCTCGCGACATCCGCCAAACGAATGGTCGCGTCGTCTTTCCACTGTGGTGCTCGCAGGACGGCGATCACGGCTTGCAGGACGAAAAACGCGATGCACGCCCACGTCACGCGCGGTGTGGCCGAAATCAACATCGCGATCAAGAGCGCGACTCCGAAGCTCGGCGCGTAGTAGAGGCGCTCTGCGTACGAGACACCGATCGGAACGAGGATGTTTGAAAGCGGCAAGGCGAATCCGAAGAACGCAGCCATCGCGAGGAACCAGCCAGGTCGCTTTCGCAGGAGGGCGACCCCCTGCACGAACCACGCACTCAGAACGATCATCGCAACGACGGCCCACACGGTCGAAAGCGAACTCGGCGCGAAGAGCATCGCGCCCCAGTCCGAAGCGAGCCAGAACGGTGCAATCGTCGACGACAACCCGAGTCCCATGCCGAGGATGCCGCCATGCAACCGCTCGAGGAGCGACGATCCGTAGAGAGGATTGGATGCGAACGGTGCAGGCTCGGGCACGCCGGGGAGAAGGCTGATCATGTGCGCCCGCAGGATTGCCCAAAGTACGAGCGGAACGACGATGGGAATCGCCACTTCGACGAGTATGCGCTTGCGCTCGCGACACGTGAACCACGCGAAGATGAGCGCGAACGGTGCCCACGCGATCGCGGACTCCTTCGAGCAGAATGCCAAGAACAGGAGCACGACGCCGAGCGGCATGCGCAACACCACGGCGAGTCGTCGCCGCAGCAACACGATGAGTGCGAGCGCGCCGAACGAGAACGCGAACAGCTCCGCGCGGCCCACGACTCCGGCGATCGCCTCGGCATGCACCGCCATGGTTGCGAACGCGAGCCCTCCGCAGAGCGCGCCACGCCACGAAGCCTTCGCCTGCAACGCGAGCAAGAAGACGCAAACGCTCGCGACACCGTGCAACACGACGTTGATCGCATGGTCGACGAACGCGGACTCTCCGAAGAACGCCTGTCGCAACGCGAACGAGAGGATCGTCACCGGCCTGAACAATCGATCACTCTCGACCGTCGCTGCCCAGTAGTGCGAACTGAAGTACTCTCGAATCGACAACAACTCGGCGACGTACGGATTGGACGAACCCCCGCCATAGTCGGCTTTTGCTACCGGCACGTCGTCCATCGCGTATCCGTTCCCGAGGGAAACGGCCCAGGTCACGACGGCGACCGCGAACACGATCCACGCCCCGAGTCCGTGGTCGGGGCGTTCCGGCGAGCTTGGATCGGATTCGTGCATCCCCGGATGGTCCAGCGGCTTCTGGGCAGCCGCAAGGCCTACTTCGGGGCACGCGGACCTCCTGCTATCGTGTCGGGCCGGAGAACAACGACTTGCGCATCGCTCACTTTCGAATCGAATCGCCCGCCAGCACGCACATCGGCGCCTTCCTGCCCTCGAACGGCGCTCAAGAAGGCACGGACGGACAACTCCTGATCTTCAGCCACCCGAGCACCCTCGGCGAACTCGCCCCACCGGATGCTCTCGACTGGTTCGACGAGGACGGGAAGGCCCTGAAGGAGGCGCGTCGCCTCTGGCAGAAAGTCCGCGACGATGCTGCCGAGGAGAGCCGGCTCGAAGCGGCCGGCGCGATCGTGAACGCGTCCCGCGTCCAGCTACTCGCTCCCATCACGCGCCCGGGCAAGTTCCTCTGCATCGGACTGAACTATCGGGATCACGCAGAGGAATCCGGGATGGCGATCCCCGAACGACCATTGCTGTTCTCGAAGTTCTCGAGCTGCGTCGTCGGCCCGGACGACGACGTCAGGATCCCCGAGGGGTGCCGTGAACTCGACTACGAAGCCGAGTTCGCCTTCGTCATCGGCAGGCGCGCACGCAATGTCGCGCGCGAGCACGCCTTCGATCACGTGCTCGGGTACTGCTGTGTCAACGACGTGAGTGCTCGCGACTTCCAGTTCGCCGACGGACAGTGGCAACGCGGTAAGTCGTGCGACGACTTCGCGCCCATGGGGCCGTTCGTCGCGACCCGTGATGAAATCGCCGATCCGCACGCACTCGGGATCAGGTTCAGGCTCAACGGCGAGACCATGCAGAACTCGAACACCGACCAGCTGATTTTCGGCGTCGACGTCCTGATCGCGGAGATCTCTCGCCACATCACCCTCGAACCCGGCGACGTGATCTCCACGGGCACGCCGCCCGGCGTCGGCTTCGCCCGAAAACCACCTGTCTACCTCGAGGACGGCGACGTCATGGAAGTCGAGATCGACGGTCTCGGTGTCCTCCGGAACACGGTGCGCGCGTGAGCGATACCGCGATTTCCCCGGTCCGCATCGCAGACGTGACGATCGGCGGCGACGCGCGACTCGCGCTGCTGGCTGGCCCGTGCGTCCTCGAGAGCGCGGACCACGCGATCCGCCACGCGTTGGCGATTCGCGACATCTGTGAACGTGTCGGTGTTTCGTTCGTCTTCAAGTCGAGCTTCGACAAGGCCAATCGGACTTCGATTCGTAGTTATCGCGGACCGGGACTCGACGAAGGCTTGCGCTGGCTTCGCGAAGTGCGCGATCGAGTCGGCGTGCCCGTTCTCACCGACGTTCATGAGCCACAGCAGTGTGAGCGTGCAGCAGAAGTCGTCGACGTACTCCAGATCCCGGCGTTCCTCTGTCGACAAACGGATCTGCTCATCGCAGCGGCCAAGACCGGGAAGCCGGTCAACCTCAAGAAAGCGCAGTTTCTCGCACCGCACGACATGAAGCACCCGATCGGCAAGGTGCGCGAGAGCGGGAACGAAGCGATCCTCGTCACCGAAAGGGGAACGAGTTTCGGCTACAACAGCCTCGTCGTCGACTTCACTGGCCTATGCGCGATGCGCACGTTCGGTGCACCGATCGTGTTCGATGCCACACATTCGGTCCAGCGTCCAGGAGGCGCAGGAGATCGCACCGGTGGGGATCGCACGCTCGTCGAACCTCTCACCCGAGCCGCTGTGTCGATCGGTGTGGACGCGATCTTCATGGAGGTGCACGAAGACCCGGATCGCGCACCGTCCGACGGTCCCAACATGGTCCGCCTCACCGACCTCGAACCGATTCTCGAGCGCGTCGCCCGATTCGACCGCTTACGACGCGAACTCCCACTCCCGTCCGTCACCCCCACGACCTCCGACTCATGAACGCACACGGATCGCCGTCCGCCGAAGATTCGGCAATCATCGAAGCCTTCTTCAAGGCCGGTCCTTGGGCTGTCGTCGGCGCGTCACGCGACCCCGAGAAGTTCGGCAACAAGGTCCTGCGAGCCTATCTCGACCACTCGTATCCGATCAGCGTCGTGCACCCGCGCGAAGACGAGATCGAGGGCGTCGCCTGTGTCCGTTCACTGGAAGAACTCGATCCCATCCCCAAGAGCATGTCCATCGTCACGCCGCCGTCCGTTGCTCTTCACTGGGTCGAGGAGGCCTCGCGTCTCGGCATCGAACGGCTTTGGTTCCAGCCTGGCGCCTCGAGCGAAGAAGCACTGACCAAGGCAGCGGAGCTCGGGTTGGACGTGCTCGCGAACGGCCCTTGCATCCTCGTCGAGTTCCGCAAGAGATGAAGCGCAGCATTCGGACGTCGCTCGCTGCTGCGGGTTTCTTCGTACTCGCCATCACCGCAGCGCTCGCGAGCCCCCAAGCTTCGAATCGCGGCCCCTCCGCGAAACGCCCCAACATCCTGCTGATCTACGCGGACGACCAGCGCGCGGACACCATCGGTGCGCACGGAAATCCTTACGTCTCGACTCCCACCCTCGACCGCCTCGCGCGATCGGGGTACGCGTTCCGCAACGCCTATTGCATGGGTTCTCCCCACGGAGCGGTCTGCGCGCCGAGTCGCACGATGCTGCTGACTGGACGCGGTTTGCACCATGTCGGTGATCGCATTCAGTCGGCACCGCTCTTGCCGCAAATGCTGCAAGAAACGGGCTACACGACGTTCTTGACCGGCAAGTGGCACTTCTGGAAGACCGAAACGTGCCGGGGCTTCGACCGCGCACGTTCGGTGATGTTCCAAGGCATGTCGAACCACGAGGAGGTACCGGCGCGCGACCTGAGAGCGGACGGTACGTGGTCCGAACCCGAATCACGCGGCTTCTCGTCGACGATCTTCGCCAACGAGGCCATCGCCTTTTTCGACGACTGGGCGCAGGGGTCACGCGACAAGCCGTTCTTCGCCTACGTCGCGTTCTCGGCACCACACGATCCACGCATGCCGCCACCCGGTTGGCGGCGCACGAATCCCGAGGACGTGCCGCTACCTCCGAACTTTCGCGCGTTGCACCCGTTCGACAATCAGGACATGCGCACGCGCGACGAGAAGCTCGCGGCGTGGCCCCGGACCGCTCGCGTCGTGCGCGAGCAACTCGCGGAGTATTACGATCTGATTGCCCACCTCGATCACGAAGTGGGACGTGTCCTCGAGCATCTCGAGACGATCGACCCCGACTGCATGGTGATCTACGCCGCCGACCACGGTCTCGCGATGGGAAGCCACGGGCTGCTCGGCAAGCAGAGCGTCTACGAACACAGCATGAAGGCCCCGCTCATCGTCAAAGGACCAGGCGTTCCCGTCGGTGAGAGCAAAGAGCTCGTCTACTTGCACGACATCTTCGCGACGGTCCACGGCTTCGCCGGGAGCACGCCGCCGAAAGGAACGGATGCGATCGATCTCGCACGTTGTTGGACCGGCGAGAAGTGGCCGCGCGACGAGCTGCGTCTCAGCTACGGAAAGGACCAGCGCTCGATCCGCGATGGCAGGTACAAACTGATCCTCTATCCGCGAATCGGGTATCGGCAGCTCTTCGACCTCGAGGAGGACCCTCACGAGATTCACGACCTTGCAGGGCAGACCGGCTTCGAGATCATCGAGGAACACCTCGAAGAGCGCCTCCATGTCGGGGCACTGGCCGACGGCGATCGCATTCGCTGGACGATCGATCCGAAGCGCACGGCTCGGTTCGTCATTCCCGAGAAGCGCGAGACGGATCGCTGGCAGCCGGAGTGGATTCGACGCAAGTACTTCGGCGAACGACTCCCGCCATGGGATCGTCCGCCGAGTTCGAACGCGGCACAGGTCGATGTCGAACCGCACGCGACCCTGGTCGTCTTCGAGGAATTCAAGGGCCCGACCAGCCTCGACCGGTTCGCCACGAAGGGCGCTGCTCTCCACGCCGGCGGCGGCCTCTTGCTCGAAGCTGCAGATGGCGATGAGCAGGCCATCGCCGTGGTCCGCGGTTGGCGCTTCGGCTCGTTCGTCGCCTCGATCGACCTCGTCCGAGCGACTGAGCCATCGCAGCTCGCTGGCGCGCCTGACGAATTGACGATCCACACTGGTTACGACTCGACGACTCGTCAGAACATCACGCAGGTCCCTACGCCGAATCGGGAAAAACTCCACTTGAGGGTCGCAAGAAACATTGGCACCGGCGAGTTGCACGTGTCTTCGATCGACCCCGCAACTGGCAAAGAGCAACGGTTGTGTGTGACGACGCTCCGCCAGTATCCACTTGGCGCATTTGGGGTCGGCACGACACACGGGCAGTGGATTCTCAAAACGATACGGATTTGGAGCGACGACGCAGAGCCCTCCCCGCTGCGCGTCGACTGAAGTCATCACAGGACAGGTCGGCTGGTTGACTGCGTGTTGTCGAAGTTGGACACACACAGAAACACGTCGTGTTGTCGAAGTTGGATACACGCCGAGCCATGTCGGTGTCCGTGAACAACGCAAGCGAAGCGTGGAATCGGCGAGTTTGAGTTTCGTCAACACGCCGTTAGACTCCCGGCCACCTGTCTTTCCACTCCTGAGGCCTTCCTTTGCAACCTCAACCCGGCCGGGACCGCACTGCCTGCGGTTGTGGCCAGTCTCCGGACTCCATTTCGGGCGTTTGTCCCGAATCAGTCGCGGACCTCAAATCCCAACTCACGAGTTCGCAGCCTGCTAGCCGTATCCACGCTGCAGCTCGGTTCGGCGAGCGAATCCAAGATGCGCCGATCCGAGAGCTCATCCGTACATGCCGTGACATCGACCCGCGCGTGCGCACATGGGCAGTCTGGGCCGTTGGCCGCGTTGCCGCCCATCGTCAAGATCACCCTGCGATCGACGATCTGCGCGATGCGCTCTGCACGAGCTTGCTCGATGACGTCCCGGCAGTGGCACGCATGGCCATGTATGCACCGTGCAGCATGCCGCCGGTCGAGCGCTGCGCGCGTCGCGTGGTCGACGCATTCGAAAGTGCCAGAGGGAGTGTTCGCGAGACCAGTGTCGGCCTCGTCGGTCACTACGCGACGGTTTGCGACGACGCGCTTCGACTCCTCATCCAAATCGCCGCAACGCACGACTTGGACGGACCTCTCCAGCATGCTGTCTTTCGTGCTGCTCGAGAGGACCGAGACCGCGTCGTCCGTCTGGTCGATCTCGTCGGAGAGCCAGCGCGTTCGAGACTGATCGAGCGCATTCGATCGTCGGTGCCCGAAGGTTTTCCCCAACAGGTTGAAACTTGTCTCGAGGATCTCGAGGCAGACGAACCAGGAGTCGTGACCGCTGCGTGTCAACGCGTGGATGCTCGGCTGCTTTGCGAGCCTTCGGTTCGCGAACGTCTCGTGGCGTGCCTCGCGCACGAAGACCTCAACGTGAGGCGAGAAGCGACGCTCGCGATCGGAAAGCTCGTGCGAATCCATGGGATTGACACGGAGGTGCTGAGCGCAATGGGCATGCTCGAGCAGAACCTGGTCGATACGGATCGCAACCTCGCATCGTTCAGCGCATGGGTCTTCGAGCGCATCGGTCCCCCTGCGCGATCGGCGATTGCTACGCTCGAACGAGCGAGTGCCGAGGGTGACGACATCATGCGCCATGCAGCCTCGGCGGCATTGAAGCGCGTTCGCTGCGACGAAGAGACCGAACGCAGCTAACACTACTTTGTCAGGTTCTCGCTGCCGGCTCGTGATCAAAGCTGCCTGACCGCTAGTCACAGCGCGTCCGCGCTGTC
>JAGQQW010000204.1 GCA_020426005.1 Planctomycetota bacterium | reverse complement strand
ATGCGTTCTTCGTCACGTGCGCCGAAGGAGACGATCCCGCTGCGACATTGACCTCCCTGCACACGAGACTCGGCCTCGGGGAAATCGATGCCAACGCCGTCGCGACGAAGACACGTCGTGTCATTTCTGCCGGCGCCGACACGGGTGCTCGCCGCGGCATCGCGGTGTGGAGCGAACTGTTGGCGCACGAGTACAACTTCGTCGATTCGCGAGCCTTTCCACTTTTCGTGTCACTCGGCTTGCGGTGGCTCGCTGGAGTCCGTGACGATGTCGGATCCGCGCCGATCGGTTCGGTCATCGAGGATGTGCAGACGGCAACCACCGAGAGCGGGCGAACCATCCGCACGCTCGGCGATGCATTCACGCCGGTCGCGGCTGGACGCTACGGTCTCGAGGGTGGACGACGCGTCGACGCGACGCTCCTCGATCCTCTCGTGACCGGCGGTGCGGATGCCTCGACGTCTCCGGAACCGTACGGAGCGGCGATCGGATTCGACATCGTTCCCTGGCTCTTACTCTTGGCGGCGGTTCTGCTCTGCATCGAGTGGATCTTGTTCCAACGTGGTCGCATTCCCTGAGCTTCGATGATCTTCCTCGCACCGGGATACCTGTGGGCGCTCGCCGCTTTGTGGCTCGTGTGGTTCTTGCCACGTCGAGTGCAGGACGTGCGTCATGGCGTGATTCGCACGCTCGTCTTCGCGGCGCTGATCTTCGCGCTTGCCCGTCCCGTGAGCATCGGTGACGGTGCACGGGCGCGCCACGTGTTGATCCTCGACGAGAGTGCCAGCGTGCAGCGACCAGCGACGTCGCCCTCTGTGGCCGAGATCGTGCGTCGATGGCGTCGTTCCGTCGATTCAACGGCGCATGCGACCGTGATTCGCATCCAGGACGCCAAGCGGAACGTCGGAGATGCGGTTTCGCTCGAAAGCGATGCCGGCGACATGGCCACGATCGACGCTTGGATCGCCATCGATTCGGAGTCCGAGGATCGCGAGTCGTCCTCACTGTCGACGGCGCTCGAGTTGGCCGCGCTGGCGATCCCGGTGGATGCTGCGGGCAGCGTGACGGTTGCGAGCGATGGTCTCGCGACCGATCCCCTGTACGGCCTCGCGTTCGAGGATCTGACGCAACGTGCGATTCCCGTGCACGCGATCGACTTGCGAGTCGAGTCGAACGACCCACGCATCGTGGGCTTGTCGTTCGAGGACGTCGTTCGGGTCGGGCATACCGCAACTGCGCGGATTCGCGTGTCGGGCCGAGCTCAGGGCGCGAAGCTCGTGCTGGAGGCGGGTGCCGAAGAACTGAAGACGATCGAGGGCGTCTCGTTCGACGGAACGACGGATACCGATGTGCGCTTCGAGCCTCCGGCTGCCGGGTTCCACGACATCACGGTGCGCCTCGTGGCTGCGGCGGACCCGGTTCCCGAGACCAACCGCATGGTCCGCCGCATCGCGGTGCAGGACCCGTTGCGCGTGCTCTATTTGGGGCAACGCATGCAAGGCGCGCGCGACAAACTCCAAGACCTGCTCGGAAAGGGATTCGATGTCGTCGACGCGAGTGGCGCCGTCAGCGATGCGAACGAGACTCAGGGGCTGCTCGCGACTGCCGATGTCGTCGTGCTCGACGACCGTCCTGCACGGGATGTCCCGGCCGAACTGCGCAGTGCGATTCGCGACGCGGTGGCTCAGCGTGGCTTGGGGTTGTTCGCGAGCGGTGGGCGAGCTGCGTTCGGCTCGGGCGGGTATCACCGCACCGAGATCGAAGACATGCTCCCGATCGAGTTCGTACAGAAAGAGGAGAAGAAGGACCCGAGCACGACGCTCGCGATCATCATCGACAGCTCGGGCTCGATGGTCGGCAATCGGATGACGCTCGCGAAGCAAGTCGCACGGCTCGCGATGAGGCGGTTGCAGCCTCACGACAAGATCGGGATTGTCGAGTTCTATGGCACCAAGTCGTGGGCGGCGCCGATCCAATCCGCTGCCAATCAGATCGATCTCCAACGCGCGCTCAATCGACTCGATGCGGGTGGTGGCACCGTTCTGATGCCCGCCATCGAAGAGGCGTACTACGCACTCAAGAACGTCGAGACTCGCTACAAGCACGTGCTCGTGCTGACCGACGCCGGCGTGGAGACGGGGGACTACGAGTCGCTGTTGCGCCGCATGGCGGACGAAGGCATCACCGTCTCGACGGTGCTCGTCGGGCCGGGCCGCCATGGCGACTTCCTCGTCGATCTCGCGGATTGGGGCGGCGGACGCTACTACAACGCGGCAGACCGCTTCAACCTGCCCGAACTGCTCCTCAAGAAGCCGAGCACGTCCGTGCTCCCGGCGTATCGACCCGAGCGGACCACCGTCGAAGCGTCGGGTGGACCCGGTTGGTGGGGCGACCTCGATGTGAGGGAGTTGCCGCAGCTCGACGGGTTCGTCGAATCGGAGTTGCGACCCAACGCCGAACTGCTCGTACGCACGCAGCAGAAGGACATGCCGATCCTCGCGACGCGGTTGTCGGGTCTCGGTCGCGTGACCGCGATGATGACCGAACCGCTCGGGCCCGGCTCCGCGTCGTGGGCGGACTGGAGTGGATACGGTGGGTTCCTCGGGCGAGTGCTCGCGCGCACGGCGCGTGGAGCGCAGCCGCCGTTTCGGTTCGAGATCACGCGCCGCCGTGATCGGGTGCGGATCGAAGCCACTCGTCTCGTGCGCAACGACGCCATACCGCATGTCGCGTTCGTCGCGGAGTCGGACGGTCTCGCGGCGCCCGAGCTACGTGAGCTCGCCCCCGGGACCTTCCGTGCGGAGTTCCCGTGGCCGATCGACCGCGTCCTCGAAGCCGAGGCGACCGCGGATCTCGCTCCGCAAACCAAGACGCGCCTCGTCTCGGGCGCCTTCGACGGCGTGTCTCCAGAGCTTCAGGTAGATCCGTCGAACGCATTCCCCTTCGCGGCTGCGTGTGAAGCCAGTGGCGGAAACGTGCTCGACGCCGCGAGCGAGCGATTCGAGATCACTGCGAGCATCGCGCGAGCTCCACGCAGCGTTCGCGAGATCTGGCCGTGGTGTGCGCTGCTCGCACTGCTCCTCTACGTTCTCGACGTCTTCCATCGACGATCGGTTTCTTCGCGAGCCCCTTCGGAGATTGCCTGATGGGCTCTTTGCACTCGAATCTACTCGTCGTCGCATTCGCTTGCGGCATGCCAGCGGTGGCGCTGGCTGCGCTGCAGCAGGGACCGCCCGTTGCCGCGAGCGAACTCGATCCTTCCGTGCGCGGCCTCGTCGACGAACTGTTGGCTGCGGGTGGCGATCCTCGAGAATCGCACGACGCGGTCTATCGCGCATGCAGTGTCGCGCACGGGACGATCGATCCGTTGCTCCGCTACGTGCGTTCGCGCACGACTTCGGAGAACGAAGCCAGCGAGCGGATGTGTGCGTGGCGCCTGCTCGCTCGTCTCCAACGCCGAGTCGGCTTTCTCGACGCGGCGTTGCGAAGCCTCGAACAGCTGCCTTCGGCAGAGCGGACGATCGCGGACGAAATGGCGCGCGCCGAAGTTCTCGACGCCCTCGGCAAGAACGACGAAGCGCTCGAGCTCTACACAAAGCTGTCCGACCGGGAACTCGAGCCCGAAGTGCGCAAGCAGATCCTGTTGCGACGCGCGTTGATGGGCGCGAACCGTTCTCGCGACGATGCGAAGGGCGAGCAGAACGACCTCAGCGCGCTGGCCGAGTTCGCGAAGGACGCGGGCGTGAGCGCCGAGCTGCGCAATGAAGCCGCGATCATCCTCGCACTTCGCGGTGAAGTGAAGGTCGCGATCGACACCTTCCAAGCCAGCGGTGACGGAACGGATCGGTTTCGGCAAGAGATCCGGCGAGCAGAGTGGGCGCTCGATGCCGAGCTGTTCGAAGACGCGCAGAAGGCTGCGTGGCTCGCGACGGAGCATGCGAAGTTGTCCCGGGATCGCAAGTATGCGCTTTCCGTGCTGGCGTCGGCGTATCGGCGGGGGAAGGCCGTTCCCGCGCTGCTCGAGCGCTTGGAGCAATCCGCGCCGCTGTCTCGCGAGATGCGCGAGCTGTGGGTACGACTCTTACGAGAAGAGGGACGGGCGGCGGACGCGCTACGGCTCTTCGAGCAAGTCGGTGAGAAGGCCGCCCAGAGCGCCGACCTTGCGAAGAAGCCCGCGGGCACGCGTGCGTTCGAGGACACCGAGCGGCGTCAACTACTCGAGATCTGTCGTGAGACAGGTCGCCCCGAAGTCCTGGTCTCGTCCTTCGAGCGTCTGATCGCCGAAGAACCGGACAACCTCGAGTGGCGTAGCGGGCTCAGCCGTCACTATCTCGAAGAGGGCGAGCGCGAGAAGGCCATCGCGGTTTTCGCCGACATCGAGACGCGCAAGACGTCGGCGAAGCATCTGCTCGATGCGGCCTTCTCGCTCGATGGCATCGGTCTCGAAGAACTCGCCGAACGGCTCGCGCGTCTCGCCGCGAAGGACGAGCGAGAACGCGAGCGAGCGCTGATGTTCGTGTTCGGCCTGCACCTCGAGAACGGCCAGCAGGATCGAGCGATGGAGGTGCTCGCAGAACTCGACGTCGAAGGCGCGTCGAGTGCGTCGCGCGCGCGCGTCGCCGACGGCTACGAGCGTCTCGGGCGTCCCGATCGTGCGATCGCGACCCTCGAGAGTCTTCGCGCGTCGCTCGGAGGCTTTCTCGGCACCGATCTCGAGATGAAGCTCGCGATCCTCCTCTCCCGCGTCAACCGCGAAGAAGAGGCGCTCGTGATCTGGCGCGATCTCTGGAGCCGTATGCGTGCGACGCCGCGCGGTCGCTTCGTCGAGGACCGCATGATGACGGTGGCGGCGCGCACCGGAGCGCTCGCCAAGATCGCGATCGAACTCGAGGACAAACTCGCGCGCGGCGAGGTCGATGCCGAGGGCGTGGAGCTGTTGGTTCGGCTCTACATCCGCGTCAACGACCCTGCGGCGGCAACGGAGATCGTCGAAGAGTTCATGAAGCAGACGGGTGCCGCCGGCGACTTCGAGAAGCAGCGCGAACTGCTCGTCCGCAAGTCCAAGATCTACTTGTCGTGCCAGGATTACTACAACTACGAGCGCACGATTCGCGAACTCGTCGATCGCGATCCCGAGAATCGCGTCGATCACTTGCGGGAACTCGCGATGAGTCGCCTCGAGCGTGGTCGCCTCGACCTCTGCGTCGAGATGTTGCCGAAGATCCGTGAGGCAAGCGAGGACAGCGCGATCGCCGACGAGTTCGAAGCCGGCGTCTACGGTCTTTGCGGGATGAAAGACGAGGCGCTCCGCGCATACGTCAAGGGCATGGGGCGTCATCCCGAGCGGATCGACACCTACCTGTTGATCTCCAACCTGATGCGCGAGACCGGTCACGAGATGGACGCGGCGCGCATGTTCCAGTACCTCGCGCAGACCGCGGACAAGGACGACCTGTTCACGATCGCGATCGATGGCCTGCTCAACCTGCGGGCTCAGCGCGGAACACGCGTGCCGAAGAGCACCGTCGAATGGGCACTGCGCGTGACGTTCGAGCGACTGGCGACTCGTTCGGACAAGTTCTACCTGTATCGACTGATCGCGGACCTCGCAGCCGAACTCGAGGACATGAAGCTCGCGATCCGGACGCTCAAGTCGGGCATCCCCGTCGCGGGCGAACGGCGGACGCCGATCCTGCGCGAGATCATGTCGAAGGCGCAAGCGATGGACCCGTCGGCGCGTCGAATGATCGGCGGGCAAAACGTCTTCAAGCCGAGCAAGGATTGGGATGCCACCGACTACATCATGGTCGGACGTCGCTTGCTCGGGCAGGGCGACCACGTGCCACCGCAGACGTTCATGAACCTCGCGACCGTCTTCCTGCGCGAAGGCGATGTCGCTGCAGCCATGCGCACGTTCGGTCGTGCGGCCGAGGTGCTCGAGTACACGGAGGTGCTTCGCGAGGCGGCGCGCGTCCTCGAGGCGGATGATCGAAAGAAAGAGGCGCTGCAGTTCTATCGGCGGCTACTCGCGGTGGGGCAGGACGATCCCGTGCTCGTGCAGAAAGTCGGGTCGCTCGAGGAGCGGCTCGGCAACGCGGAGCGGGCGTTCTCGTTCTATCGCCGTGGGCTTGCACAAGTGCTCGACCGCAAGCCGCGCTTCGAGAGCCACGAGAAGCGGAACGACTCTCCCAATGCGATGGTGTACGTCGGGCGCAACGTCAGCACATCCGAACAGGTCTTGCCGCTGTTCGTGGACGGCCTCGTCGTGACTGGGAGTGGTCGTCAGCTCGAGGAAGAACTCGCGTCGCTCTCGGCCCGCATCGACGAGGACCTCGAGACCGTGCGTTCGGAGGATGGTGACGCGGTCAAGCTCGTCAATTATCCACGGCTCGGCGCGATGAGCGAGGTCTGGCGCAAGCTCGCGCTCGATCGCGGAAACATCCCTGCCGCGGACGCTCTCGACGCGCGTCTCTTGCACGTGTTTCCTGCGGACACCGAAGCTGCGCGCGCCATCGTGGCGAGTCGTGCACGACTCGGCCTCGAACGATCTGCAAAGAAACTCCTCGGAGAGAGCGGCGCGTCCGAGGATCCGAGCGTCTGTCTCGCGGCAGGAGTCGTCGACGCGACGTCGCCTTCGCTGACAGTTGCCGGCGCTGCACGACTCGTCGTACCGCGCGTCGGTACGGACACAGGCGAGCTGCGAGACATCCTCGAACGCGTCGAGACAGGGCGACTGTCGACTGCGGACGTCGATCAGCTCGGGAACTTGTTCGCAGCCTGCGTCGTCGCGGGTGCGGACGGACTCGGTCGGCGTCTCACGCGCGCAGGCATCCGTGAAGGCTCGCGCGCGAGCGCGACGGATTACACGGTCGTCAACAAGTTGCGATCGTTCGTCACTCTCGTCGGTGCCGCGTATCCGGATCTCGTCCGAGCGCTGCTGCGCGAGCAGTTCCGTACGTTGGCGCGAACGGATGCGCCGCTCGATGCGCGATCGTTCCAGTACTTCTTCAGCATCGACGAAGCGATTGGCGGTGGCGCATTCGATAGCGAGACGGCTCGCGCGCTTCTGCTCGCGGCAGTGCGGGACAAGGATTCCAATCTGCATCCCGTCTTCTACCTGCAGTTGTTGCAGTACATCGACGCTGCCGAGCGTGCCTCGGTCGCACGTGAGCTCATCGATCAGTGTCAGTCGACGTATCGTGCGTATGCGATCGTCCTGCTACCTCAGTATCTCCAAGACGAGCAGGTCGATGACGATTTCGTGGCGTGGTACCAGACGACGCTGCGTGCCACGATCGAGTCGGATCCATCCAACACGTCGGTGTTAGGCGTGCGTGTCGGATCGTTCAATGCTCGCGGCGCGGTCGGATCGTTCTCGAAGCGGCTCACGCTGAAGGCGCTCGAGGTCCTGCGCGACTTCCAAGAGAACCCCTACAACTTCGCGACGCACGTAATGACCTTGGTCGACCTCGGCCAAACGGACGAAGCGATCGAACGCGTCACGAAGCACAAGGGATTGTTCGAACCGTGGATCTATCCGGGTTCGAATGCGCGTGGACCGACGCCGTGGATGACGCTGAGCCCAATGCTGTCTCGCGGCGAGAAACCGTCCGCGATGCTCGGCTTCGTCGAGCGGCTCTGCAAGTCGGACCCCGACCGCGAAGAGTTCGAGCGAACCAGGCTCGACCTGCTACGCCGCTTGCGTCCGGATGCGTATCGGGAGCATCTCGAGCGCGCCGCAGCGAAGACTCCGCCGGACGTCGCGATGCTCGAGCGACTCGCTGTGCAGCGTTCCGTCGATGGCGCTCTCGTCGCCGCACTCCGTGTCTACCGGCAGCTCGCGAAGGCCGCGCCGGAGAACCCTCGCTATCCGATGTCGATTCGGAGTCTCGAGAGTCGACTCGTGCACCCGAATCTGTTTTCCGACGTGAAACCGGTGGCGGCGATGGAGACCTCGGAGACCGATGCGAATCAACCGGCCGTGGGCGGCCGAGCAGCCGCCGGCCGAGCATCTAGCGGCCGGGCAGCTGCCGGCGGGACGGCGTCCGGCGGCGCAGCCGCGGGTGCGCGACCGACCGTCGGGCGCGTCGCGGCGACTGGAGCGACCCGCGTTGCACCGGCGACGAGAGCGGTGCCCGCGACGCGAGCGGTGCCGTTGACGACGGCGAGCAGGATCATTCCCGCACCGGTCACGACGGCGACCAGGGTCATCATGACGTCATCAGGCCAGGCGGTCGTCATCGCTGGGAACGGGCGCGTGATGCGTGAGCATCCTCAGCAGAAGTCCATCGTCGAACTCGTCGAGAAGGGCAAGGTCGACGAGGCGCGTCTGAAGTTCCGTGAACTGTGGCGTGGCTTCGATCGTGCGATGCCGATGTACGGACGCGTGATCTCGACGGTCGCGATCGCGCCGGGTCAGCTTCGAGGGTTCGCGGGCAAGGTTCCGTTCTTGGTCGACGAAGTCCAGCTCATCCTCGCCGCGCTCGGTGAGCATCCCAATCCCGTGCTCGAGTCCGAGATCTTCGACATCCTCGCGGATGCAGCATTCGGCGGCGAAGCGCGCGAAGAGACGATCGCGCAGACGTCGAAGCGGGTGGTCGAGGGGACCGCGAGTACGCGTGATGTCGAAGTGTTGTTGCGCATGCTCGAGATGCGCAAGAAGCCGGTCGACGAGGACCTCCTCGAGGCCTTCCTGAGCCGCACCGAACCGCTCGATCCCTCGCGCCTGTTACGGCTCGTCGCGCTCCTCGAACTCAGCGGGAACCGCGATCGTGCTCTCGATCTCTACCGCTTGTCCGCCATCGCTCGGATCGGCAACACGGCAGGCATGCGACCCGTGACGCCCGCGGTGGTCGAACGCGAGCTCGAGGCGATCTTCGGCAAGAGTGGTACGCGAGTCGCCGTCGACTTGCTCGACGAGATCGAAGTCGACATGCAACGCGGCCGCATGGTGACCTGGGTCGGAGAGCTCGTCGACCTCTGGTCGCGCGCACTCGAGACCAAAGAGGCGATCCAGCGCGTCAAGGCCATCGTGGCCCGAATCGCGAAGATCGCAGCTCCCGGTACGGTGATTCCGATGCCTGCAGCCGATGTCGTCGTGTCGCTGCTCGCGCGCGGGGGAGCGATCGACGACGCGCTCGCGATCGCGCGTCTCTCGCTCGACGAGAAGCGTCCTCCCTTCGATGTGCGGCAGCCGAGTCAAGTCCACGCTGCGGCAACGGTGCTCGTGAAGAGCCTCGAAGCCGAAGGCGTGTTCGAGGATCGCGATGCCTGGCTCTTCGCAGTCACGAAACTCGTGCTCGATCTCCAGAAGAGCGGCACGTTGGTCTCTCCGCACGAAGTCTTCGCGCAGCTCGCGAAAGCCCACTTCGAGTCCGGGAACGGTGAGGTGGCGTGGCTCTGCCTCTCCGAACTCGAGTCGCTTCCGGCGTACTCCGCCGGCGACCGGTTGCTCGTTGCCGAGGTATTGCGTGCCTTCGGACACGAGGCCGACGCGGGTACGATCGAGGAGAAGCTCTTGGAGACCGAGGCTCTACCGATCTCCAAGATCGCCGCGGTCGTGCGCCGCGTGCGGGAGCAGGATGGAGACGGACGGGCGTTCGCGCTCGCAATGAGTGCACTGCGTTACTCGTGGCATTCCGACTTGCTGAAGGTGACGAGCGAGCTCGCCGCGGCCCTCGATCGGAAGGATATCGCGGAGTTCGTGCGAGATGCGGAGGCGCGTGTGGCGGCGAAGCAGGCCCAAGACAAAGCCGCGGCCGGCACGGAGTCCAAGGCACGCTGAGTCGGCCCTTGGCGACGACGTCGGGCGCTTCGCCGCACCTGCGTGGTTCGTCGCGCGAGGTTTGCCGTGCCGTCGGTTCGGGCTTAGCCTCCGGCGATGGACTTCCTCTCCGAACTCGGTATTCAGGATTCGAACTCGGCAGCGTTCTGTGGCACGTGGATGCCGGGCGAGGGTGCTCCGTTCGATTCGTTCTCACCCGTCCACGGCAAGCGCATCGCGACGGTACGCGCTGCATCGCGCAGCGAACTCGAGACGATCACTTCGAAGGCGCATGAGGCCTTCCTCCGCTGGCGCGAAGTGCCGGCGCCACGTCGTGGCGAATACGTGCGCCGGATGGGAGAAGTGCTGCGCGCGAAGAAAGAGCCACTCGGCCGCCTCGTCAGTTTCGAAGTCGGCAAGATCCTCGAGGAAGGGC
>JAGQQW010000203.1 GCA_020426005.1 Planctomycetota bacterium | reverse complement strand
CCCGGTCGAACGCACGCACGATGTTTTCGTGCGTCGCCTGCTCGTTCGTGAGCACGACGATGTCTTCGGGCTTGAAGCCGAAGCGCGGACTCAAGAGCGTGCTTCGGAAGCGCTGCACATCGCGGACGCAACCTTGCAGATCGTGGAACGTGGCGCCCTCGCCGCCAGCTTGGTAGTCGTCGATCCCCACGAGCAGCGCGACCTTCGCAGCGGCACCCTTTGGGAAACCGGGATCGGGTCGATCCGGACCGGATGTGGTGTCCCGCCCCGCGCCAGAGCAACGAGTTCGAGGAAGGGCCGTCCCGGCAGACAGCCACAGCACTGCTACCAAGGCAACGGCTCGGGAGATTCGCATGGGAGTTCCAAGATGCGTGGGTTGCGCCGAGAGCATGCTGCGCGAGAGCAGCGCACACGCGCTGCCTCACTCAGTCGGCGGCCCGGACTATACAGCGCTCGCCGGAAACCACGCGCTTGTCGACGACAGGGTCGAGATTGCAGCTGGGCGCAGGCACGGATCCGCGATGCAGTCCGCCGGCCACGCGTACTGTTTCTTTAAAAACCACTGCAAAGACGAGGGGCTATTCGCACTCACACGAGAAACGACGTTCCGCCGACGATCCTACGGAGTTTCCCACGAGTCAGAACGCGATCTCGACTAGGCCCCCGGCGTGCCCTTGCGCATAGTGAAGGCATGCTTTCGTCCTACCCCGTCGTCTCGAAGGCAGAGAGTCGTCGATTGCCTGTCCACCTGGTTGCGACCCTCGTCTGCGCGATGCTCGCTGGCTCCTGCGGCGGCGACTCTTCTGTGAACCCGAAGCCGAGCGAAGACGCGACAAAGTCAGCGAAGGACCAACCGACGGGTCGTCCGAGCCCGTTTTCGGGAGAAGGCAACCGAAAGCACGCACTCCTGATCTCGATCCAGAACTACCCACCGATCGACGGCTTCGGCAGCTTGTCCGGCACGCACAACGACAGGCAGTTGATGGCAGACACGCTCGTGAGGCGCTTGGGCTTCCCGGTCGAAAACGTTCATCACCTCGAGGACCACGAAGCGACCGCGTCGGGAATCCTGCAAGCGATCGATACCAAGCTCGTCCAGAAGGCTCCTCAGGGCAGTGAGATCGTGATCTACTTCGCCGGACACGGTTCCCGCTGTTGGGACCAGGCGGAGGTCGAGGACGGCGGTTTCGACTCGAGCCTGATTGCCTACGACAGTCGTGCCGAAGGGCGACTCGGTAGCTTCGATCTCAGTGATGACGTCCTGCGCGCGGTCCTGAAACACTTGTGCTCGATAGAGCTTGGACACCACGTCACGCTCATCACGGACTGTTGCCATTCGGCCGGTGCGTCACGAGGCAACGCGCGGTCCCGCGGTGGTCGCGAGAGCTCGTACGGGAGCGAACCAGTCGCACTCGAGCTCTGGAGCGACGTGCCGGCGTGGCTCGAGTTCGAAGACGATCGACCGAACGAGCCGCGAATTGCTGGCTACGTCCACTTGGCCGCTTGCAGTCGGACGCAAGAAGCCTTCGAGAACGAACTCGAGTCGTTCGACGGCACGAAGCGCGCCCATGGCTACTTCACGTGGGCGCTGACGACGGTGCTCGAACGCGCACAGCCAAACGACAGTTATGGGACCCTCGCGCGTCGCGTTCGCTACGCGACACGCGAAGTGGCACACCGCGACAGCTACGAGCAGGTCCCCGAATTCGAAGGCGAACTCTCGCGGCATCTCTTCGGTTCGAGGTTCTCGCCGCGCAACTTGCGATTCGATGTCGAGCGCCTCGAGGGCGACAAGCTCTCGCTGCGTGCCGGAACGCTGCACGGGATCGACCAGGGCTGCACGATCCGCGTCTTCGCGGTCGGGGGGAATGCCATCGGGCGAGCGCTGGTCGATCGCGCACTCCTCGGCTCAGGTCGCGCGCACTGGATCGACATGCCTGAGGACCTGCCCGACGTTGCGCTCGAGGCCGAGGTTCTCGACACCGGCCGCCCGAGGGAGTTGGTACTGCGCTGCGACAAGGACGAGCTCCGGAGCGAGATTGCAGCGATCGATGGGCTTCGACTCGGCGACGAGAAGGACGAGCGCGCCTACGTCGTTCGCGCCGGCGAGATCTGCACGAGTGAAGGCGTTCCCCTCGCAACCCTCAGCGACAAGGATCGCGCGACACGTGCCGCTGAGCTGCGGAGCTGGCAGCGGCGCACGCGACTCTGGCAGCGGCTCTGGCAGCTGAGCGAACAACCATCGGCTGGCGAACTCTCGGGTCTCTTCGTTTCCTTCGAAATGCCGAAGGAGCCGGAGCGCGTCTTCGAAGATAAGTCCGGAGCGATGATCAACGCCGTCGGATTCGATGCAGACCTGCCGGATGATCTGCCGTTACGCCTACCGGGTCTCGATCAACAAAAGCGCGATCGACAGTACCGGGTCTCACGTCTTCACATCGTCAACGAGACGTTGCGTCCTGTCTACGTGCACGTCCTCTGCTTGAACGAACGTCACGAAATCGCCGTGATCTACCCCACGAACAACGTCAACGACGAGGCACTCGCGGCTGACGGCGAGGAGGACCGTCACACTCGCGACGTCGAAGTCCACTTGTATTCACCGACTGCGGCTGAGTGGCCAGTCGAGCGACCGATGCGCGAACGCTACCTCGTGATCGCGGCGCTGAATCCGATCGACTTGAGTCCGTTCACCGATGCTGGGCAGAACGATGCGACGACGCGAGGCACGCCGTGGCCGGCTTCCCTGAGCGGCGAACTGGGTCTCGGAACGAGGGGACCGAGTGCCCGTGGCGGTGACCAGTGGGGCGTCGGCGGGGTCGACATCCTACTTTCGCCGGTCCGCTGACTCGGCGTCCTCGACACGCGCGAGCGCTTCGGCTTGACTGCGTAAAGTCGCGGCGAAGCGTGGATGTTCCCGACAAAAGTGCCACAGGAGTCTCCTCTGCTCGGCGACGGGTGTCGTGGACCAAGCCTCCAAGAACCGACAGACGACGAGAGTCTCGGCGGGACGCAAGGACTCCAGCCAGCCATTCGAACAGGGATTCTCCTCCTCCTCCCGCATCCTCGATGCATCACCCGACGCACGCCTCCGTCGATTCATCGCCGCTCTCCCGATGTCCCGGTGCCTTCGGCTGAGGCTGCGCCCATCGGCTTCCTATGGGGATTCGACGTTGCTACGCTTCCCGCATGGATGTCGCAGACTCTCCCGGGGAAGCGGCGGATCGCACACCCGAGTCCGCGCAGGTCCGACGCGCCGTCGACGGAGACAGCGAGGCGCTGAACTGGTGTATCGAGAAGTTCAGCCCTTGGTTGCTGGCGCTCGCACAGCGACGAATGCCTCCCGCGCTGCAGAAGAAGTATCCGCCGACGGATCTCGTCCAGGACACATGGTTGACGGTCCTGCCCAAACTGGCATCGATCGAAGAGCGCGGCGGAAGGAAGACTCCCGTCCTCATGAAGTTCCTGATGACGACGCAGCTCAACTTGCAGAACACGCTCTTCCGGAAACACATCCAGGGCAAGCCGATCCAAGTCGGCGAGGCAACGGGAAGCCGTAGCAGCCTCCTCGGAAACCTGCCGGCCTCGATCACGGGACCCGTCACGAAGATCGTGAGACAGGATGGCCTCGAGCACGCGCGAGCCGCGATCCAAGACGCTCTCGACGTCCTGTCCGACGAGGACCGAGAACTCGTCCTGCAACGAATGCAGGGGCTGAGCTACAAGGAAATCGCCGAACTCGCGGGCGGGAATCCGAACCAACTCGGCGTTCGCTTTCATCGGGCCATCCACAAGCTGCGCGAAAATCTCGACGACGAGTTGCTCGACGATTTCGAACCGCGTGCGTAGCCCTCGGCCGGCCAGGCGCACATACCGGGCATCACGCTTCTCGAGATTCTCAAAACACCCTCCTGCCCCAGGTTCTGCTCCACCGTCTCGCCGCTTCCGCGCCGAGCACGAGCCTTGCTAGGCTGACGGCAACCATGCCGGCAGGGTCGCGTCTCTTACGACCATTCGGCTTTTTCCCCCTCGCGTCGATCCGAAGGATGCTCGAACCTGCATCTGCGCTCGCAACCGCCCGCTTTCTCGAGCGCTATGCCGAAGATCGAGATTCGGGCTCGGTACGCACACTCGAGGAGTATCAGGCGCTCTTCCCCGGGTTCGAAGGTGCAATCGCGTCGGCGTTTGCCGAGCTGCAGACTCCGAGCGCGGCTCCGGAACGCGATCCGCGCATGCCGGATCGACTCGGTCCGTACGTCCTGATCGAAGAAATCGGACGTGGCGGGCAGGCGACCGTCTACCTTGCGGAACATCCGGAGCTAGGCCAGAAGGTCGCGCTCAAGGTGCTGCGTGGCCTCGTGCACTCCGAACACATCGAACGCTTCCTTCGGGAGGCTCGGATCGCTTCGCGACTCGAGCATCCGCACGTTTGCAGGTTGTACTACAGCGGGACCGAGCACGGGTTGCCCTACTTGGCGATGGAATTCGTCAAGGGCGAGTCTCTCGCGCGCAAGATCGCGCGGTCGAAGGGCACGGGATCCGCGTTCGAGCTCGCACTCCCTGATCCGCCGGGCGGAACAACGAAGAACTGGATCGATCGCGCCTTGCTGCTGATCGAGAAGGTCGCACGTGCCGTGCAACAGGCTCACGATGCACGCGTCGTGCACCGCGACCTCAATCCGAACAACATCCTCGTGCGGGACAATGGCGAGCCCGCCGTCGTCGATTTCGGGCTCGCGCGCAGCTGCGACAAAGACGAACCGATCGTCACTCGAAGCGGCGATGTCTTCGGAACCGTGCACTACATGTCGCCCGAACAACTGACGGGGGCGAGTCACGACGACCCACGCATCGACGTCTGGTCGCTCGGCGTCACGCTCCACGAAATGCTCACCGGTGTGCGCCCCTTCCAGGCCGCCTCGGACGCCGCGACCATCGATCGAATCTTGCGTCATGGCTTCGAGGATCCCTCACGCCAGCGAAAAGGCCTCGGGCGAGACGTGGTCCAGTGCATTCGCACGGCGATCTGCGGTGAACTTTCGCTGCGCTATCAATCCGCCGAGGCCTTCGCGGACGACCTGCGTCGTATTCGCGAACGTCGCCCGATCCTCGCTCGCCCGGTTCCGGCGTGGATACGAGCCGTTCGCTGGATTCAGCGCAGCCCGGCGCTCGCCGCTGCGATCAGCGTCGCGCTGCTCGCGACCACGATCGGCATGATCGTGTCGATCGTACTTTTCGTCTATGCGGACCAGAAGCGAAGGGAAGCCGACAACAGTCGAGACGAATCCAGGAAGCGACTCGCCGAAGCCAAGTTCGACTCGGGCGAGACCCAGCGCAAACGCGGCTTCTGGGATGACGCTCTCCAGAGGTACGACTTCGCCGAGAACTTCGACTTCGATCGTATCGCGATCGGATTATCGCGATCCCGGCTCCACCTGAGCCGTTTCGATTTCCAGGCAGCTCGCAAGGAAGTCGCGGCACTACGCGCTTCGACGTTGACCTTCGAGCAGTCTTCGCAGCTCGACTTCATCGAGGCCCTGATCCGTACGTTCGACACGGGCGAAGCTCGGGATCCGCAACACGAGGCATACGTCAAACTTGCGAACGCAGAGCTGCGATCGTCCGATAGCACCTTCGCCCACGCCATGATCGCTGATTCTCTCGCTCAGACGGAACACAGCCTGCGCCGTGCACTGATTCAGGACCGAAATCACTTTCCGAGCCTCCTCATGGTTCCGACGACGATGCTCTTCTCGGGGCAGACGGAGGAGTTCCTCTCCGCGAGCCGCGACTTTCGGCGGCGCTTCGTCGATCACCCGTACTCCGCCTTCCTTCTATCGCTAGAAGCATCGGTCACACGATCGGACAAGACTCCTCCGGGACGCGACTTGCCGCGTTTCGGCTTGCGTCTCCACCAGTGGATCCCCGAAGAGCTCGCCCAGCCGGGGCACCGCGTCTGCGACTTCGTTTCACGCCTCCTGACTCATGAAGACCGCGCCATCGCGGTCCCACCGATCATCCTCGAGTGCTATCGCAGATTCGCCGAACAAGACGCACGACTCGACGGTGCGAAGTGGAATGAGGCAACCCGCATCGAGCACGAGCGGCTCTACGAAAGCGTGCCCGACGCGTTGATCCGACTGACCGAGTGGTTCCAAAACGGTCGCAACACGGTACCTGATCCGGACGACAAAACCGTGCAAGCTCGTTGGACCCAACTCGCGACATTGAAGCGGTCCTGGACGGTCGTTCGTCTCATGACCGAGCATGCAGGAGACTGGGAACGCTGGATCAGCGGACTGCAGATTCGTTGCCTCGTCCAAGCGATCGAGACGCTCGACAAGAATGCACAAGCACTCCGACGCGCCGAGCTCCGACGAGACCTCCGACAGCTTGCGTACGCCGCGCTCTCACGTTCCGACCTCGACGCTAAGGAGTTCGAGTTCTTGTGGTTGCAGCTCCTGCGGACTTCTTGCCGTACCGCAGCACTCGCGGTCG
The DNA here is from genome assembly GCA_020426005.1 of Planctomycetota bacterium. GTDB lineage: Bacteria > Planctomycetota > UBA1135 > UBA1135 > JACKHW01. The sequence goes on along the minus strand of JAGQQW010000203.1, from coordinate 3,703 downwards.
TCTCGAGATGGCAGGAGAGTTCGCCCGAGGATCGCAACGTCCTTTTGCATCTCGCGTTCTCCCACTACTGGATCGGGAGCCCGAGCGAGTGCCTACGGTCCCTGGACCGCTTGAAGCGAGAGCCACGGCTCGCAGCCGGCCTACTCGAAAAGATCGATCGACTCGAGCAAGCCGCACGCGGCCAGCTCGGCAACACGTCCAGGCCTGAAGACAAGCTCTGGCTCAAGTAGCGCGTCGCGAGTGGCCACGGCACCACGCTGCTAGCCTCCAATCCCCTCTTCGCTGCGCGCCTTCCCATCACGCTTCTTCTCGAGGTGCGGTTTCAACGGCTGCTCGCCGTGCATCGGCGACACACGAAGCTTCATCGTCCACGGCTCGTAGCCCGCGCGACTAACACGCAACGTCGAGACCTGTCCGCGATTTAGCTTGATCTTGCACGGCGTCGTTCCCACGAAGAGCCCATCGACCTCGACACTGCAGCCATCCAGCTGCGGGGCGATCGTGAGTTCGACCTGTGGCGCTTTCGAGCCCTCACCGTTCCCGGTTCGTTTGCGCAGCCGCGCTGTGAAGCTGTCGTCCTTCTGCAGCTTTCCGAGAGCTTCCTTGACCGCCGGCAGGATGAGCTGCTCACGGTCCAGACCGCGCTGCTTCTTGAACTTGCTGGCCGTGACCTTGTTCATGCCATCGTAGCTGCGTGAGATCAGCAGTCTCCCCGTCTGGGCGTCGAGCACTTTGACATCGACTTCGACACTCGCCCGGATGACGCGGTAGTTCATGCGATACGAACGACTTTCCACGTCGGAGATCTCCGGCTTGTGGATGATGCCACTCACGAAGTAGCGCACTCCGAGAAGCTTGCCGAAGCGAATCGCCGTCGCCGGTTCGACCAGACCGCTGGCGTCGAACTCGAGTTCTTCGAGTGTGCGATCGAGCCGGTCCCTTTCCATCACGTCGATCTTGTCGGGATCCGCGTTGACGAGCATCTGCTCGACCTTCTGGCGACAGAGTTCGCTCAATCGGTCCACGGTGAAGCTCCCGCGCCCCTCAGCACCTCCAGCGTTCTTCACGATACGGCGCGCGTCGCTCGCGTTGTCGAACGGCAAAACCGCGATGCGCAGCTTCTCGGGGGTGTTCGTCTTTGTCTCGGGTTCCTGCGCCAGTGCGTGTGTTGACGACACGACGACGAGCGCGATCCACGGTAGGTACGAATGTGCCTTCATCGGTCTTTCTCCTTCGTATGATCGGATTCGCGCGAGGACTCAGAGGCCCAGCAACTTGCGAAGCTCGTCGTCCTGCCGCGCGTTCACGAACGCGTTTTGCAAGGCTCGGAGATAGAGATCGCCAGCGGCTCGTCGCCCGCTTCGGGCCGAGACAGAGATCTCGGCGAGTCCCCGGAAGCTTCGCTCGAAGACGATCTTTCCGGTTTCGAGATGGGTCATGCGAATGCGAAAACCGGCCTTCATCCCCATCTTGAGAACACGCTGGCGCCTACCTCCGGACTGCGAACTCGTCGGTACGCCAGGCATCGCTTCACCGCTGACCAGGTATTGCGCGCCTAGGAGCTTCAGGCCCTGTTCTAGCGGTCCTGACGAGGCATCCGTCAGGCCCGATTGCTGCAACCCCGACTCCTCGAGCGCTTGGTCGATCCGATCGCGATCAAGGACCGTGTAGCCGGGCGACAGCTGGAAGCCGGTCTCCACGAAGCGTCGAATCTCTTCTGCATACATGTCGACGACGACCTTCTTCCGCCGCAGTTGCTTGTCGGTCGTCACTCTGAGGACTCGCTTGCGTTCACGCGTTTCGTTCTTGAACGGCAAGACGGCGATGCGGCGAGCATTCTCGAGAGCGGTCGCGATCGGTCGAATGGACGCATGGAACTCGGTATCTCGATCGAAGTCCGTGAGCGCTTTCTCGAGTGCTGCAAGCAAGAGGTGCTCGGGCTTTGCGGGTCGTCCGTCTTCTTGTTGCGTTCCGAAATAGGTACGTTCGGCGACCACGATGCCGTTCGTAGCATCGATGGCGCGGATGCAGATGCCGGCGCTCATCGAGCTGCGCTGACTCTTGTTCTCGAGCCGAGCGACTTGATGATCTGCTGGAGTGATCCAGCCGGACACGAGGAGCCGTGCTCCGAGCAGTTTGCCAAACTCGTCCGCGCCCTCCTCGCCACTGAGTTCGGACGTGCGGAGCTCCATTTCCTCGAGGTATCGATCGATCTGCGCACGATCGAGGACGGTGAGGTCAGGACTGCGTCCCAAGCGTTCTTGAATCCGCGAGCGCATCTCGCCGGTGGCGGGATCAGCGCGCAGTCCGGATAGATTGTCGAACGGCAGAACGGCAACCGCCGTCTTCTGGGCGCGGCTGGCGGGGGCGATCGCGAGCGATGCGATCAGGAGTGGGATCAGCGTGGAATGATTCATGTCGTGTTCTCCAGTGCCGCCGTGTTTCGGACGGCACGACCTCCATGCGCTGATCGCCATCGCCATTACGCGTGCGCTCTCGGATTCCCCTCAACGCCAGGGGCCGTTCCGAGCGCCGTCCGTGCCAGGGGTCACCGTGTTGTCGCTGACGCCGCGACGCGCGGCATCCTGCTCACTGCCAACAAGCGAATAATGCCCACGCATCGCCCCCCTCACGCCGGTCGGCGCTTTGCAGGCAGCCATGCCCAGGCAGAGGGCGGCACAGACGACCAACGTCGTTCGTTTCGATCGCATTCGTTTCTCCTTCAGCTCACACATGATCCACTTCCTCAGCGCGTACCAGCAGGACTCGCCGAACCGCCGCTCGCGGGTGCTGACTCCGGCCGCTCGTATTGCGCGAGCCGTTCGGGCGGAAGCTCTCGAAGCTCGTCGACGTGACGACTGGTCATGAGCTTCGTCCGTGTGGTTGCCTCGGGCAAATGCCCGACAACGAAGGTCGACTCTTGCTGCCACACCTCCACTGGGAGAGCGCGCTCGGAACCCTCGACGACCATGCCGTTCGCCTTCGCTCGAACGCGGACCTCGATGTTTCGACCTTTGGCAACCGGAAGACGCAGGATGTGCAGGCGCGCGGGCATCAACGTCCAGTTCCTCAGGTCCGGAACCTCGCTCTCGCTCCACAGACTCCCAAGCGCACTGCCGAAGATGTCCAATGCGTTTTGCCAGAAGCCGAGTTCACCGACCAGTTCCGTGCTTGCGACCGTGCTCCCGGCCTTGGCGGCGATCTTCTTGGCGGTGCGACGGATGATCGTGCGCGCCGCGATCGTCGAGCGAATGCGCTCGAAGTTGCGCATCGCGAGCTCTTCGAAGTCGAAGGCCACGGGCACGTTCTGCCACGGGCCACCCGCGACTGAGACCTCGATCTCGTCGAAATCAGGTACGTGCCGCGCGAGAGCGGGCATGCGCACGTTCAAGGTCGGCACGATGGCTCGTGCCCAAGCAGAAGTCCCCTTGTCCTTGAACAGCTGGCTCATGAAGTTGAGCACGAGATCGACGACCCACTGCTGTTTTCGCAGTTCGTCGTCCTGAATGGCGACCCGACTCGGACCGAGTCCGGCGAAGAGCACACACCAGACATAGCCTTCTTTACCGTCGAAGCCATCGTGCTGGAGAGCTTCCTCGAGACGTTCGATCTGCGCTCGAACGAACTCGTTCGCACCGCCCTCTACGGCATCCGCGCTTCGATAGGCCTCGAGGGCGTGTTCCGCTTCGGTCGCGTAGAGGGA
>JAGQQW010000202.1 GCA_020426005.1 Planctomycetota bacterium | reverse complement strand
GTTCGACCAGTTCCGCGATTTCGAGGATCGCGGCGACCGATTCCGTGCCCTGGTCTCGGCCCTGCCGGGCCGCAGGGTTCTGCTGGCTCCGGCGGAGACCGCGGCATGACGACGATCCCCCGCACCGACACCTCCCTCTTCGGGCAATGGTGGTGGACGGTCGACCGCTGGACGGTCTTCGCGCTCGCCGCGATCGTCGGCATCGCCATCGGGCTAGAAAGCAGTCTTCGCAAAGACACGAGCGAACTGCCCGTCTACACACGAGCGGCCGCGCGCATGCTCGCGGGCGATCCGATCTACCGGCCGAACGAGGACAAGCCGTTCACGTATCCGCCGTTCTTCGCATTGCCGTTCGTGCCGCTGTCGCGCCTGCACGAACAGCTCGCGCGTGCGCTCTGGTTCCTCGCCAACGTAGCGATGCTCGGCCTGGTCTTGCTCCTTCTCGCACGCACCGTACGCCCGACTCTGCACGCAGCGAGGCGACTCGGACGCGGACCGCCGTTGTGGCTCTTCTGGACCACGGTCCTCGTGCTCGCTGGCAGGCACCTCGCGGCCGTGTTCTCCAACCAGAGCCACGACATGGTGATCCTGACGGCACTCACACTCCTCGTGATCGCCGCAGGGAGGAAGCGCGAGTTCGAATCCGGTACGTGGGCTGGCTTCGGAGCTGCGTGCAAGGCAACGCCGCTCTTGTTCCTTCCACTCTTCGTGTGGCAGCGTCGGTGGCGCGCGGCGGTTGCATGCGCTGTCGTGACCGCGGCTCTCCTGCTGTTGCCGGACCTCGTGACTCCGCAGAAGAGCGGGATCTCGTGGCTTCGATCGTGGTACGACGCCTTCCTGTCGCAGGTCGAACCCGGTCAGACCGCCGAAGCCACTGGCGCGTGGGGCCGCTGGAACATCCTCAACCAGAACCTCACCGGCACGATCTGGCGCTTGTCCAGGGCACCCCACACGCTGAGCCCGATGCACTTCGACGTGCGCATCTGGACGCCGAGTGACACGACGCTCCGGCTCGTGAGCTACGCGATGCAGCTCTTCGTCGTCGCGATCCTCGGATTCGCGTGCCTCCCGCGCTGGACGCAGAACGTCACGACGCGTGAGCGGACGTTACGCCGGCTCGGCGAAGCGTCGGCCATCGCCTGCGGCATGGTCCTCCTCTCTCCGATGAGCAGCAAGAGCCACTTCTGCGTCCTGCTCCTGCCTGCAACCTTTTGCACACTCGATCTCTTCTATCGACGGTTCGATCGGGCACTCGCGGCGCTGCTCGTGTTCGCACTCCTCACGGGCACGCTCGCGACCAAAGGGATCTGGGGTACCCGACTCGGCAACGAGATCCTCGCACGGGGATCGGTGACGTGGTGCGCGTTGGCGCTCCTGCTCGCGTCCGCGCACGTGCTCTTCCATCGACGCGATCACGGGTTGCGTACCGCGTGATCACGAACGGAGGAAGTCGGACAGCCCCCAGTTCTCCATGTCGTCGACGATCTCGAAGTCGACGTCTTCGAAGACACGATCGTCGCCTTCGTACACACCCGACCCGACGCGCTCTTCCCCCTGACGCGAAACGGCTTCTTCCTCACGCCTTCGCGCGCGATCGAGGAAGCCCGGCTCTGGCGCGATCGCGGATGGCGCGAGCCCGATACGCTCGAGTAGCCACTGTGCTGCTCGAATCGGATGGTAGTGCTTGTGGTAGAACGCGAGGACTTCTGCCGAGCTGCGCAGCTTGGACGGGTCGGTGGGCAGCATGCGCGTCCACGCATCCGGAACGTTGATCGACAGCTCTTCTGCAGCGATCAGCGGCACGCCGAACGCGGCGCATTCGTGGAGGCGGAAGCAGAGTTCGCCGCGGCCCGGCAGATACAGACCCGCACGTGCGAGCTGCAGTTCGTTCCACACCTCGACGCACGTGATGCCGTTTTCGATCACGCGCAGGGATTCGCGCGGAAACCGTTTCTGGAACCGATGGACGAGCGCGCGTCGTCGACCGAAGTAGCGCCAGTGTTGCAGCGTACCCGCGAAGAAGATCTCGTCGCGGCTCTGCCGAGCTTCGTGCGGCAGTTCGAGTCGATCGAGACCCACGCTCCATTCCATCGTGAGAAGCGTCGGATGGTAGAGGAACGGAAACGGCTCGACCGGCACGTCGAAGCCGTACGCAGGTAGTTCGCGCTTGAACTTCCAGTTGCCGTGTTGGGCCAAGAACGGATCGAGCATCTCGCCACAATCCGACATGTCGACGACAGCGAGTCGGTGCTCGCACTCGCGCAAGCGCGGTTCGAGCCAGCGATCGCGCACGCGTCGTTGCAGCGGATTGATCGAGAAGAAGAACGGGTCCTCGGGCGCGAGGGGCGCTTCGCGCTGGATGCCGAGTTCGTAGGCCCAGGCTTCGTCGGCGAACGACCCGGCGACGATGACGAGGTCAGCACGCAGATATGGCTCGGAGACCTCCCACCCGAGGCGCGCCAGGAGCGATTCCTGTGGCTTGCGAGGTCCCGTCCGAAAGTACGAGACCTCGAACCCCTGAGCGAGAAGCCCCAGGGCCGCGCCGGCGAAGTTGCCGCCAAAGTCGAGAATCCCGATGTCCATACGTCGATACTGCGCATCGTCCCCGCGCGCACTCCGGTCCGGAGGCAAAGTCGGGGTGCCACCCTCCCTTTCGGCACGGAGACTCGAATGGCAAAAGGCGAGCGACGTAAGTTCCTGCGAGAGTTCATGAAGAACCCGAAATCCGTGGGGGCGATCGCACCCAGTTCTGCGCAACTCGCCGATGCGATGGTGCGTGGGATCTCGGAACTCGAACCCGGCTCGACGGTGCTCGAACTCGGTCCTGGAACGGGTGCATTCACTGCAGCAATTCGCGACAGTCTCCCGGCAGGCGTGCATTACGTCGGAATCGAGATCGAGGGGCGCTTCGTGGACCTGCTTCGAGAGCGCTTTCCGGGCCTGGAGTTCGCCCACGGATCTGCCGCGAACGCGGGGCGCATCGTGGACGAGCGAGGACGCCGTCCGGTGCGTTGCGTGATCTCGGGACTGCCCTTCGCGAGCCTCCCGGTGGAGATCCAGGACGGGATCGTCACGGCTCTACTCGACGTGCTCGAGCCCGGAGCCGTGTTCCGCACCTTTCAATACGTCCATGCGTATCGGCTTCCGAAGGCCGTGCGCTTCCGGAAACAGATGGGCGAACTCTTCGGGCGGCTCGAACGGTCGAAGCCCGTGTTGCGGAACCTACCGCCCGCGTATTGCCTGACCTGGCAACGTGCAGCGGTGCGCAGTTCGAGCCAGGACTCGGTGACTGCACACGAGCCATCCGGAGCGGACGGCCAGTGAAGAAATCGAGGGGACGTTCGGCATACGCTCAAATGCGCTACTCTCTGCGGCCCCTTCGCGCAGCTTCCGACGCGTGACTCACGACCTCATGAGCGGCCCATCTCCATCCGTACCTCGCGACCACGGCGTCGCTCCCTTCGCAGCGCTTACGCTCTTGCTCGTCGCGGCCACGCTCGGCGGCGGCATTCGCGCCCAGCTTCCGACGATCGACCTGCGAACCGAAGGCGTGATCGGGGTGTTCGCCGGCAATACGTACAAGAACACCCTCAACAACCAGAAGATCACGAGTACGCTCTCGCTCGTCGACACGTTCGTCCGCGGCAGTCAGGACGTCGCGCATACCAAGACGTTCACGACGCGCACGCAGGACGGGTGTCGCATCGTCGTCGACTCGATGAGCCTCGGTCGAGGCGCGAGCACGGGGACCGCGCAGACCAGTCAGAGCATTCCTGGCTTCCAGGCGTACGACTTCGGAGTCTCGTCGAAGGTACGGCAGTTCGTCGACATCTTCATCCAGTATCGAGGGAGCACGAGCGGCAGCGCACGAGCAGCAGCGAGCGTCACCACGGTCGTCGGCAACCACACTCTCATTCCCGACGGCGCGAGTCACTCGGAGTGGATCCGAGGACTCCCGCTCAGCAGTGCAGCATCGAGCGTGCGAATCGTCGTCGATGCGCAGTGTTCTGGATCGTCGGTCGGTTCGGTTGCATGGGAGATCACGGTCGACATGTTGCCCGTCACCCGTTGCGCCCTCGCCCACGGGCAGTCCTCGTGCAACGGCGTCGGATCGCTCAGCGGACGCATTCTCGGCGTCGACGCCTTCAACGCCGTCCACGTCGACCTGGAGACGTCCACAACACTCGCACCGCCGACGTTTGCGACACTTCTCGTCGCGCCGACTGGCAACGTAGTCTCCAACGTGCCGGGCTTCGTCGACACGTCTTGTATCCTGCTCGCCAACGCCCCCATCGCACTCGAGAGCCGCGCTTCCGCCAACGGGAATGCGACGTTCCGAATCGTCGTCCCGGCCTCCCTCGTGGGACAAATCTGGCTGCAGTCTCTGCTCACGAGACAAAACGGCTCGGTCACGCTCTTCGCGACGACGAACACGATGCACTTGACGTGCCAGTGAGCGCCGACCTGGGCGCGTAGCTCGGCACGTGGGGCTATCATGAGGCGCATGCGCCCATCCAAGCTCTCGACCCTCATCGTTCTCCTGGCACTGGCTGGGATCGCCCAGGCACAGAACCTCGTCATCAACGGTGATTTCGAGTCCAAGACCCACCTGCCGTGGCTGCGCACGACGACCGGCGCAGCCAGTCCACCGACGTTCGAGACGCTCGATGTCGGCGCGAAGGTCGACACGGCGATGCGGCTCGACGGCACGGGGAGCTGGGTTCAGGAGTTCTTGCTGCCAGTCGCGATCGCCAAGCGCGGCTGGTACCGCCTGCGCATCAGTACGCGGTTCTCCCGTCCGGCGAATACGAACGAGAGCGCGAGCGTCACGTTGAAGCTCGACCAGTTCGCATCACGACTCGCCACGACATCGATGTTCGTGGGCTTCTCCTCGAGTTGGTTCCACGTCTCGCACGTCACCGAACCGCGCATCATGGAAGCCACCCCGGCCCGCGCCTTGCTGACGGTGCAGGGGAATGGACCCGTGAGCATCTGGGTCGATGACATCGCGGTCGAGGCAGTGCTCGATGGCCCGATGCCGTGGATCGATTCGTTCGGGATGAACCTCGCGTCACGAGATCCTCGAGCGAGCCTCGCGATCCTGTTCCTCTCGCCGAGCAAGCTCTCGACCCCGATTGCGGTACCCGGCATCGCCGGCACGTGGAGCCTCGACCCTGCTTGGATGCTCTTCGTCGCTCCCGTGCAACTGCCCGCGGCGACGGGCGGCATCCGTTCCGTGCGGTGGTTGCCGTTCCTTCCCCAGTCGCTCCAGCAGTACGGAGGAGAACTCCACTTCCAGGCAATCGACTGGACGGGCAGCATCTTCGGAATGCCGACCAGCGTGCCATTCCGACGGTAGGTTCGCGCTCAGCGCCAACGCTGTGCGGCGTTGCGCTCGATCATCTTGGCGTCCCCCTTGCGCTTCTCACCGAGCGCACCGCGTAGCGTCGTGACGATGCCGCGCCGGGCGACGAGCACTTCGACGTGTTGTTGCGGCCGCCACTGACCTTCGAGGCTGGAGTCCCACTCCGACGCACGCAGGCGTTCGCCGTCGATCGCGAGCAACTCGTCTCCTGGCGAGAGGCCGATCGAAGCACCAACGCCGTCCCGATCGACCGAAGCGACCTCCAAACACCCATCGACGGTCTTGGTCTTGATGTCGAGGGTCGCGATGGATTCACCGTGGGGGCGCTCGACGGTCAAGCCGAGTTGCGCGATCCACGCATCGATGGGGGCATCCTGGCGTCCGTCGATCAGGAGCTCGAACTCCTCGGTCAAGTCACGGCCCGCGTGCTCGTTGACGAGGCGGAGCACGAGTTCACGGGACTGACCCGCGCCACGCTCCTGGAAGTCCGCCCAGAGCCCGCGCATGACGTCGTCGAGGGAGCGCTCGCCGCCGGACGCCGATTGAATCAACACATCGAGCGCGAACGCGACGAACGCACCCTTGTCGTAGTAACTCACGCACTGGTTCTTCGTGTTCTCGTCCTGGCGATAGAGCTTGATCCATGCATCGAAGCTCGACTCGGCCACGCTGAGGTAGTGCCGCCCGGGAATGCCTTCGACGGCAACGACGTTCTTCGCGATGCGATTGAGCGTTTCTTCGCGCGTGTAGAGTCCGGCGAGCATCGGCACGAGCTCTTGGTAGTAACTCGTGAAGCCCTCCGACAACCAGAGGTCCGGCGTGTAGTTCTCGTTCTCGTAGTCGAACGTCGCGAGGCCGACTGGACGAATGCGCTTGACGTTCCAGGCATGGAAGTGTTCGTGCGCGAACAGACCGATGCGATCGAGGCGCTTCTTGTCGTCACGGAACCACGAACGCGGCAGGTGGATGACGCACGAATCCGCGTGCTCGAGACCGCCGCTACCCCCACGGTCCGCGAAGACGAAGAAGTGATAACGCTCGTACGGCAGCTTGCCGTCGAACACGTTCGCTGCTGCATGGACGCACGCTTCGAGCTCGTCGAGCAGCGCCTTGGTGGAAGCTTCGTCCGTCGGCGTTCCGTCGAGCACGCAGACGTGTTCGACACCGAGCGCCTCGAAACGCTCCACCGGTGCATTGCTGCAGACGAACGGCGCATCACACGCATCGTCGATCGTTCGAGCGAGCCAGGCGCGGTCGCGATCCGGATCGTGCGGCAAGCTCGTGTGCACGAGCTGACCCTCGAGCGGATGCACGTAGATCGCGATCGGCGCATCGAAGCGATCGCGCGACACGATGTAGGTCGCTGCGCCGTTCCAGTACGAGCGCTGTTCGTCGACATGGTTCGTGCGTACGGTCAGATCTCTGCAGTACACGTGGTAGCGCAGCACGACGGTCGCATCCCGATCGAGTTCGACGCGCCAGCGGTTCTTCGTGACCTTCGTCCACGGCAGCTCACGCCCGGTCTCGTCCTGCGCCGTGACGTCTTCGACGTGCCGAGAATACTCCCGCACGAGATAGCTGCCGGGAGTCCATACCGGCATCGCGAAATCGTGCGCCCCGGCCAGCAGGCCGGGCGTTCGCACTTCGATCTCGAGCAGATGCCGCGAAGCCCGAGCACAAGAAACCGTGATCTCCGTCGTGGGGACAACCATGCGAGGAGCCTATCCGCCGATCGCCCGCCCGTCCCGCAACCCTTTTCTCAGGCCGGTGCTTGCCCTTTCGCCACGCGCCCTCTTTGCTCTTCTCCCCCGAACGAGCGCCCGTAGCTCAGCTGGATAGAGCGCATGCCTCCGGAGCATGAGGTCAGAGGTTCGAATCCTCTCGGGCGTACCACTCCACGAGCATGCGACACACTCCGCAGCCGATCTCCACGATCCTCTTCGCGGGAGCCATCGGGGATGCCGTCGGAGGGGTCTACGAAGGAGCATCCCCGGGATCCGCGTACAGCGCGACCGCAGCGACTCGACTCGCGATTTCGGACGACACACAGCTGACGCTCGCGACCTGTGACGCGATCGTCGCGCAAGGACACGTCGACCCCGAATCGATCGCGAAGACCTTCGTCGCCTGGTTTCGGGCTGGCCGGTTGTCGGGACTCGGATCCGCGACCCTGCAAGCACTGACGGGTCTCGACGCAGGAGGGCATTGGGCACTCGTCGGCGCCCGCGGCGAACGCGCGGCGGGGAACGGCGCGGCCATGCGCATCGCGCCGCTCGCGTTCGTGCTCGACGTCGAACGCGACCGCGATCGTCGCGTTCTCCGCGACGTCTGTCGCATCACGCATCACGACGACGAAGCGTATCTCGGCGCTCTCGCACTGTGTCATGTGCTGCGCGAGACGTGGAAAGGTGCTCCTCTCGATCGATCTTCGACCCTCGAGATTGCAATCCGCTCACTTCCGGACTCGCGCACGCGCGATCGCATGACCGTCGTTCGCGAGGACCCGACCCTCACGAGTCACGAATACGCAGACCGTTTCGGAGCCCATGGTTACGTCGTCGACTCCGTTCCGTTCGCGATCCTCGCCGCCATCGAATCCGAAAGCATGTCGAATCTCCTGACCACCGTCGTCGGCGTGGGCGGCGACGTCGACACGAATGCAGCAATGGCGATGCAACTCCGCACCGCCGCCCACGGTCTCGATGCCAGTACACACGCGATCGGGGAGCGGATCGAGTACGCCACGGACATCCGGCGCGCATTCTCCGAATTCGAAACACACGTTCTGAAGACGTGACCGCGCGACACGGCGATCGTGGATGACGCTACGATGCGCCGACGATGACGAACAAGCGCCTGCGTTTCATCAAGGACATCCCGGCGCCCGTCGCGACCGTTTGGTCGACGATGCTCGCGCCCGACTCCTATGAGCATTGGACAGCCGCGTTTTGCGAAGGATCGCACTACGACGGCTCGTGGGAGGAAGGCGAACGCATTCGCTTCCTCGCGCCGAATGGTGACGGCATGGTCGCCGAGATCGCGGAGCTGCGACCTCGCGAGTTCGTTTCGATTCGCCACCTCGGTTTCATCCACGGCGGTGTCGAGGACACGGAGAGCGACGCGATCCGGGCTTGGGCACCCGCCTACGAGAACTACAGCTTCGAAGCCACGCTCGGCGGCACGCGCCTCGTCATCGATCAGGATGTCACCGAGGACTTCGAGGCGATGATGAAGGACGCCTGGCCCAAGGCGCTGGACCGACTCGAGGGCCTCTGCGTGCTGGTCTCGGACGGAGACAGCACGGAGGCGTGAGAGACTCTGCTCCCTTCGATCCGCGACGCCCGATGAAGCCGCAAGCCTCACGCTCACCGCACAACAGGGCGACGACCACTGCACTCGTCGCTCTCGGACTCTCCGTGCTTCCGTGCGCGCTCCGTGCGCAAACGACCTGGCGCAACGTCGAGCTTCGATACGGGCACGGACTCGTTTCCGATCGACAACAAGGTCGCTTGCTGCTCTACGGCGGCAATACGCTGCAAACGACGCTCGACGAAACTTGGACGAGCAGTCCCGTCGACGGCAGTTGGCAACTCAAGAAGCCATCCGCGTCACCAGGTGCGCTCTTCGGCATGTCGATCGCGTATTTCTCGTCGGCCGCACATCCATCGAGCATCGTCGTGTTCGGTGGGCGTGGCACGGGTGGCGTGACCAAGGACACCGTGATCTGGGACAGTGACTCCAATGCGTGGTTGCGCGGGTCGCTCAACGTTTCGCCCGAAGCACGTATGCACCACGCGATGAGCTTCGATTCGCGGCGCGGCCAAGTCTTGATGTTCGGGGGTTTCGGGACGCGCAACGACCTCGCCGACTTCTGGACGTTCGATCGTGACCTGATGCAGTGGACCGAGATCCAGGTGACGGGTCCGGCGCCGCGACACGGTCATGCGCTCGCGTACGATCCCCTGCTCGACGTTGCCGTCCTCTTCGGAGGCATGGGGCGGCAGGACACGTGGGTCTTCGACTTCACGCGCAGGACGTGGACGCAGATCACGGTCGGTGCCGTGCCGACCGGCGGCAACGAAGCGACGCTCGCGTTCGATCACGCGACGAACAAGCTCTTGCTCTTCGGCGGTCGACACAACGGAATCGCCACGGCGGACACGTACTCGTTCGACGTGCAGACCGGTTGGACGAAGCTCAGTCCCGCGACGTCACCTTCGGCCAGATCCGAACACGCGATGGCATACGATCCTGCACTGCGCATGCTCGTGCTCTTCGGCGGGCTCGACGACCAAGGTCAGCTCATTCCGGAGACCTGGGGATGGACCGGAGCGACTTGGAAGCGCGTGCTCCCGCCACCGTCTTCGCGCGGGAGCCACTGGATGGTCTACGACGAAGCGCGCGAGGAGATCCTGCTCTTCGGTGGTGGACGAGGCAACCAAACCGCGCTGCGCGACACATGGACGTGGAACGGTACGCGTTGGACCGAGAAGCTCGTGTCTCCCACGCCGCCCGAACGCGGCGGACACCGCATGACCTACGACATCGTGCGTCAACGAGTCGTGCTCATCGGTGGCGGGGACAAGAACAACATCCCCATTGGCGACGTGTGGGAGTGGAACGGCAGCAGTTGGATCCCGCAAATGGTGCCGGGGTCGGAAGCGCTACGGCACTTCCATGCACAGGCCTACGATCCGATTCGCAAGACGACACTCGTGTTCAGCGGCCTGTCGATCGATGCACAACAGCGCCCGATCGCGCTCGACGACTTTCAAGAGTGGGACGGAACCTCGTGGCGGAAACTCACGCCGTCGATCCTCCCGCCGAAGCGCATCAA
>JAGQQW010000201.1 GCA_020426005.1 Planctomycetota bacterium | reverse complement strand
TCCCGCAGTTCGCCGCAAGCCGGGAAGGGAACACGCTCGCCAACGTGCCCTTCCACGCGCCGGAGTGCCGCTTCCAGCAAGTCACGGCAGCATCCGAGATCGCACCCAACGGCCTCGCTGTCTTGCGAGGTCTCGCCTTTCGGCGCGAAGGCGGTGGGACGACGGGCTCGTATTCGATCCCGGCACGCAGCATCCCGCGCGTCACGATCGAGTTGGCACCGGCGGCGGTCACCCTCGACAAGATGGCGAGCATTTTCGCGAACAACATCCGCGGCGTCGTCACCTCGGTCTTCGATGCCAAAGTGGACCTGCCGTACCAACCCGTCTTTCCGAACGGCCCGGGCCCGTTCAACGTCAGCTTCGTCTTTTCGCGCCCGTACATCCATCGCGTGACCGACGGCGATCTCCTGCTCGACCTCAAGAGCTTCGATCCGACGAAGACAGGGTACTCGGGCTACTGGCTCGACGCGTTCGAGACGCGACCGTACGGACAGTTCTGGTTGATCGGCACTTCGGGGCGCTTGTCGAATGGGGGCCGCCCACTTCTGTCACTCGACACGAGCAGCTCCCAGATCCCGGGCGGACAGCTCAACTACTCGTTGCGATCCCTGCCGCAGTCATTGCCGTGTTTCTGGTTCCTCGGATTCTCACGGACGACCTGGGGCGTACTCCCACTGCCTCTCGACCTCACTCCGCTCGGTGCAACGGGCAATTCGCTCTACACCGGCATGGAGATCTTCGGCCCGATGACCGTGCGCGCCAGCGGATCCGCGTTCGAGGGTTACGCGCAACTGCCGATCCCGAACGATCCGAAACTCGACGGTGCGGGCTTCTACACGCAAGCACTCGTCGTCGACCCGGCGGCCAACACACTCGGCGTCGTGTTCTCCAACCTCTTCGAAAGCGAGCTCGGCGTCACCAGGGGTTACGCGCAGAGCTACTGGGCGGCGAAGCCCGATGCGACGACGGCGACGTCCTACCGATTGCCGAGTCGGCCAGGGGGACTCGTCACGCAGTGGAGTGGCAGCTTCTGAACGGTTCGCTCGACGGGGCGCCGACGCGCGAACGTCACCGATCGAGAGCCTGCCGAGCGCGCAGCTTCTCGACATCGGACAACGAATGCTCGAGTTCGCGCTCGAGGGCACGCTTGGCTGTCTCGTGGTCGCCGATCGAAGCGAAACCATGGGCGGCTACGACGCGATTCGGAAACGCAGCGTCGCCGAGTCCCGCCTCGAAGCAACGCCGCAACGCGTCGACCCCAATCCCGAGAGCCCGCGGAGTCGTCGCGTGCGCGCGAAGGCTCGCATGGAGCACGCCCTGCAAGGCCCAGTAGCGGCGCAAGGGATCGTCCGCTTCGGCGGCGACCTTCATCAGCTCGGTCACCGCATTGGACATCGTGCCCTGCATCGAAGCGGTCGCCATGAACGCGAGGTCGAGCAACGCAGCATGCGGAAACTCGGGATCTCGGACCGCATCGTACAAGGTCGTGTCCCCCGCAACGCTCTCGAAGAATTCTTCGGGCACGAGCGAGGTGTCGTGCAACTCCGCCATCGTGCCTTTCAACCGCTCTCGCATGCGCTCGAGAAGTCCGCGATGCGCAGGATCCGCCGCGAGATCGTGGACCTCGAACGGATCGCTCTCGAGGTCGTAGAGACGCTCGGCGGGCTGTGGAGTCGTCCACAGGCTCCGGTGATACCCGGAGAGTTCGCCCGCGATGTGTGCATCGCGCATCGCGCTCCACGACGGCATCTGCAACGGGTACGGCGAGTACGGAGCACCGGGCAAGTGCTGGGTGAAACAACGAACGTACTTCGTGCGACCATCGGTGATCGCACGCCGCATCCCGGGAAGCGCGTCGAACCGATCGGCGTAGAGGAACACGACAGCGTCGTCAGCCTGTGCTGTGCGATGCGTTCCGAGAAAGGCTCGACCCTGCATGTGCGCGGGCGCTTTCGAGCCGACGAGCGAGAGTAGCGTCGGCGCGAAGTCGACGAACGACACGAGTTCGTCCACGACGCTGCCCGGTTCGAACGGAACGAGCTTCCGCCACCTCTCTGGCACCGAGACGAGGAGAGGCACGCGAACGCCCGTGTCCTCGAGGTAGCGCTTGCCACGCGGAGTCGGCCCACCGTGATCCGAGAAGTAGAAGACGATCGTGTCGTCCGCGAGACCGTCCCGTTCGAGTTCGTCGAGCACACGCCCCACCGCGGAATCGAGCGCCGTCATCACGTCGTGGTAGATCGCGAAGTCGTTGCGGACTTCGGGCAGATCCGGAACGTAGGGCGGCAACACG
Organism: Planctomycetota bacterium; assembly: GCA_020426005.1. Classification (GTDB taxonomy): domain Bacteria; phylum Planctomycetota; class UBA1135; order UBA1135; genus JACKHW01. Next base: position 7,917 of record JAGQQW010000201.1, on the reverse strand, counting down.
ACATCGGCAGGAGACAGGCGCGATTGCTTCGGAATACGGCCCGTTTCGCGAGATTTCTCGACGCGCGCCGGGAAGAGCGAACTCTCGTGCGAAAGCGTGAGGTTGACGATCGAGAAGAACGGCTGTCCCGCACGCCTGCCCCGCCAACTCGCCTTCCCCGAACAAGCGTCCCAACACGCTTTGTCGTCACCGCGGATGTTGAAGTCGGTCTTGCTCCGGTTGGAGCACCAATAGCCAGCCGCACGCAACAACGTCGGATACGGCACGAATCGCTCGGGGATCGCGTACCGACTGCGCATGTGCTGCGTCCCCTGACTCGGCGCGTGCACACCGGTCAAGAGCGTCGATCGCGCAACGGCGCAAACGGGAGCGTTGGAGTAGGCGTAGCGGAAGCGCAGACCTCCACGCGCGAGCGCGTCGAGCCGCGGCGTCCGCGCCTGCGCATTGCCGTAGCAACCGAGCCAGTGCGCAGCGTTGTCCTCCGACGTGATCCAGAGGATGTTGGGCCGATCCTTCGGGGGCGTCTGCGCCTCGACGCGGATATCGAGGCTCACGCACGCGAACCCAACGACGTGCAAGAACGAAGCGAGTACTCTTGCCGAGGCTCGTGTCATGTTCCCTTCAATGCGGCGTAGACATACCGGACGCGGTTCTGTTCGGGCCGTGACTCGAGGACTCGGTACTCCTTCATGAGTCGAAACCACAAGGGCCAAGAATAGGGCGCCTCACGGAAAACGACGTGCAAACGTTTTGGAAGCACTGCGAACACCCGGTGCTCGGGCACGATCGCACGCAAGAGGCGCTCGTCGTTGCGCAAGTAATACGTTGCCGGAGCCTCCGAAAACCCTTCGAACGTACTTGTGATCGAGACGATCGCGTCCCCGTCGACGAAGTTCTGCACGACCGCTGCGAAGGCGGGTGCATAGCCCTCACGCAAGTCGCGCGTTTTCTGCGACACGCTGATCACGGCGAAACACGCAACGAGTCCGGCGAATGCGATCCGAACCGCGACTCCGAATCTGGATGCACGTGAGACCGCACCGGACACCACGGAGGACAGGAAGAGCAGCATCAGGAGCTGACTCGCGTAGAGGTAGCGAGGCATGAACCCGCGGAACGAGGTCTGCGAAACGACGAACATCACGAGCGCGCTTGCACACGAGGCGGCAAGGAACGCCCCTCCACGACTTCGCTCGTATACACGCCTCACACCGAACACGCCGATGACCAATACCAGACCACTGCAGGCGGCGATCAGGTGCGGAGCTGCGCATTCAAGTCCACCCGAGTGCGCAACGAGCAGGCGCATGGGCATCGAAACCAAGTCCGTCCATCCCGGCCTGGGCGCATGTCCCCAGTCGTTCGAGAGTTGAAGCGGCAAGACGCGCATCAACCATGGTGACCAGAGCAAAATTCCGATCGCGAGCGAAGCGGTCACGGGCAGGATGCGACGAGCACTGCGCTCGGCGTCGGCAAGGCGGACGTACACCAATATCGCCGGCACGAGACCATACGACGTGTAGTGCGACCCGAAGGCGATCGCCGTTCCCGCCGCGATTGCTGCGCAAGCACGGCGCGGCATGCTCGGGCGTTGCACGAAGAACAGCGCACCCGAGATCGCGAGCGCACATCCGAACTCGACGAACGCATACGTGCGCACTTCTTGTGCGAACCAGACATTGCGCGGGCAAACCGCGAGCAGCCAAGCAACGGACAAACCCACTCGCGCCCCGAGTGTTTGCATCGAAGCACGCGTCAGGATCAACATCGCGAGGGACGACAACGTCGCCGGCAGGACACGCAACACGCGCTCGGACCAACCGAAGATCTCGCCCCACACGCGAAACGCCGAAAACGCGAGTGGAGGATTGCGATCTCGCTCGAGAACACTGGTCAGGTCCGCACTCCGAGCGATGTGGACCGTCATGGTTTCGTCGAACCACAACGAGTGAACGCCACAACCGAAGAACCTCAGTGCGATTCCGACGATGCAAGCGACGGCGATCCAAGATCGCTGGGACACGATTCGAGCCTCACAGGGGAACACCGCTCGGGGGGAGCCGCATCGATCTGGGCCCTGGTGGCGGAGCCCATGCGGTAGGCAGTGTATCCGGACGTTCAGTTCTCGTCGCGGTTCGCGAGCTCGCGCACGACAGAGATCAACCCGTGGACGACCCTGGCGCACGACTCGAAGTCGATCGTCGCGAGCGTGTCCGACGCTTCGTGATAGTTGCGGTTGCGGAACAGCGCGGTATCCGTCCACATCACCGCTGGGTAGCCCTGCGCCCAGAACGATCGATGGTCGGACCAGTCGATGCCGGGCAGCGACGCGAACGTGGCCACACCTTCGACGGGGAAGTCGCTCGCGCGCTGGAAGTGCTCGAGACAATCGCGAACGAGCGAACGCGAAGCGAGGTTGCCGACGACCGCGATGAAGTCGCCGGTGCTCGGGTAGAACCACGAGAACGGCGACGGATACCGCTGCGAGCCCGCTTCGCTCGAGAACGATCCGAGCATCTCGAGCGCGAGCATCGCATCGATCGTGTCCCCAGCGGCCTTGCAGCCACGCGCATGCACCGCGCTTCCCATGTGCGGTGTGCGAAAGTGCGGAGGCTCTTCGTTGACGAACGCGACGAACCGAACCGTCCGCTTGCTGATCGTGCCACGCAACGCTGCCGCGATCTCGAGGAGCGCGGCAACTCCGGTCGCGTTGTCGTCGGCGCCGGGTGTTCCGAACGCCGTGTCGTAGTGCGCGCCTACGATGACGAGCCGATCGCTCGTTCCTGGAAGCTCGAGCACGACATTGGCGCAGTGCCGACCCTCGACCTCGAAAGGCTCGCGATGCGGATCGCCTGCGCGCGCAAGCCGAGTCTCGATGTAGCTCGCGGCTCGTTCGAGACTCTGCGGTTTCGCGAGATGACGCTCACCGATCGTGACTGCGAGCGCTTCGACGTGGCCGCGGAGGGACGTGCGGAGCGCAGTGATCTCCTGCTGCTGCCGCGCATCGAGCACAGGCCGCTCGACGCTTGGCTTGACGCGGATCATGAGGATCCACGCTGCGACTGCTGCGCCGACGACCAGCAATGCAAGAACCCCGAGGATCCACAGCAGCGGCCGTCGCCGGCCGCCGCGCTCGAGGCGTGCACCGACTCGGGCACGATCGCGTTGCGTCCTCGATCCCGGCGCGCCGGGTCCACCACCCGGCGTCACCGGACCGTCCGGTGTCGCACTGCCGCCCGCGCCGGCGCTCACGACATCGCGTGAACGCGACGCGAAGCGAGAGCCTTACGACGGCTCGCGGTGTTGGCGTGGATGCAGCCGGCCTTCGCGGCCTTGTCGATCTTCTTGAAGACCGTCGGGAGCATCTTCTGCGCTTCGGTCTTGTCGCCGGCTTGGACCGCTTCGTTGAGCTTGCGGATCCACGTGCGCATCATCGACTTCTTCGTCTTGTTCTCGACGCGGCGGACCGCGTCCTGCTTGAGGCGCTTCTTCGCGCTCTTGATGTTGGGCATGGAAGTCTTCGGACTCTGGTCTTTGGTTCGTTGTTCGTTACGGCTGCGGGCACTCGATCGGCGACGTCACGCCCCGAGTGCCTCCAATCGGGTTGCGGCGTCCTTGTAGCCGATGTTCACCTCGAGGATGCGGCCGAAACAGCGGCGCGCTTCGTCGGAGTTCCCGTGGTCGGCGGCGAGACAACCGAGTTCATACAGAAGTTCGAGGCCCTTGTCGCTCTTGGGACCGGCGGCCTCGAGGGCTTCTTCGAGCTGGTTCTTGGCGAGATCGTCGAGCCCCTTGGCCCGAAATGCCCGCCCGAGCCAGATCCGCGCGTCCACGCTGTGGCGCGGATCCTTGACCGAACGCTGGAATTCGGCGATCGCGGAGTCGAACTCGCCGGCGCCGAACAGCGCTTCGCCGAACTGGTGCCGCAGCCCCAGGTCCGTCGGATGCGCCGCGACGCGCGTTTCGAGGCTCTCGCGGCGGATCGTCGCGATCTTCTTCTCGAGGCGCTCGATCTTTGTCGTGTCGCCGAGCTTGCGGGCTCGGTCGAGATCGCCTTCGGCCTCGCGAACCTGGAGTTCGGCAACGAGACCGGCGAGGTTCGAGTCGTCGGGGGTCTTGATCAGAGCCCGTTCGAGATGGTCGAGCGCATCGTCGATCTTGCCGAGCTTGGCCGAGAGTTCACCGACGTCGCGGAGCGCGGACGCGTCGTCGGGATCGTCGGCAAGGCGCTTCTTGGCGGCCTTCAGCGCGTCACCGAGTTCGTCGGTACTGCGATGCTGCTTGCGCTGGGCTTGTTCGAGGCGCTTCGTCTGCTCGGCGTCCTTGAGGAGCTCTCGGCTCGATCCCGCGGTCGCGAAACCACCCTTGCCGAGCTGGCCCTCGGCCGCGAGGTTCTTGCGTGCGCGCTGCGCTTCTTGGTCCCTCGGGTTGAGTTCGAGCGCGGCTTCGAAACACTCGGCCGCATCGTCGAACTCCCCGAGTTCTTGAGCACACGCACCCGCTGCGCGGAGCGCGCGGCCGCCCACCTCGGCGTGCTTCCCCTGCCGCCCATCGGCGAGGATGCGATCGCCCAAGTGCCGATACACGACATACGCGGACGCGAGATGTCCCGCTTGCCACAGCGCATCGCCGAGCCCGAGATTGGCGCCGACGTGGTGCGGCGCCTGCACGAGGAAGCGCTCGAGATTGCGCGCGCGTGCAGCATGCCCCTTGGTCAGTTTGGCGAATCCGGCACTCAGGAGCGGCAAGAACCCACCAACGTACGAAAGGGCGTTTCCGCCGCCCTTCTTGCCCTCGAACTTCCCGTCGAGGGCCTTGCGCAACCCGAGCCGCGCCTCGCCCGAGTTCGGGTCGAGGTCGAGAATGCTCTGGTAGAGGCTGATGGCGAGCGCCCAGTTGCGCCGCTTGACTGCCTCGTCGGCCTTTTGGATTTGTTTGCTGAGATCCATCGATCGCCTCGATGTGGCGCTCGTGCGTCCTGCCGATTGTCGGACCGCCGCTCGGGGGCGGGGGGCACGGGGGGCGAAAAGGTTAGCGAACCGAGGATTCGCAGGCAACGGGACGGCGAAATCACGCACACCGCATCTACCAGTGGCCGTCGACGCGCTGCTAAGCTCCGCGCGATGCCCACCATCTGCCGACCCAGCCGCGGGCACGACGAACTCGGCAGCCCGTCGCGGCGGGCGCAGCCGTTCCTCACGCCCCATCTGTTCGGGCTGTTCCGCTGCATTTGCCTGCTGCGCGCCTGCCTCCGCGCCTGCCTCTTCCGCGCCCGCGTATTCCGCGCCTGCCCGCTGCTCTGCATCCCGCTGTTCTTGGGGGCGTGCGCGGGTACGCGCCCCGCTGCGGAGCGCACCCCCGAAATGGCTGCTCGCAGTAGCCTGTTCGACGTCCTGCTCGCGAAAACGGTCGCGCGCGACCCGGGAGCGCAGGATCGGCGAGCGGAATTCGAGCAGCTCCGAACCCGCTTCGAGACCGCCGCGTCCGACGAAGAGCTCTGGCTCGCGATTCGCGCCTTCCATGCGAGGCGTGGGCGCGGAGGGCTGGACCCCGTCCGTGCGGCTTCGGTGACGGATGCGGAGTCCGCGGGTGGGCATCCCACGGCTTCGCCGGACGCACTGCCACTCGAGTTCGGCGTGGATCACAACGCGGACGCCTCCCCGCGCTTCTTCGTTCGAGATCTGCCGTTCGACCCCGAGTATTTCCTCGAGGGTTCACGCCCCGCGATCGGCGATGTCGTCGTCGCGATCCACGGCCTGGGCATCGACGAATGGGTACGCCGCGCGCGCGAGCTCGTCGTCGATTCGACAGAGGCGGCAACGAGAGCTCGACTCGCCGCCGAACTCCGCGTGCGCCACACGGATTGGCCACGCGAACTCGCACCGCAACAGCCGACCTTGAGGTTGCGACGCAGCGACGGGCGTGAATTCGACGTCGTTCTCGGGTGGACGAGAAGTCCGATCGACCTCTGGCAGCGTGTCGACGATCCGTATTACGACGGGTTCTCGCGTGTGCTCACGACGCAGGCATTCGACCTGTTCGACTACGCCGGCAGCGCCAAGGTCCTCGTTCTCTCATGCCGCTCCTTCGCCACACCGCTCGAAGCGGATCTCACGACCCTGATGGAGCACGCCACGACGAACGACCTTCTCGAGCACGACCTCATCCTCGATTTTTCGCGGTGTGCTGGCGGCAACGACGCCCCGAGACTGCTGGCGCACCTGTTCAACTCGCCGATCCTGCCGCTCGTCACGCAGGCGGCACCGACGCTCGGAGCGAGGCCGGTCGAAGCCTCGGCGCGAGTCGCGGCGCCGGCGCCGCGAACGCGCTTCCGCGGGCATGCGGTGTGCCTGTTCGGCCCGTGTGGGGATGCGAGCGTCGATCGTGTGGCATCGATCGTACTCGACCAACATCTCGCGATCGGTATCGGACGACCGACCAATGGACGCGGCACCGCGGCCATCGACTCCGAACTCTTGATCTCACCGACCACGGGGAACGAACTCGGCACGTTTCACTGGGCCAACGGTGAGACACTGCGCGGTGATGGATCTCTTCTCGAAGGGAATCCCCCTGCGATGGCCGTCGAGCTAGCTCCGAATCGCGAGAACGCACGACAGTACTATCGTCTTCTCATCGACGAGGCGATGCGGGCGCTTGGACATCGTTGAGCGACCGATTCGATCCGGACCGCGAACCGCGACGGTGCACGCATTTGCAATCGCTCGCCACGTCGCCCATGAAGAATCCGGGCCAGGACACAGAACAACGAGACCTCGCAAGCCGTGATTCGCTGCTACATTCGATCCAGGTAATCCCGACATGAAGATCGTCCTCTACCCAGATCCTGTTCTGCGCCGTGGCACGAAAGCCGTGGACGACACGTCGCCGTGGAAAGAGCGCGCGCGAGAGATGTTCGACCTCATGTACGAGACGCAAGGGGTCGGGCTCGCGGCACCGCAGGTCGGTATCAGTGAGGCGGTGCTCGTGCTCAATCCGACGGGCGACAAGGAGAAGCCCGAAGAGGAACTCGTGCTGGTCAATCCCCGCATCGTCTCTCGCAAAGGCAAGGAGTGGGGTCAGGAAGGCTGCTTGAGCTTCCCGGGGATTTGGGGGGACGTGCAGCGAGCGCTCAAGATCGTCGTGCACGCGATCGACCTCGACGGTCAACCGACGGAGTTCGTCGCCGAAGATTTTCTCGCACGCGTGATCCAACACGAGATGGATCACCTGAACGGAGTCGTCTTCATCGACCGCTTCTCACCCGCGGACAAGATTCGCACACGCAATCAAATCGAAGAGCTCGAGGATCGCTGGCGCTCCCAGCATGCTTCGCGTTGAAGGACTGCCGCGCGCGGACACGCGGACGGTCGAAGGTGCGACGGTCGTCACGATCGGTGTCTTCGACGGAATGCATCGGGGGCACATGGCGTTGCTCGGTCGACTCCGTGCCGTCGCGACTGCGCACTCGGCGCGCACGGTCGTTCTGACGTTTCGAGGGCATCCAGATGCACTCGTGAGCGGGATGGCCCCTGCGCCACTGATGACGCTCGACGACAGACTCGAACGTCTCGAGCAAGCAGGAGTCGATGCGACGTACGTGCTCGACTTCGATCGCTCCCTGATGGAAATGACGGCTGCCGAGTTTCATCGGGCAGTGCTCATCGAAGGGCTCGGATGCGTAGCGCTCGTGTTCGGATACGACGCTGCGATTTGTCGAAGGCGGGAGGGCACCGTGGAGCGCTTCCGCGAACTCGGGCTCGCTGCAGAACGGATCGATCGATTCGTCCACCGCGGGCACGCCGTGAGCGCGTCGGCAATCCGCGAGGCGCTGACCCGTGGTGAACTCGAAGTGGCCAACGAGATGCTCGGATACGCGTACTCCCTGACAGGGATCGTCGAACACGGCGATGCGCG
>JAGQQW010000200.1 GCA_020426005.1 Planctomycetota bacterium | reverse complement strand
TGAGGATGTTGAGCATCGGAACCGGGAGCCTGCGCGCACGGATGCCCCCCAGGTATTGGTAGAGGGGCAGCTTGGCCTCCTCGGCCGCGGCGCGTGCGACGGCGAGCGACACGCCGAGGATCGCGTTGGCGCCGAGGCGACTCTTGTTGGGCGTACCGTCGGCAGCGCACATCAAGTGATCGATGTGCGCTTGTTCGTGCGCGTCGATGCCGACGACGTGTTCGGCGAGCTCGCCGTCGACATTTTCGACAGCACGGCGCACGCCCTTTCCCCGGTAGCGGTCGTCGCCGTCCCTCAGTTCCGTCGCTTCGTGCGCGCCCGTGGACGCTCCCGAAGGAACCGCGGCGCGAGCCTGGATGCCGGAATCGAGAACGACTTCGACTTCGAGAGTGGGATTGCCGCGGCTATCGAGGATCTCCCGGCCGTGGACGTCGATGATCTCGGACATGGCGGGAGGATACCGGGGTGGAGTCGCGGACGCGAGATCGTCGAAAGGGACGGCATGAAGCCGCATGCAGTTCTGGCTCGAATCCGCGCGCTCCGCCACGCCTTCAGGAACCAGCGGCAGGTAGCACGACCGCCGATGTTCGTGCTCCTCGCGATCTCGTGGGCCACGACGATATCGTGTGGCTCGGTCGGCCCCGGCGCGCCGGCTGCCTACTCGTCCGCCGCACGGGTTCTCGAAATCGGCTCGCGTTCGATCGCGCTGCCAGGCGAACTGTCGAGCCCGGAACGGATTCGGGCGCTGCGTGCACATGTCGAGGGCGGTGGTGCGCTCTTCCTGCGGGGACGAGCCGTTCGGCTGCTCGACGCACTCGGACTCGCGACCACGCAGCGCGAGGCGCTCGTCGTGAATCACGGCTTCCTGCCCGCGCGCCGCGACGAGGCCTCTGCGATCGGCCTCGGCTTCACCGAGGTCGGTTCGGGCCAGCTCGGCATCGACGCCGGGCCGCTATGGCTCTGCGATTCGGATCTCTGGCGTGCGGAGATCGATCCGATCCGGATCGACGAGCCAGCGGCAGCATCTCGTGCTTCGGACAGCGCGGGCGTTGCGGTGCGGGCGCACGTGTTCGCCGAGCAGTTCCGACGGGTCGGCGATACGGTGCGGCGTCTCCCGGGTGCGGTTCTCTGCGGATTCGAAGTCGGAAACGGTCGTGTCCTTGCCCTCGGCATGGCGTCCGATCACGAGCTTCCACGCCAGTTCGTGCGGTGTTGCCACGATTGGCTCGCACAATCGGAGGGTGCCACAGCGCCCGCGGTCGTATTCGACGGGCCACCGAGGCCAGACGTCGATGGGTGGGGACCTCCCGCTGCGCTCACGATCTCCGAGCCCGCGGCGATTGCGGTTCGAGTGCCGGCATCCGTGCTCGACGACGAGACGATTCGTGGGCGTCTCGTCGGGAATGGTCTCGATGTCGTCATCGTCGAAGACGATGGGGCGGATCTCGAGGTCATGGTCCGCAGAAGCGAGTTCGCGCACGCACTGGGGTTCGGTTTCGGGCTCGCGGCGAGGGCGCTGCGCCTCCCGCTCGTACCGCTCCTCGAATGGCGCGGGGAGACTCCGCCCGCACTCGACACGTTCATGGAAGTTCCCGGTCCACGGCTCGACGGGACGGTGCACGATCTCGAGCAAGTCGTTCGACAGAACGCCACCACTCGTCTGTTGCGGTCGAGGCCGACGGCGATCGCCGATGCCGCATGCACCGCGTATTTGTCCAGTGACTCGGGAAACGCCGCGGGCATGCCGATCCCGGCGGTCGATGCGGACCTCCTACCCTTGCTTCCACCCTCGTTCTATCGCGCAGCGGAGTTCGATGCCCGCCGTGCTCGTGGTGGCCGCGTCGATGCGATCCACGAACGATGCGCTGCCTTCGTGCGCGGACGTCCCGGATCGACGATCGTCCTACGAACATCCGCAAGCGATCTCGAAGACACTCTCGTGACCGCGCGCGCGATCCAGCGGCCATTCGGACACGCGGTTTGCATGACCGAAGAGACGCATGGCCCCGACGGTTTCCTCGAGATCGCGCACCGTGACGTGCTACCGGTCTCCAACGAGGCGATCGACCGGAAGCTCTCGAGCCGCAGCCTGCACAACCGTTGGTTCCGCGTGGCGAACAACGCGATCGACATCGACCCGGCAGGCTTCGGTCGCTTCGACGATCCCGTGACGTGTCGCGTCAGTAGCGCCTGGTCGAAGGAGCGGATTCACGGCATGCGCATCGGTGACCCGGCCTTGTTCGAGCGGATTCTCGCGCCATCCGTCATCGAGCTGGACGGGTTCATGGTCGAAGCGGATCGTCCCCGTTCGTACCCGCTGGAGCTCGACGTCGGACGCTACGACATCGAACTCGTGGTCACCGCCGTGGCGGAGCCCACGATCCTCGAACTCCGCGACTCTTCACGACGAGTCGCATACTTTGCCATCGAGGCCGGGAGGGCGAACCGATACCGCATCTCTCTCGACATCGTCGATGCGAAGACCGCGTCGCTCACCTTCGGGTTGTGCCCGGCAGGCAAGCGCGCAGGAACGCAGGCGAGCATCGAACGCTGTTCGATTCGCGGGCGCGGCATCGAAGCCGAGGCCGAGGTCTCACCGACACACGCCGCACTCGTCGCGGAGTCGCTGACCGAGACGACGATCGGGCACTACGAGGCGTCGCGGTGTTTCCGAACCCGTGGGGATCTGCCCGCTGTCGTGGAGTGCTTGCGAATCCGCGGTTCGGTCGCGGGGCTCGAACTCGAGCGCACACTGAGATTCGATGGCTATCGCATCGTGCGTCGAGATACACCGCTCCCGACTTCGCGCGAGGACCGCTTCGAGCACGATGACTTCTTCACGAGGCGTAGAGTCGGTTTCGACCTCGAACCGACGGCGGGGGGGCCGCGACTACGATTGTTGTTCCTCGATCCGGGACGCATGCAGCCGAGCCAGAGGGACGGGGCGATCCAGTTGCGAGGTCATCCGCGATCTCATGAGGAGTGCGTCCTCGCACTCGTGCTCACGGACGCATTGCCCGAGACCGTGTCCGAACTTCGTCTCAGGCGTGCGCTTCTCGCACTCGCACACGAGGACCACCATGCGACCTTGGCCGCGCCAGGTCGCGATGGGACGGTCGCGCCGAGATGGCCTCAGCTCCTTCCACACGAAGATGGCAAGGGGCGCACGAAGATCCTCGATGCACGCAGCGATGCGATGACTGTCGAGTCGATGGGCGCGGCTCCCGGTGGCGTCGCGCCCTACCTCGACTTCGGTGATGCGTTACCCGTGTGTCGCGTCGACGGGGTTCCGTGGTTCGCTGCTCGGGGTTCGAACTTGCTGTTGCCGAAACGCGCTGGCACGCGTCGCATCGAATGGGGGCGTGCCCGATACGAAGGCCCGCGACTTCTCGCAACGAGGGCGGTGATCGAAGCGATGTCCTACGATGACGCGACTCGCGAGTTCAAGATCGTCGTCGATGCGCCGGCACATGCGGAGCCGAACCCGCTGGCAACGTTCCGACTCCGTATTGCTGCCAATACGCCTGCACGTGTTCAAGGCGCAGCCCTGGTCTCGGCGCGATACGACGGCGTCTTCGAACTCGACGCGCCGCGTGGAACCGTCGTGATCGGGTTCTAGTGTCCCGCGAGTTCACGGAGCCGCACGGAACTGATTCGGGCGGTCGTTGCGAACGAAGCAATGCCGAGCGGACGCGAGAGCGCGACCTCTGGTCGAAGCGTGAGTCGATGCGCCGTCGGGTCATAGTCGACGATCAGCTCGTCCTCGAGAGCCACGGTGACCCGAGACGGTCGGACGACGAGATGCACGCGATACGCGCGGCCGTTCTCGAAATGGATCATGCGGCGGGTGTCGTTCCGCGCGGCGTCGTTGCCGTCGAGACACGAGATGCCGACGAGCGACCCGCCCCAGCCGCCCAAGACGAGCGTCGACCACGCCTCGCCGACCGGAAACGTCAGCCCACAAAAGAAGTCGCTGCCGTCGACGCGCGTTGCGACGAGTTCGAGCTCGTAGTTCGTTTTCGGAGGCTCTCGCAGCAGGTGGATCCCCGTCATCGGTGATCCCGCTTCGAGCACGATTCCGTGTTCGTCGACGGACACGTCTCCCTGTCCACCGAAGTTCGTGACCTCCCATGGTGCGAGGCTCGTTCGTGGGCAGAGGTCGACCCAGTCAGCGGATGCCGAGCCAGCGGTAGTGGACGCCGTCGAGCATGCACCGAGCATGATCACGGCAACGCATGCGGTGATGAGCGACCGGGCGCGGGGCTTCATGGTTCCATCTCGGACGTGAGTTCGAGCAAGCGATGGGCAAGTGCCGTGATGAAGAACGGCTTTTCGAGGAAAGCGACGGCGGTCAAGCCGCGTGCGTGCTCGCGAAGCAGCGCCGTGTCGTGACCCGAGATCAGGAGGATCGGCGTGGAAATGCCGTCACGTCGGAAGCGGCGAGCAATGTCGATTCCGGAGACACCATCGAGGTGGACGTCGAGGATGATCGCATCGAATCCGCTCGAGGATTCGTGGACGAGCCGAATCACGTGCGCACTCGCGCTCGCGGTCGTCACGTGCACGCCGAGGCGCCTCAAGCCACGACCGACGAGTTCGCTGAGGCGTGGATCGTCATCGCAGACGAGGATTCTCTTGTCTGCGAGAGCCCGAACTGGGCGTGTCCCTGCGAGCGAAGCATGCGACGCTGCGGGGTACGTGATGACGAACGTCGTGCCCTTGCCGAGTTCGCTCTCGACGCAGATCGATCCACCGTGGTTGTCGACGATCTTCCGGACGGTCGCCAAGCCCCGACCTGCATGCGCCGTTCCGCTTTTGGTGGTGAAGCGCTCCTCGAAGCAGTTGCCGAGTGTCGTCGCGTCCATCCCGGTACCCGTGTCCGAGATCTCGAGGACGATCGAATCTCCCGATTCCCGGCTCGAATCGACGCGACACAGCACGGCGATCTTGCCTCCGAATGGCATGGCGTCGCAGCCATTGAGCACGAGATTCATGAGGATCTGCACGAGTTCGGAGCGAGCGATCACGATCTCCGTCGGCCGTTCCGGCAAGGCGATCTCGAAATCGAATTCGCTGCCGACGAGCACTGTCAGGGGGCCGATCACTTCTCGCACGACCTCACCGACATCGACGATGCGCGTCTCGTGATGGATGTCGTGGAGTTGGCCGATCAAGTTGCGTCCACAGCGCTCGACCGCGGCGGTGCTGGCTCGCTCCGTGTGTTCGAGCAGGCGGCCCGCGACGAACGTCCGAAGATTCCGCGAATCATGTTCGAGCGCCGCTGCCGCATCACCCTGATGGATCGCGAATACGCCGGTGTCCGCGTCGTGTGAGGGAGGGGACGCCGTGCGTGTCGACGCCCATCCTGCAAGGGCGATTCCCAAGAGCGCGACGATAGCCAGTGTCAGGCTGATCAGAGCCCGTGGCCTCGTGCCGAGTTGAATCGCATACCGAGCCGGTTCGCGTTCGACGGTATCCGTGCCGATGCGGGAACGTACTTCGACGACGAGCTCGTCCGATGTCTCGTTGGTCGTGGAGAGTTCGAGACCGTCCTCCGACGACCAGACGCTCCACGTGCCTTCGTTGATTCGATGCTGATACTCTTCCGCGACGACGTGCGGACGCCAACGGGTCCGGGTATCGAAGCGAATCTTGTGGATGGTGTTCGAGGAAACGGATTCCGAGCGGATGCGCGTGGATGGGATCAGCGAGTCGAAGCGCAACGTGACCTGCGCAGGGAGTTGCGAATCCGCGATGCGGCCGGTGATGATCGCTTCGTGCCAAGACGCTGCATGGATGCGCGCATCGTCGAGCGGTCGTTCGAATCGTGCCACGGGGCGCCAGATGCCGTGGTCGAAGCGGAGCGCACCGTTCCGGTTGACGGCCCAGAGCGACCCATCCGCTCCTTGCGCGAGTCGCGTGCGTTCCTTCTGATCCAATTCGAGGCGCACCGTAGGCGAGTCGCGATGATCGAACAGATCCGTATCCGTGTCGGATCTGACGACTCGGACGATCTCGCCGAGGCTCGACGAGACCCAAAGCTCGTTGCCGACCGGCACGATCGACAGGGTTGCTCCGTGCATCGGCGGGAGGCTGCCCGTGCGAACGAAGCTCGGTTCGGGAACGGCGTCCGGAGATCGGGCGACACGAAGGTCGTGAATCGACGCATCCTGGACGCAGCGCGGTTCACCATGCGAGAGGAAGACGGCCCAAACGGCTTCGGTTCCTGACTCGGGCAGGCGGAACGCTTCGGACTCGATCGCCGGGACGCCCTGCTTGCCGCATCGGAAGCGAAACAGTGTTCGACCTTCTTTCCCTGCAGGACCGAGCCACGCGTCGCCGACCTCGTCGACCTGAAGGGACTCAGCCGTTCGCCGTGGGACTCGTACGTCGAGTTCTCGCTGACTCGTCTGCGGACCGATCGCTGCCAGAGTGCGACCTTCGCGTCCTCCGAGCGCCCACGCGAGATCCTTCGAGTGAGCGATCCAGACGGGCGGGCTCGTGCCCAATCCACCGAAGGGATCTGGATACGTCGACGGCACGCTCGCCCCTTTCGCGCGCGCGACGAAGTTGCCGGCCCGATCGCGGAACCAACGCGTTCCATCGGCAGCGATCGTCGACATCGTGTGTGCGTCGATCCTTCGTTCGATGACTCCGATCCGGTCCAGCCGCAAGAGGCCATGACGACGTGGCAGGATCCCGAACACGGTGGCGCCGTCCGTGCAGCGAAGTCGTGCTCGCGTCGTCTTCTCGACGGCGAGCCGTTGCCACTCCGCTTCCCCGGACCGCAGGCTGAAGATTCCACCTTTTGCCGTGCACAGCACCGTGCCGTCGTCGAGTTCGGCGATGTCCTCGACGCCACGCAATGTATCGAGGGCGAGTCGCGCCGTGACATCGGTCAGTGGCGAACCCTCGAGCGACAGCAGGTAGGGATGCGATCGCACGTTCGAGCTCGCGAGAGCCCAGACGGCTCCGTGGTGCGACGAGGGACGTAAGCGGTATTTCGGCGGTAGGTGTGGCGACGCGGCTCGTACGACGATCGTGCCGGCATCCAGAGCGGGCACTCCCTCAGCGTCGAGCGGCAGTCGTAGGATGCGCGACTCGTACGAGATCCAGAGGGAGCCGCCGCGATCTACCAAAACGTCGATCACACTCGCGTGTCGGCGCAAGACCTCGAACGGCCGCTCGCGTTCGATACTCGTCGTCGTGCGACCGTCCGTGTGTGCGGTCACGAACTGATACCCGATGCGTTCGGCCTGGAGGCCAGGCGCCGGGGAGACGTGGATCGCGTCGCCGATCCCGATCCCTGCAGCTTCGGCGGCACTCCCGGCAATCACCTCGCAGACGACGTTCCTGTCTTCGATGTCGATCGTCAGAGCCCCGGTGCCGGTGGTCACCGTTTCTTCATCGAGAAGGCTTTCGGGGATGGGGTACGTGCGGATCCCGGTCGTCTCCGCATCGATCAGGCGGCAACGATTGGATTCTCCGAAGAGCGTACGAGAGCCATCCGCAGCGAGGCGAAGGGCTCCGTGAGACGTCGCGACCCAGAGATCGCCACTCCGCGTTTCTGCCAGGCGTCGACAGTCCCACGTCATCATGGGAGTACGCGGCAGCAATGGCGTGAACCGCTCGGTCTTCGGGTCGAACGACAAGACGTTCGACAGACTTCCAACGACGATGGTGCCGTCGCGGCGCGCGAGGACGCAGCCGAACGCGATGTCTTTCGCGCCGTGCTCGCGTGCGTACGTGGCCCATGTGTATCCGTCGTATCGCACGAGGCCTTGTTCGGTCGCGGCCCACGTCGTCTCATCGGCATCGATGAAGATGTCGCGAATCGCGCCGCCGTGATCGTCGTTCAGATCGATGTTCCAACGCGCCTCTTCGCCCGTGTGTGGAACGCGATCGCTCTGACAGAGACTCGTGAACGCGAGGATCGTCTCCCGAGCATTCGACGCGCCGCCACGTGGAGCGGTCGCGCCGGGCGCGAAGAGGATCAGGAACAGGAGCGCAACTTGCAGCGCTGCTGTCCCCATGCGAACGACGAGGACCATGGATCGGCACTATACCGGTCGATGGCCCGGATCCAGCGCGACGACGGCGTAAACCTATGCTCTTCGTGCTTCTTCGTACAACTCGGCGTAGCGCTGCGCACAGAGCTCGATCGGATATTCCGAGGCACAGTGTTCTTGGTTGTCGACCGCGAGCCGCGCTCGCAACGCGGCATCGTCGACGAGCCGCGATATCGCGTCCGAAAGACCCGGGGGGGCGACGACGAAGCCGTCTCGATTCGAGACCGCGACCATGTGCGCGACATCGCCCACATCGGTCGACGCGACGGCTCTCCCGATCGCCATGGCTTCGAGGAGCGAGATCGGCATCTGCTCCGTGTTCGAGCTGATCACGAAGACGTCGAGTGCGTCGTACGCGACCCGTGGATCCGCGAGATTGCCGGGCAGCACGGAGCGAGCCGTGAGGCCGTGTTCGGCGAGCAGAGCTTCGATCGCCGCACGCTCGACGCCGTCGCCGACCAGGAGCAATCGCAGCTCGGGTCGTGTGGGGGCAAGACGAACGAACGCCTCGGCGAGTCGCAGGAAGTTCTTCTCCGGCCGCAGGTGTCCGACGCTGCCGATGACGACACAGTCTTCGGGGAAGCCGAAGTGCATCTTGGCAGCAGAGCGTCGTTCGCCCCGTGGATCGGCTTCGAATCGAGTCAGGTCGATCCCGTTGGGGATGTAGCGGACTTTGCGATCGCGCAGTTTCCACGTCGTGCGTGCGATGGTCTCGAGTCGCTTCGAGGGGACGACGACCGCGTGCGCCTTCGGCAGAACGAAGCGCCTCGCGAGCACGCGACGGAGCTTCTGCTTGTGGAACTCCGCGGGCCCGAACCCTTCTTCGTGATGCACGATCGCTCGGAAGCCGCGCCGTGCGAGCCCGAAGACCGTCTCGATCGCGCCCCAGTTGTAGGTGGCGACGACGTCGGGTTCCTGAGCGAGCACGTACTTCGCGAGACGCGACGGCAGGAACCGCCCGGGCGGGAGTTCGTCGAGGTGGAGCCAACGACGCACCCGGTCTTCGGGCGTGCGCTCACGACAACCGTAGCCACGATCCATCGCGAGGATGCTGTGGGTGTAGCTTTCCGGGAGGTGCCGAATGACTTCGGCGGTTCGGACCTGCGGCCCCCCGGGATGGTAGGTCGCGAAGACGTGGACGACGTGCGTCTCAGCCACCTTCGCTCACCGGCACGCGGATGCCGATCTCGAGGAACTCCTCGAGGTCCGCGCACGGTTTCCATCCGAGCAAGTCCTTGGCGAGGCTCGTGTCGAACTTCGGGCGCAACGCGCGTGTCTTGAGGTCGCGATAGCTCGGGAAGTCGTTGCCCGGCTTCTTGACCGCGGCCTTGACCAGCCACTTGAAGAGATCGAGACCCTGCGCGACCCCGAGTCGCTGCGGATGGAACTCGATCGGTCGTCCGGCGATCTCCGCGAGGTGTTCGACGTATTCGCGCGCGGTCATGCGCACGTCGCCGACGAGGTTGAAGTGCTTGCCGATGACGTTGTCCGCATCGAGCGAGCTCACGATCGCTTCGGCGACGTCACCCGCGAGCACGAACGGAACCGGAGTCGTGCCCGGTCCCCAACCCATGCAGTGGTTGTCGGTCGGCCAGTAGCCGGCACCCGCCGCGCGCGTACGGCCGCGCGGGCCGATGACGACGGCGGGGCGATGGTTGACGAAGCGCAGTCCACGCTGTTCGTGCAGCGTTTGCAGGATGCGTTCACACAGGACCTTGCCGCGCGCATAGAGGCTTCGGCCGTCCGGCATCGGGTCGGCCGGGTGGTCGGGTGGAACGACGTCGTTCTCGCTCATGTCGCCGACGTAGAGCGCGGCGATCGTGCTCGTGAAGACGAAGCGATCGACGCCGCGCACCATCGCGGCGATCGCGAGTTCTTCGGTCGAATCGACGTTGAAGCGTTTGGTGCTCTCCCAGTCGTCTTGCAGCGCGGTCGCCATGTGCACGACGTGCTTGCAACCGTCGAGTGCGTCGCGCACCGACGCCATGTCGGTCGCATCGCCGGCGGCGAGTTCTACGCGTTCGTCCTTCATCCACTCGGGACGATACTTGGCGTTGCGGACGAGGCAGCGGACGTCGTAACCCGCGTCGGCGAGATGCTCGACGACATGGCTGCCGATGAAGCCCGTCCCGCCCGTCAGAAGCACGCGTTCGTC
>JAGQQW010000199.1 GCA_020426005.1 Planctomycetota bacterium | reverse complement strand
GTCGAACGCCCCGCGCACGAGGTCCCTCGTCCCCATCGAAACACCGCCGATGGTGCAGACGAGGTCATGCGTCTCGAGTGCGTCGCGCAACCTCGCGAGCGTGTCCCCTTCGCGATCGCGAAGAATGGCGTGGAGCGACGCCTCCCCGCCGGCCGCCTCGACCTGCGCATGCAGGCAGTGCGCATTGCTGTTGCGGACCTGCCCCTCGGTCGGCACGACGTCGATCGGCACGACCTCGTCTCCCGTGGGCAAGATCGCGACCCGCGGCCGCCTTGCCACCTGCACGCGCACGTGTCCTTGTCCGGCCAACACGGCGATCTGAGGCGCACGAATCACGCCCCCCCGAGCCAAGACGACATCCCCCTGCTTCCGTACGCTCGCGCGTGGTCGGACGTTGTCCCCGGGAGCGGTGCCCCGCGAGAACTCGATCCTCCCCCCGTCGAGCGCGTCGTAGCCGGACGTCGCCTCGACCGGCACCACGGCGTCGCTTCCCTGCGGCACGAGCCCGCCCGTCATCACGCGCGTGCATTCTCCAGGGCCGACCGCCCCATCGTACGGGCGCCCCGCCAGCGCGTCCCCGACGAGTCGCAGGCTCGAAGGCTCGACGAGATCGACGCTGCGGACGGCAAAACCATCCATCGCGGACACATCCGCCGCAGGCACATCGCGGTCGCAGCGGATATCCTCGGCGAGCACGCGTCCGGGGCTCCGGGCCAGTTCGACCGTCTCGAGTCCGAGACCCGGCGCGGCATCGAGCACGCGCGCCAGAGCGCTTTCGAAAGACAGAAGCTCGCGTTCGTGCATCAGGCTCGGAGTGTAACCGGGCAATCGAGCTCTCCACGACGCTTCCGCGTGAATCGAATGCGAACTGGAAACATCTGGGCGTCCTGCGTAACAAGAGGCGTGATTCGATCCAACGCCGTGTCCGCCCCCCCGCGCCACCGGACTCTCCACACACTCGCGCCCCTCGTCCGCCTCGCGCCCTTCGTACTCGTCGCGACCGTTCTGACGTTCGCCTCGTGCTCCGGCAAGAGCGGCTCGTCTGGCGAACCGACGGACAACTCGTCCTCGAGTGCTGCCGACGACGGTTCCAAGCAGCAAGCAGCGAAGACCGAAGGGAAGAAGAAGACCGACGCCCCGAAGCTCGTGCGCGTCTCCGAACTCGAGCCACAGGCGATCGAAGAGCGACTGCCGTGCACGAGCCACATCGAGGCACTGCACAGCGTCGACATCCTCGCACAGGTGCGTGGACAGCTCCGCAGCGTCGTGGTTCGCGAAGGTCAGTCGGTCACCGCTGGCGCACGCCTCTTCGAACTCGACAAGCGCGAACCCGAGCTCCAGCTGCAAGCGGCGAAGAACCGTGTGCAGAACGCGCAGAACCAAGCGCGCGATGCCGAGCTCTCCATCGCCGAAGCGAAGGACCGCATCGCGCAGGCCGAGATCGACTTCCAGCAGGCAAAGCGCAGCCTCGATCGACGCAAGGAGAGCGCAGCGCAGAACCTCGCGAGCGATGCGCAACTCGAAGAGGCGCAGCTCGCGTTCGACAAGGCCAAAAACGCGGTCGACCTCGCGAACAACAGCCTCAGCGTGGCCGAGCACGGCCTGCTCAAGGCCAAGACCGAAGTCGCTTCCGCCGAGATCCAGGTCAAGATCCAGGAGCGCATCCTCGAAGACTCGACGATCCTCGCTCCGATCGATGGCGTGATCCCGGAGCTCATCGCGCGCGGCGGCGAGTGGATCGCGCCGCAGGGAAAACTCTGCACGATCGTGGCCAACGACCAGCTCGTCTTGAACCTCAAGCGCCCGCAGAAGGAACTCGGCCGCCTGGCCGTCGGCCAGCGTGTCGACGTGCAGGTCGACGCGTGGCCCGAACTCACGTTCGCGGGAACCATCGACTACATCTCTCCGATCGTCGACCCGGAGACAGGCACGTTCCGTGCACGCGTCCGCCTCGAGAACGATGCCGAGCGGCGCCTGCGACCCGGCATGTTCTGCCGCGCGTGGATCGTCACCGGAACCAACCCCGAAGCCCTCCTGATTCCGAAGGAAGCGATCGTCTACGAGGCCGAGCAGCCGTACGCGTTCGTCGTGCGTGACGGCAAGGCGGAGCGCATCACGATCGATCGCGGGATCGACCTCAAGGATGCGGTCGAGGCCAAGAACGTCGCCGCCCAGCCGACGCCGGGCTCGTTCGCCAAGGGCGACCGCGTCGTCGTCGTCGGCGTCGACGGACTCGCGACCGGTGGCGTCCCGGTCCAGGTCGTGAAGTCGTGAACACGAACCCCGCGCCGCACGAGGGCGGCCTCCTCGGACTCGCGATCCGCCGCCCGGTTGGCGTCACGATGATCGTGCTCGCGCTCGTCGTGTTCGGCGTCGTCGGCTTCCGCAAGCTCCAGACGACACTCCTGCCGGAGCTCAGCTATCCCACGGTGACGATTCGCACCGACTACGAGGGTGCGAGTCCCGAGGACGTCGAAGAGCGCGTGAGCGAGCCGATCCGCGAAGCCGTTTCGGTGCTCGGCAGCGTCTCCAAGGTCACGTCGATCTCGCGCGCAGGGCGCAGTGACGTGATCGTCGAGTTCAACTGGGGCACGTCGATGATGAACGCGACGGGCGACCTTCGCGAGAAACTCGACCGAGCCTTCCTCCCCGGTGAAGCGAGCCAGCCGCTCATTCTTCGTTATGACCCGAGTCTCGACCCGATGCTCGTGCTCGGACTGTCCGGCGAAGGCGATCCGATCGCGATGCGCTTCCTCGCCGAGGAAGAACTCGAGAAGGACCTCGCGGAGATCGACGGCGTCGCGGCCGTGAAGGTCAAGGGTGGCGACGAGAAGGAAGTACTCGTCGCCCTCGATCCGACGAAGATCACGGCGCTCGGTCTCGACATTCGTCAGATCGCGTCGCAAATCGGTGCCGAGAATCTCAATGCATCCGCGGGCACGCTCGAAGAAGCGGACACCGAGTACCTCGTGCGCGCGCTCAACGAGTTCCGCAATCTCGACGAGTTGCGCAACGTCATCGTCGCGCGCCGCAACGACGCCAACATCCGGCTGATGGACGTCGCGACCGTGCGCACGTCGCCGATGGAGCGCGAGGTCATCACGCACGTCAACGGTGAACCCGTCGTCCTGATCGAGATCTACAAGGAAGCGGACGCCAACCTCGTGTCGCTCGCGACCACCGTGAAGGAGCGGACGTTCGGAACCGAGGAGCAGCAGGCCTTCGTCGAGAAGTTCGGGTACGCGGATCCACCGCCGAAGTCCGACAAACCGGTGGTCCCAGCGCCTGCGGAGGTCGTTTCCGCGGATACCGTTCCCGTAAGTGGCAACAACGCGGCTGTCGCCGCATCGACGACCGGAGCATCGTCGAAGGGAGCAACGTCGACCGGCACCGGGGGCGAACCAGCGAGTGCAGGTAGCGCGACGCTGGATGCCAAGAACGCGGACGCGAAGAAGACGAACACTTCCGACGGCGCGAGCAGCGGCAAGAAGGCCGGCGGCGGCCGGTTCGGCAAGGACTTCCGCGAGAAGATGCGCAAACAACGCATGCGCGATTTCCTCGTCGCGAAGGTCGCGAGCGAGTCCGACTTCCGCTTGACGCTCCTCAGCGATCCGTCGCGCTACATCGAGAGTTCGATTCGCGAAGTGCTCGAGTCCGCCATCGTCGGCGGCTTGCTCGCCGTGATCGTGCTCTTCTTGTTCCTGCGTCAGGCGCGACCGACGCTCCTGATCTCGCTCGCGATTCCGCTCAGCCTCGTCATCACGTTCGCTCCGCTCTACCTGAGCGAAGTCACGCTCAACGTCATGTCGCTCGGCGGGCTCGCACTCGGTGTCGGCATGCTGGTCGACACGTCGATCGTCGTGCTCGAATCGATCACGCGCTGCCGCGAAGAGGGCGACGGCTTGAGACAGGCCGCGTTTCGTGGCGTGCGCGAAGTGAGTTCTGCGGTGATCGCATCGACACTCACGACCGTCGCGGTGTTCCTACCGATCGTGTTCGTCGAGGGGATCGCGGGTCAGCTCTTCCGAGACCAGGCACTCGCCGTCGTCTTCTCGCTACTCGTGTCGCTTCTCGTCGCGCTCTTCTTGCTGCCGATGCTCGCGAGTCGAGGAGACACGTCTCGTGGCGTCGTGGCCGTCTCTGCACCGAGGAGCCGCCTAGCACGCAGCAGCGCCGCCGTCCTGCGGCTCGTGCGCAATGCCGTCCACTACGTCGCTCTCGGTCTCGGGTGGCTGTTCCGTCTCCCGGTCACGTTCTTCCACGCCCTCTACGCCCCCGTCGAGCGCCTCTACCCACCGATCCTGAACGGAGCGCTGCGCGGGCGCTGGGCCGTCGTGCTGCTCGCGTTCGTGAGTTTCGGCTTGGCGATCCTTCGACTTCCGAGCCTCGGTAGCGAAGTGTTGCCCGAAGTCCACCAGGGTGAGTTCCAAGTGCTCGCGTTCTTGGCTCGAGACGTCGACGTCGAACGCACCGACGCCGTCATCACGCCTCTCGAGCAGGAGATCCGCAAGATCGACGGTGTCGAGCGCACGTTCTTGACCGTCGGTGTCGATCCCGAAGAACTCCGCAGTTCGGAAGAAGGCAAACACAGCGCGCGGATCCACGTCGTCCTCACGAAGACGACCAGCGACATGGAAGCGCTCGAAGAGCGCGTTCGTGGCGAGATCCGTGGGTTGATCGCTCGTGAGCCGGCCATCCTCAACTCGCGGTTCCAAGCCCCCACCCTCTTCACGATCGCGACGCCCGTCAGCGTCGAGATCTACGGACACGACCTGACGCAGTTGCGGGTCGCGACCGAGCGTGTCACGGCACTGCTCGAATCGCTTCCCGAGATTCGCGACGTACGTGCGACGCTCGCTCGCGGCAACACGGAAGTCGTCGTCCGCTTCGATCGTGACAAACTCTCACGACTCGGGCTCGAAATCGGCGAGGCGAGCCGCCGACTCGCGACGATGGTCCGCGGCGAAGTTCCGACGCAGTACCCCGAGCGCGAGAAGAAGATCGACATCCGGGTTCGACTCGATCCGGCAGAACTCGAGGGCGTCCAGAAACTCGAACTCCTCGACCTCGCGACGAACGGCGCGGCACCGATCCCACTTGGCTCGATCGCGTCGCTGCAACTCAAGGAAGGTCCGAGCGAGATCCGTCGCCTCGGCGGACGGCGCGCAGCCGAAGTCCAAGGCGCGGTCGCCGGACTCGATGTCGGCAAGGTCCAAGATCGCGTGGCGATGTTGCTGAACGACCTCGAGCTTCCGTCCGGAGTCGAAACTGCGATCGGAGGTCAGCGAGAAGAGATGGAGAAGAGCCGGGACTCGATGATCCAGGCGTTGCTGCTCGCGGTCTTCCTCGTCTACGTCGTCATGGCGGCGCAGTTCGAGAGTCTGATGCAGCCGCTCATCATCCTGTTCAGCGTGCCACTCGCGCTGACCGGCGTCGTGTTCGCACTCGATGCCCTCGGAATCCCCGTTTCCGTCGTCGTCTTCCTCGGCGTGATCATGCTCGCGGGAATCGTCGTCAACAACGCGATCGTCCTGCTCGACCGCATCAATCAAGAGCGCGACGCCGGCAAACCCGTACTCACGGCAGTTCGCGACGGCGCGAGCGTTCGCTTGCGTCCCGTGTTGATGACGACGCTCACGACGGTCCTCGGGTTGTTGCCACTCACCGGTTGGATCTCGTTCCGCCTCTTCGGAGGCTCCGGGGAAGGCGTCGAACTGCGTGCACCGATGGCGATCACCGTGATCGCCGGGCTCGTGTTTTCGACGATCTTGACGCTCGTCGTCATCCCCTGCGTCTACGCGATCGTCATCCGTGACAAGAGACCTGTCGGCGGCGACACATCACCGGTGCCGGCCGACATGGAGGGACGCGAATGAACGGCTTCCTCTCCCACTTCGTGACGCGCCCCGTGTTCGTCTTGATGGTGACGATCACGATCCTCGTCGTCGGAACGATCGCGATCACGCGCTTGCCACTGCAGCTCTTACCGGAAGGCATGTCCGGCGACACCGTCAACATGGGCGTCGATTGCCAAGGCATGACGCCGGACGAAGTCGAAGAGCAGGTGTACGCCCCACTCGAGGGCGAGCTGCGCACGATCCCGGGGGTGAAGGAAGTCAACGGAAGGTGCAGCGCCGGACGATTGCGTTGTTGGGTCGAGTTCTCTCCCAACCTCGACCCGCGAATCGCGAGCGCCGAGGTCCGCGACCGTATTCAGCGTGCACGCCTCACGTGGCCACCCGAGTGCGATCGATACTGGACGTGGCGCGAGTCAACGGACTCCATGCCACTCATGTTCTTCTCGTTGACGCTGCCCGATCGCAGCCCCGAGACGTACGAAGTCATCGAGCGAAAAGTCGTACCGACCTTGGAGGGTCTGAGCGGCGTCGGCGAAGTCCGGATCTTCGGCATGGTCGACGACAGTATCAGGATCTTCTTCGATCGCCAGAAGCTGCGCGCACATCGCGTCAACCTTCAACAAGTGCTGCAACAGCTGCGCGACGACAACGTCTCGATTCCGGTCGGAGACGTCGATGACGGCGAACGCCGCTTCCTCGTCCGGGCGGACCTCCGCTATCGAACCCTCGACTCGATTCGCACGATCCCGATCGGCGATGGAGGGCTGCTCTTGTCGGACGTCGCGACCGTCGAGCGCGTGCGTGGATACCGAGACTCGATCGCGCGCGCCAATGGACGCTATTCCTTCACGGGGTTGATCAACAAGCGCGCTTCGGCCAACACGATCGAAGCGAGCAAGGAGGTGCGCGCCGCAATCGCTCGTCTCCAGAGCGAGGACCCGCGTCTCGCGCAGCTCGAGCCGGTCTGGATGTTCGACCAGGGCGAGTTCATCGAGGAGAGCGTGGACACGCTCCTGACGTCTGCGGTCCAGGGCGGCGTCCTCGCGTTCGCGGTGCTGCTGCTGTTCTTGCGGCGGCTCAAGATGACGCTCGCGATCACGCTGTCCCTGCCGCTCTCGCTGCTCGTCGCGACCGCGGTCGTGTTCTTCGGCGGCGGTTCGCTCAATCTCCTGTCGATGGCAGCGCTGACCATCAGCCTCGGCATGCTCGTCGACAATTCGGTCGTCGTGCTCGAGAACATCTACCGACGCCGCCGCCTCGGCGAACCATGGGTGGTCGCGTGCAAGATCGGTGTGTCCGAGGTCGGCACCGCCGTCGCACTCGCGACGCTGACGAGCGTCGTCGTCTTCGTCCCCGTGCTCTTCGCTGGCGATTCACCGAGCGCCAAGGCGATGCTCGGCGCATTCGGCATACCGCTGTGCGCTGCGTTGCTCGCCTCGCTGTTCGTCGCGTTGATCCTGTTGCCGTCGATGACGGCGTGGCTGCACCGTGACACCGAGAGCCTCAACGATCGCGAGTCCCGCATCGTTCGCGCGCACCGATGGCTCGGTGCACACGCGTTCACCAAACCGCTCGCTCTCCTGATCACGCCGTTCGTCAAGCTCACGACCCTGGAGCCCGTCGCAGCGTACACGCGTGTCCAAGAGCGCATCGTCGCGTGGTCGACGCGCGGCTGGCGGCGCCTCGTGACCGCATTGGTCATCTTCGTGTTCGTCGTCGGTGGCATCCTCGTCGCGACAAAGGGCCTCGAACGCGGCGTCGGCGGTGGCGACCGTCGCGGTCAGGTGACGATCGAATGGGACTTCCCCAAGGGCACGAGTCTCGCCGAAGCGGACCAACAGACCCTCTGGTACGAGAAGTGGCTCGATGAACGGCGCGAGGAATACGGCATTGCCAACATCAGCGCCCGTCTCGACCGTCAGGACGCGCGCATCAATCTGGGCTTTCCTCCGGGAACTCCGGGCTCGAAGGCCAAGGAAGCCATCGCGCGATTGCGCAAGGACCTCCCGCCCAGGCCGGGGATCGAACCGGACGTGCATTCACGCATCTCGAGTGGCGACGAGGCGATCGAAGGCGACAACGGTTTCATGGTCCAGCTGAGCGGACGCGACAGCGAGTCGCTTCGCGACTGGGCAGAGGACGTCGGCGAACGGCTTCTCGATTCGAAACTCGCCGCGGCGATCGATCTCGGCAACACCAACGCTCAGGACGAGCTACGACTCGAGGTCGATCGCGGTCGCGTACAAGAGCTCGGCGTGGACCCGCGAACACTGTTCGGCATCGTCAGTGCGGGCCTGCGCGGCCAGCAGATCTCTCGCATCCGGCAACCTGGCGGACAGGACCTTCGCTTGATCGCAGAGTACTCGGACAGCCAAGCGATGCGCCTCGAAGACCTGCAAGAACTGCAGATCTGGTCGCGGGACACAGGCTTCCAACGACTCGAGGACATGGCGGAGTTCCGCTTCGCGAAGGGCTACGCGTCGATCCTGAGGACCAACGGCGTGCTCACGGCGCGAGTCGCCGGCGAGCGCGCGCCAGGAGTCACACCCGCCGAATTCGCGACCGGCCTGTCCCGAATCATGAGCACGATGCCACGGCCGCCCGGCTACCGCTACCAGATCGGAGGGGACGCGCGACGCGCGAACGAGGACATGGCAGCGATGCTCGACGCAGCGGTGCTGGCCGTCGTGCTCGTCATGCTCGTCATGGGGATCTTGTTCGAAAGCGTACTGCTCCCGATCGCTGCCGGGGCGACGTTGCCCGTCGCGCTCTCGGGTTCGTTCTTCGGGATGATCGCGTTCGGTCGCATGTTCGACCCGACGGCGATCATCGGCTTGATGATTCTGGCTGGCGTCGTCGTCAACAACGGCATCGTGCTCCTCGACCACATCGTGCGCCTGCGAGGCGAAGGGCTCGAACGCGCGGAGGCGATCCAACAGGGAATCCGAGACCGCATGCGACCGATCTTGATGACGGCGGCAACGACGATCGTCGGCCTCCTGCCGATGATGTTCACGGACGTCGCGTCCGAACGAGGCATCAGCTACGACGGCATGGCGACCATCGTCGCGAGCGGGCTCTTCCTCGGGACGTTCTTCACACCCGTCATCGTTCCCGTGACCTACACGATCCTCGAGGACGTGCGTGCGTTCTTCAGTCGCGTCTGGAACGGCAGCCGTCCGCGGACGGACGACGTCACGACAACTTCTTATCGATCTCTTCGAGAAGCTTGATCGCTTCGAGGCAGGCGAGCGCAGCTTCGACACCCTTGTTGCCGGCCTTCGAACCCGCGCGCTCGAGCGCCTGCTCCTGGGTGTCGCACGTGAGGACGCCGAAACTCGCGGGAATCCCCGTGTCCTCGGCAATCGTCGCGATGCCGCGGCTCACCTGACCCGAGATGTACTCGAAGTGCGGGGTCGCGCCGCGAATCAACGCACCGAGACAAACGACGCCATCGTATTGACCGCTGGTGGCGAGCCTGCGCGCGACCAGCGGGATCTCGAACGCCCCTGGCACCCACGCGACCGCGAGATCGCTCCCGGACACCCCGTGGCGCTGCAGAGCATCGAGCGCGCCGTCGAGGAGACTGCGCGTGACGAGTTCGTTGAAGCGGCTCGCGACCAGCGCGATGCGCTTGCCACGTCCGTCGATGTTCGCTTCGAAGCGGTCGACCATACCTGGTGTATCAGAGCGACCTCGGAGCCGCGTTGCCAGCGGTAGACTCCGAGGACTGGGTTCCGAGGGGTTCCTTCTGCTATCGGCGGACGACATGCCCCAGCTTGTGCGCACACGGCCGTGGTTCTATCTTCGGTGCCCTCGCACGATGCATCGCCTTGCGCCGTGACGACTTCCCGATCTTTCATACGAAGCAGGTGCCGGCAATGAGACGCCGAACCAAGGCCCGCGAAATCGCGTTGCAGTTCCTCTACCAGCTCGATCTCCGCGGCGAATCCGTGCTCGGTGATCTCGGCGAGTTCCTCGGGGAATCGACCAAGGATCCCGAAGTGCAAGAGTTCTCGCTCAGGCTCGTCACAGGCACCAAGGACCTTCGACCCGAGCTCGACGTGACGCTTGCCAAGGTCGCTCGCAACTGGGATCTCCGGCGCATGGCGACGATCGACCGCAACGTGCTGAGGATGGCGATCTTCGAGCTCCTCTACTGCGAGGACATCCCACCGAAGGTATCGATCAACGAGGCGATCGAGCTCGGCAAGAAGTACTCGACCGTCAACTCCGGCGCGTTCATCAACGGCATCCTCGATCGCGTGAAGACGGAGTTCCTCAAACCGAAGCAGAAGGCCCAGGGCTGACGGACATCGACGAGCGAAGACCATGGTTCTCGGACGCATTCTCAAAGGCCTCAAGAAGACGCGCGAAAAGCTCGGTGGCGGCCTGCAGCGGCTCTTCGGGGGCGGACGCAAACTCGATCAGGACTTCCTCGAAGAACTCGAGGAAGTGCTCTACACCGCCGACCTCGGCCCCACCGGCACGGAGATCGTCG
>JAGQQW010000001.1 GCA_020426005.1 Planctomycetota bacterium | reverse complement strand
TCGGTCAGCGCGCGACACGCACCTGGACTCGCGACGCTCGCTGCGTGTCCGAGCCGGTGAGCGCGCGACACGAGAAGCCAGCGCGGTCACAGACTTTTTCGACGACTGCAAGCCTTCTTCTGCATAAGTCGCTCGTTCTTCGTAGTCATTGTTGTCGCACTGCGGCGATGGCGCGGACTACGAATCGCTTGTTCTCCGCGAAGTCGTTACGGTACTGCGAACTCGGAACAATCAATCATGTGGGACTGGTTCAAAGACCAACTGACGCACTGGTCCATGGTGCACGCCTATCTCGCCTGTGCGACCGCTGGCGGGGGCATGTTGCTGGTCCAGTTCGGATTGTCGCTCTTCGGTCTGGGCGGCGACATGGACGTCGACACGGATGCCGATTTCGATACCGACGGTGACGGTGATGGCTCACTCAATGTGCTGTCGATTCGTGCGGTCGCGGGCTTCCTGACCTTTTTCGGCCTCGTCGGCTGGGCCGGAACGGGCGCAGGCTGGCACCCCGCATTGACAGCGGTCGCGGCTCTCGCCGCGGGAACAACGGTCATGTTGTTGATCGCGAGTGTCATGCGCATGTTTCGCCGCTTGGATGAATCTGGAAACTTCGATCCCAATCTCGCCATTGGCACGATTGCCCAGGTCTATCTGCGCATCCCAGGTGGTGCGAGCGGCAAAGGGAAGATCACGGCGTCCGTCGCGGGCCGGAGTGTCGAGTTTGCTGCGGTCACCAACGGGGACACGCTCGCGACGGGGTCGAACTGCAAGATCGTGTCCCTGATTTCGGCCGACACGGTCGAAGTCGAAGCGATTTGATGCCCCACGATTCTGATCCACAACGGAGCACCTACCCATGATTGCTTTGTTCGAACCGCTCCTTGCGATACGCACGGGGGCAACAAACGCGGCGTCGATCGTCACAGCGACCAAGAGCACGACGGCGCAAAGCACGACGAGTTTGGTCAACGGGAGCGATATGGCATGGCCACTCATCGCGCTCGCACTCGTCCTCGTTTTCGTCGGACTGATCCTGGTCGTTGCTCGGCGCTACAAGCGCTGCCCGAGTAACAAGATCCTCATCATCTATGGTCGCACGTCGTCGGGACGCGCGTCCCGGGCACTGCACGGTGGCGGCGCGTTCGTCTGGCCGCTCTTGCAGAGCTATGACTTCTTGTCGCTCGATCCGGTTCAGATCGAGATCCCACTTCAGGGAGCGCTATCGATCGAGAACATTCGTGTTTCGGTACCGAGTGTATTCACCGTCGCTGTCGGAATCGATGCCGAGACGATGAACAACGCTTCGGTCCGCCTGCTAGGGCTCGACACACGGGAAATCATCAAGCAAGCCGAGGACATCATCTTCGGTCAACTTCGCCAAGTGATCGCCTCGATGAAGATCGAAGAGATCAACCGCGACCGCGACGTCTTCCTCGAGAAGATCCAGATGTCACTCGAGCCCGAACTGAAGAAGATCGGACTCGTCTTGATCAACGTCAACATCAAGGACATCACCGACGAGTCGGGCTACATCGAAGCGATCGGACGGAAGGCGGCCGCAGAGGCGATTCAGCAAGCGACGATCGACGTCTCGCAACAAGAGAAGAAGGGCGCCATCGGTGTTGCCAACGCCGAGCGCGAGCGAGCCGTCGAAGTCGCGATCGCCGCGCGCGAACGTGATATCGGCACGACCGAGGCAGAACGCGATCGCGCGATCAAGGTCGCCGATCTCACACGCGAGCGCACGGTTGGCGAGAAAGCCGCGGAGTTCGAACGAGAAGCTGCGATCAAGGACAGCGAGCGTGAGATGCGTATCCGTGTGGCCGAGGCCAACGCGATCGCCGTCGAGGGTGAGAACTCTTCGAAGGCCAAGATCGCCGAGACGAACGCCAGCCTGCGAGTTCGCGAAGCCGCTGCCTATCTCGAAGGGGAGAGCCGCTATCGCGAGGCCGAGGCGGCCGTGAAGGAAGCGCAGTACCGAGCCGAGGCCAAGACCGCTCTCGCTCAGGCCGAGAAGATCGAAGCCGAGAAGCGCGCCGAACTCGAGGCGGTTTCCAAGGCCGAGAAGGCCATGACCATCGTGGACGCAGAGGCGAACGCTCAAAGGCGTCGTATCGAAGCCGAAGGCGAGGCGGCAGCGATTTTCGCCAAGTTGCAAGCCGAGGCGAAAGGGCAGTACGAGATCCTGGCGCAAAAGGGCGAGGGCTTGCGCCGCATCGTCGACGCGTGTGGAGATTCACAGTCGGCGTTCCAAATGCTGATGCTCGAACATCTCGACAAGCTCGCCGAAACCGCTGCTACGGCGATCGCCAACATCAAGTTCGACAAGATCGTCGTCTGGGACGGTGGCGGCAAGGATGGTGGTGCCGGCGCGACCTCTGGCTTCTTGCGCAACCTGGCCGGTTCGCTGCCACCGATGATGCACATGATGAAGGACATCGGTGGCGTCGAGCTTCCCGAGTACTTCGCCAAGTTCGCCGCCGGAAACAAAGAGGCGGACGCTGGTTCTGGCGATGAGCCCAGCGCCACCGATTCGACCGTGGGCACGGACGACTCCGCGTCGCAGTAGTCGCGATCGCGACGTGCCGCGCGAGGGCGTCGCGATCGTCCGGTGATCTGCGAGCACTGGTAGCATGGGGGCTCGTTTCTCTCCGCCGCTCGACGAGCCCTCATGTACGTGCACCTACGACGCCAAATCGTCCACTTGACTGCTTGTTTGCTTTGCGCCTTCGGGTCCGTTCGTGCGCAGAATCCATGGGCGCCGCCGGTCGGCCTTCGTGTCGTGTTCGTCGACGTGGGGCAAGGCGATGCGACCATCGTCGTCGGCCCGAGCGGGATTGCGCTCCTCGTCGATGCCGGGCCGACCGGCCAAGGCGTGGCACGCGTCATTCCCGAACTGAAGCGTCTCGGCGTGACGCGCCTCACGCACGTCGTGTTGTCGCACTATCACATCGACCACATGGGAGGCATGCCCGAGGTCTTCGCGGGTCTACCTGTCGACCATGTCTGGGATCGTGGAACTCGCGATGAACCATCGATCGCGGAGTATCGCGCCTACGTCAATGCAGCTGGCACGAGACGACGCGTCGTCAGCACCGGGCAAGTGCTCGATCTTGGTGGCGGTGCGATCGCACGCGTTCTCGCGTTCGACGGCAACGTGCTCGGACTGTCGTCACAACTTCCGATCCGCAATACCTACCAACAAGAGAATGCCGCGTCCGTCGTTCTCCGTATCGAGTACGGCGACTTTTCGATGTGGCTCGGCGGCGACCTCACCGGCGGTGGGAACAACACCTACGACTGCGAATCGAAAGTCGCAGCGGCGTGCGGTGATGTCGACGTCTACAAGGCCGACCACCACGGTAGCTCGACCTCATCCAATGCGTCCCTCGTTGGGCTCCTCGATCCCGAAGTCGCCGTTGGTTCCAATGGCACGCAGAATCCGTTCTATCACCCCTCGACTTCGACGATCAATCGGCTCAACACCAAGTTCGAGTCCCGGCTCTTCCTCGATACGACCGAGGGCTACGGCTACGAGGGCTACACGCAATCGGGTACGACGACGATCACGACCGATGGGTTTCGGTACCGCGTCGTTTCCCAACGCGGGGATGGATACGACATCTACACGGATGAGTCCGTGCCGTTCGCCTCGAAGCCGTCTCCTGGAGAGCTCGTCATCTCCGAGTTGATGCGAGCGCCGACCGCGAGTCGCGGGCAGTATCTCGAGTTCTCGAATCGATCCCCACGAGCTCTGTGCCTGGACGGGGTCAAGATCGAGGGCAACCTCGGCTTCGCGACACTCGCAACGCCCTACCGCCTCATGCCAGGAGAAGCGTTCACCGTCGTGGTCAACGGGATCACGTCCAAGAACGGAGGAATCACGTGGGGGCACGCGTTGCCCTACAAGAGTTTCTCGCTCGGCAGTGCCTACGACACGTTGCGCCTGTCCGTCGGAACGACGACGCTCGATACGCTTTCGTATTCGACGGGGTTTCCCGGATCGAGCGGCGTCGCCGCCGAGCGCATCGACGCGCTGGGCCCTACGATCGCGAGCAACTTCGCGGCGGCGACTCGGCGATACGCGGTCGACTTCGGCAGTCCGGGTGCGATTAACTCGGTCGACGCCACGACGTGGCCACTCGGCGCGCACGTCGAAGTCGTCCCGAACCCGTTGAGCACCGGGCGTGCGTTGCATACCCTCGCGAGCGGGTTCTCGTCCGCTGGTGCGATCGATGTCGCGGCGTTGAGTTTCGGGAATCAGGGGATCCGTATCGGATCGACGATCGTGCCGCTGAGTCTGGATGCGCTGTTCACGGCCAGCTTCGAGATTCCCGGTTTCGTTTCGATCTTGCCGACGAGCGGCGAGAAGGGCATTCGCATCCCGGTACCGCCTGGGTTGACGGGCAAGACCGGTTACTTCGCGCACTTCCTTCTCAGTTTCGCGGGTGGCAGTCTCGTTCCTGCGACGTCGAATGCCGCACGATTCGATTTCCCGTGATTCGTACGGCCCGTGATTCGTACGACCACGATTCGCAGTGCAAGGCTTACATGGGTTCGTAGATCTTGCACGAACTCTCGTCGCGACGAGTTCGACAACGAGCCCGAGTCGCACTCTCATCGTGCTTCCGGTCGAGCTCATGAGCATCGGGTGTTGTGAGGTACGCGCATTGCAAGCTGGCGGGGCATGAATCCTCCCAACCGCCTATCGAGGTCCACGAGCGTTTGGCTCGCCGCTGGCTTGGCCACGTTCACCGTCCGCGCACACGCGACGGACATCATCGTTCCGCCGACTGGAAGCATTGCTGCCGCCATTCGTGTCGCTGGTCCGAGCGACCGTGTTCTCGTCATGCCGGGCACGTACGTCGAGCAGATCGACTTCGCCGGCAAGGACATTCCGGTCATTGGTATTCAGGGGGCGACGAAGACGATCTTGGATGGTGGCGGTGCGGCGCCAGTCGTGCGCTTCGCCTCTGGGCAAACAGCCGCGGCACGATTGATTGGATTCACCGTCACGGGCGGCAACTCGTCGACCGGTCCAGGAGGCATCCTGGCCTCCGGTGCGACACCGACGGTCGAGGACTGCATCGTCACGAGGAACTTCGGGCGCTTCGGGGGTGGCATCGGCGGCAACCCGATTCTGCGTCGATGTTCCATTCACGGGAACGTCGCGAATGTCAGCAACGGTGGTGGGATCTACGGTGCACCGACAATCGAGTCCTGCGTCATCGCGAACAACCGAGTCTCACGCGGCTCTGGTGCAGGTGTGTACGTCTCCACTGGAAACGTCTCGATCACGAATAGCGTCTTCGTCGAGAACTTCGTCGTCCTGACCGGTCGCAAGGGTGGGGGGCTCTACATCTCGAACACGGCGAACGTCGTCGTGCAACGCTGCCTGTTCGTGCGCAATCACATCGCCGCCGGGATCTACGCAGCGACTGGCGGTGGGATCTTCACCGCGTCGGCTTCCACGCGCGTGGAGTCGTGCACGTTCTTCGGGAACACGCTTGTAGGTAGCAGTTCCGACGGTGCTTCGATCTGGGGTTCGGCGATTGTCCGTGATTCGATCCTGCGCGGCGGCACAGCAAGCGAAGCGAGTGCGTCGACAGTCTTGACGTACTGCAATGTCCAAGGCGGTGCAGGTGGCACCAACATCGATGCGGACCCGTCGTTCGTCGATGCTACGAACGGCGATTTCCACTTGGACCATGGTTCGGTTTGTGTCGATCGCGGTGATCCCGCGAAGAAGGATCTCGATGGTAGTCGCATCGACATGGGGGCGTTCGCGTTCGCGACGCTCTATGCACGTGCCAACACCGAGGCCGTCACGTGGGGTGCTCCGGCGTGGTCGGAAGTGTCCTCGCTGGTTGGAGGCAAGCAAGAGCTGCGCATCCTGATGGGGCCTGCGGCAGCCGGTGCAATCTACGTCGGGACGGGATCGGCGAGTGGAACGGTCCCGGGCTTCTCGTTCGGCTCTTTGCACGTGCCGCTCAACCCGGATTGGTATTTCCTCGCGACCCTGGGGACTCCGAACGCACCGTGGCTGCCCGGAGCGCGCGGGACACTCGATGCGAACGGGCGCGGATCCATGGCTTTCGTGCTCAACTCCGGCGTGCTCGCGCCGACAGCTCCCGTCCCGCTCGACCACGCGATCGTGGCGTTCGCTTCCGTCGCTGTGCTCGCGAGCGACGCCGCCAGAGTCGTGATTCAGCCTTGACAACGCGGGGATGCACCGTCGCGGGCGGTGCAGCTGCGACTCGTTGTCGCAAACGGGCGGCTGGTGGGCACCACGTGAACGCAGTCCATGCGAATCGAGCAGCGAAAAGCCTCGAAATGGCCCTGTTGGCCGACGATCTGCATTCGTAGTAGAGTACCTTCAGTTGGGCTTTACCTGCCCTTCCTCCCTACTCTTCTTCTCGGAGCACGCGCGAATGCGAACTCTCTTTCTGGCCCCCGTTTTGGCCGTTGGTCTGACGACTGCCCTTGGGGCGCAAACCACCGAAACGATGCCGAACCCGCTGCCGGCAACGTATTCCGGCAACGTCTTCCCGTTCGGATCGTCGTCGGCAAACGCCGAGCACGTCCAGTTCATCTATGACGGCTCGCACATCTCGGCGAACTATCCCGTCCTGATCCAGAAGCTGCGCTTCCGCAGCACCGGTGCTTGCGCCGGTGGTTCGATGACGAACGTCACGATCAAGCTGTCCCAGTGCCCAGTCGCCTGGAACGCGATCACGACAACGTACGCGAACAACATGATTCCGGCGAAGACCGTCACGGTCCTCAACAACGGCACCGTCAACTTCAACGTCGCGGCCGCGGCGGACTGGTGCTACGACCTCGTCCTGACGACGCCGTACCTGTTCGATCCGACCGCCGGTCCTCTCGTCTTCGACTGGGAACGCCTTTCGACCTCGACGATCACCGGCACCTTCACGGGCGCGATGGCGGGCGACTCGACGAGCCCGCTCAAGGGTAGCCGTGTCTACGGTCCTGCTGGCCAAGCCGTTGGCGCGGGTTTCACCGCGAGCACGAATGGCTACGCCTGCGCCGCCGAGATCACCTGGATCCCGGCCGCCGGTCTCTACTCGAGCTTCACGGCGACGCCGACTTCCGGCACGAGCCCGCTGACGGTTCAGTTCACCGACACGACCTACTCGTCGTCGGGCCCCGTCACGTCGTGGAAATGGGACTTCAACAACGACAACATCATCGACTCGACGGTGCAGAACCCGTCGTACACGTTCACGGCCACTGGCTACGACCAGTACTTCGACGTCACGCTCGAGACGACTGATGGCGTCAATCCGCCGTCCAAGGTCACGTTCCAGAAGTTCATCCGCTTGAACCCGTCGAAGGCCACGACCGTCGATTACGGTGTGGGCTCGACCAACGTCCCGGCCCCGGCGCCGATCGACGTGCCGCCGTACTCCAGCACGTACAGCGCGACCGCGGGCATCCGTGGCTATCACTTCGTCGCGCCGGTCGACTTCGTCGTGACGGGTTTCGAAACGCCGAACGACTACACGACTCCGGAAACGGACCAGACCGTCGTCTGCTACGTCCTCGCGACGCCGCCGACCGGAGCCTTCACGGCGACCGCAGCCGACGTCAAGTTCTTCCAGACGGGCCCTGCCAACACCGTCCTCAAGGCGGTTCCGCCGGTCCTCGTCAAGAAGGGCGAGTGGTTCGGCGTCTTCGGTGCTTGCCACGCCTCGACCGCCGCGTCGTCGATGCGCAACTCCTACGGCACGGGTCCGCACGCTTCGACCGTGCTCGGCCAGCCGATCTCGCTGCAGCGTCTGTGGATGAACTCCGACCCGCGCACCAACATGGGCCAGGGCGTCGTCAACCCCTCGACCGGCACGCTCGCTCGCGTCTTCGTTCACGTCGCCGGTAACGTCGCGGTCCCGTCGCTGACCTGCGATGCGCCGCCGGTTCTCGGCACGACGCCGAACCTCGACATGAAGGCCGTCTTCTCGGGTGCGCAGGCTGGCATCCTCATGCTCGGCGCGGGCCGTACCCCGGCTCCGATCCCGACTCCGTTCGGCAACCTGCTCATCCTGCCGCCGATTCCGCTGACGGTAATCGTCCCGAACGGGACTGGCATCGTCCCGCTGCCGATCCCGAACGACTCGAACCTCACGGGGGTCATGGTCAACTGGCAGGGCGCGGCGTTCGACTTCACGAACACGGTCTACGGCATGACGAACGGCACCGAGTGGTTCGTCGGCCTCTCCAACTGATCGATCGCGATTGCTCGCTCTTACGGAGTGAGTGACGCTTCGAGGGCCCTTCGAGTCTGTGGACTCGAAGGGCCCTCGCCACGTACGGCGTGTTCTGGTTGGCACCGCGGCGACTTCGATGCAACATGTCGCGATGTCCTTTCGCATCCTGATCGACGAAACGCGTATCCGGAATCGCATTCGTGAGCTCGCAGCCGACCTGCGCGGTGCGTACGACGACCCGCTCTTCGTCGTCGTGCTCGATGGTGCGAGGACCTTTGCGCAGGGCTTGCTCCGTGCGCTCGGAAGGGCGGGAAGCGACTACGAGCCCGTGCGCGTGCGTTCGTACGAAGGAACGCAATCGACCGGCAGGCACGAACTCGTTCGCGATCTGAACGTCGACGTCCGTGGCCGTGACATCGTGCTGCTCGAGGACATCGTCGATACGGGGCGCACCGTGCGCTACCTCGACGAGTTGCTGCGAACGCGCGGTGCCCGCTCGATCGATGTCTGGACGTTGCTCTCGAAGCCGTCGCGTCGAGTCGTCGACGTCGAGTTGCGTGGCGTCGGCTTCGAGATCCCCGACGAGTTCGTGATCGGGTACGGCCTCGATTTCGACGGCAAGTATCGGGAGTTGCCGCACATCGCGATCTGGAGCGCGGATGCCGAGGCGCAACGATTGCAAGCCGGCTCGACCCTGCACGAGGGTGGAGCCACGAGCGGGTGAGTGACGATGGAGAAGCGCGCGCGTCACCAACTCGACGATGAGGCTGTCGCCATGCTCGATGCGGCGCGTGTCGCTGCAGACTTCGCCTATGCGCCGTTCTCCGGATTCTCGGTCGGCGCTGCCGCTAGAACCTCCACTGGCGAACTGCTGACTGGATGCAACGTCGAGAACTCGAGCTACGGATTGACGATCTGTGCCGAGCGGGTCGCGGTGTTTCGTGCGATTGCGATGGGCGCGCGATCGATTGCTGCCATCGCGATCTTCACGCGCACGAGCGAGCCGAGCACTCCTTGCGGTGCGTGCCGGCAGGTGCTCGCCGAGTTCGCCGGCGATGACCTACCTGTCTATCTCGGGTGCGACACCGACGAGGTCCTCGTGACGACGCTCGGTGCGCTCTTGCCCCGCGCGTTTCGACTCGGCCACGAAGCGTGACGCGTCCCGCTGAGTGGATCGCGGCCAAGCGCGATGGTCGCGAACTCGCCGCGACGGAGATCGCGGACATCGTGCGAGCCGTCGTCGACGGTTCGATCTCGGACGGTCAGCTCGGCGCACTGTTGATGGCGGGACTCTTGCAAGGGAGCACACGCGAGGAGACCGTCGCGTGGACGATGGCGATGCGTGATTCCGGTCGCATCCTCGAACGCGCAGTAGGTCCGTCGCTCGACAAGCACTCGACCGGTGGGGTCGGCGACAAGATCAGTCTCGTTCTGGCTCCGCTCGTCGCTGCGTGCGGCGGACGCGTGCCGATGATCTCCGGTCGCGGCCTCGGGCACACGGGCGGCACGATCGACAAGCTCGAGAGCATTCCCGGTCTGCGCACTGATTTGGCGATCGACGAGTTCGAGGCTACGATCGATTCGGTCGGGTTCGCGATGGCATCGGCGGGCCCTTGGCTCGCGCCTGCCGACCGGCGTATCTACGCACTGCGTGATATCACGGCGACGGTCGAGTGCGTGCCGTGGATCACTGCGTCGATTCTGTCCAAGAAGCTTGCCGAGGGGCTCGACGGACTCGTGCTCGACGTCAAGTGTGGGCGTGGGGCCTTCATGAAGGATCTCGCGTCGGCGCGTGTGCTCGCGCAATCCCTCGTCGAGGTTGCCCAGGCCCTCGGATGCGCGACCGAGGCGCTCGTGACCGACATGGATGTTCCGCTCGGGAATGCGATCGGCAACGCACTCGAAGTGCTCGAAGCGATCGAATGCTTGCACGGTCGCGGACCCGTCGACGTGCGTCGTCTCACCCTGGACCTCGCCGCGTCGATGCTCGTGTCCGGTGGCATCGACGAGGACCGCAGCGCTGCCCGCTCGCGCGCTGCAACCGCGCTCGACGATGGCTCCGCCCTGGATCGCTTTCGACGGTTCGTCGAAGTGCAAGGTGGTGACCCGAGAGTCGTCTTGGAGCCGACGCGTGTACTGCCGAGTACGAGTGTCGTGCAGGACGTGATTGCGGACAACGCGGGCACGGTCGTCGACCTGGACCCGATGATGCTCGCGCAAGCGGCTCTGTCACGCGGGGCAGGGCGGGCACGAGCCCACGACGTTCTCGATCCCGCAGCAGGAATCGTGATCGAACGCCACGTGGGGGCGACCGTACGCCGTGGAGACGTGTTGGCTCGCGTCTACGGCACGCTGCGGCAGGGGGAACAGCCGGCGGACCTCGCACGAGCATGGACGATCGACGCTCGATCCGGACCCGCGAGCGAGTCCGTCGGCGGCACCGCGGGGCGCCAACTCGTGCTCGAACACATCGCTTGATCCGGCGATCGGCGGCGCACCGCAGATTCCGAGGCGACACCGCGCTATCGTCGCGCCCTGCTCGTGTTCGCCTCCGTCCGTAACGAGGTCCCTCTTGTACCGACTCCTGTCCCTCTTCGGTCTCTTCGCATTCCTCGCGATCTGTTGGGCGATTTCGAAGAAGCGATCCGCAGTGAAGTGGCAGACGATCGCAGTCGGGCTCGTCGTGCAGTTCGGGTTCGGACTCTTGTTCTTGTCATGGGAGCGGGGTCGCGCGTTCCTCGACAGTACCGGCCACGGCGTCAAGTCCTTCCTCGACATGTCGCTCGCCGGTAGCGAGTTCCTCTTCGGGTTCATGGCGAAGCAGGAGGTCGTCCTCGAGCATCTCAAAGGGATGCCACCGGATGTCGTCAAGGGTGGCTTCTTGTTCGCGTTCCAAGTGCTGCCGACGATCATCTTCTTCTCGGCGTTCATGGCCGTGATCTATCACCTCGGCATCATGTCGCTCATCGTCAAGGGCATTGCATGGTGCATGGTGCGGACGATGAAGACGTCGGGCTCGGAGTCCTTGTCCGTCGCTTCCAACATCTTCGTCGGGCAGACCGAGGCGCCGCTTCTCGTAAGGCCGTTCCTCGCGCGGATGACGCAGTCCGAACTCATGGCCGTCATGACGGGAGGATTCGCGACCATCGCGGGTGGCGTGTTCGCGTTGTACGCAGGATTCGGCGTCGATCCGGGCCACCTGCTCGTTGCGAGTGTCATGTCGGCGCCGGCTGCGCTCGTCGTCGCCAAGCTCCTCGTGCCGGAGACCGAGGAGAGCGAGACGTACGGAACCGTTCGAGTCAATCTCGAGAAGACATCCTCCAACGTCGTCGAAGCTGCAGCGACCGGTGCCACCGACGGGCTCAGCCTCGCCCTGAACGTCGCGGCGATGTTGATCGCGTTCTTGTCACTGATCGCTGTCGCGAACTGGGCGCTCGAAGGGATCTCGTCGCTGTTCGACCTGGCGACACCGCTGTCGCTACAGCGCATCCTCGGGTGGATTTTTGCGCCATTCGCGTTCTTGCTCGGCGTCGAATGGAAGGACATCGTGCCGGTCGGTGAACTCCTCGGTTACAAGATCGCCGTCACCGAACTCGTCGCGTATCAGCAGCTCACGAGCGATTCGATGCAGGCGACTCTGTCCGCGCGCAGCACGGCGATCGCGACGTACGCCCTGTGCGGCTTCGCAAACTTCGCATCGATCGCGATCCAGATCGGTGGGATCGCAGCGCTCGTACCAGAACGCCGCAGCGATCTTTCCAAGCTCGGAGTCCGTGCGATGTTCGGAGGGGCGATCGCGAGTTGGATGACTGCGTGCGTCGCCGGGGTGCTGTTGGATTTCTGAGCGCGAGATCGTTCGTATGTACCGTTGGTTTCGCACGACCCTGTTCTCGCTGTTCGCGGTTTGGTTCGGTGGCCTGACGTTCTACGCACTCGTGGTCGTGCCGACCGGTCAGCGCATTCTCGGATCGCATCGCGCCCAGGGTTTCGTGACCCGCGACGTGACCTCGTCATGGAACCTCCTCGGAGCTGTCGTCATCGTGCTCCTGTGGTTCGACGTGATCTCGCATCGCGCGAAGATGGACCGCGTACGGCGCTCGATCGTGATCCTCGCGTTGCTGACCCTCGCGCAGATCGCCCTGTTCGTGCTGCATCCGTGGCTCGATGCGCTCCTCGACGCCAGTGCAGGAAACGTGCTGGATGCACGCCGCTTTTACGACCGTCATCGGCTGTATTTGTGGACGACTGCTGCCGTCTGGGGCCTCTCGGTGGCGCACCTCCATGCGACGATGCTCGGCACGTCGACTGTCGTTCGACGACCGTGATGTCGCTACGATCCGCAGTATGAACAGTGGCGATCACAACATCGAAGGCGAGGTTCAGCGGTTACGGAGTGCGGCCTATCGGCTCGAGGTCGCGGGCCTGAAACCCGCACGGCTCGGCATTGTCCTAGGGAGTGGGCTCAAGGACTTCGCGGAACACCTCGAAGATCCGATCGTGATCTCGTTCAACGACATGCCGGAGTTCCCACGAACTCGTGTTCGAGGCCATGGTGGCGAACTCATTCAGGGCCGCGTCGGGGACACGCTCGTGCATTGCCTCACGGGGCGTGTCCATCTCTACGAGGGCCATCACGTTTGGGAGGTCGTGCGCGCCGTGCGCACGCTAGCACTCTTCGGTACGTCCAACTTCTTGTTGACGAATGCTGCGGGCGGCATCCGAAAGGATCTGGCGCCGGGCACGCTCATGTTGCTGACCGATCACATCAACATGACCGGCACCAACGTGTTGCTCGGTGATCATCACGAATGCCTCGGGCCGCGATTCCCACCGATGTCGCGCGTCTACTCGGAGACCGCTCGCAAGATCTTGCAGAGTGCGTCGCCGAAGCCGCTCGCCGAAGGCGTGTATGCACAGATGATGGGGCCGTCCTACGAGACGCCGGCGGAGATTCGCATGCTCAGTCTCGTCGGTGCGGATGCTGTCGGCATGTCGACGGTCCCGGAGGCGATTGCGTTGCACGCGATGGGGTGCCGTGTTGCGGCGATGTCCTTGATCACGAACAACGCTGCCGGCGTGACCGAGGACGTGCCGAATCACGACGAGGTCGTGTCCGAGGGAGCCAAGGCTGCGAAGCGTATGAGTAAGCTGTTGTTGTCGGCGATCCCCGCGCTCGGGCGTTTGGGTCGTCGCAAGGCGAACTGCTGATCGCATTCTTCGATTTTTGGCGGCCCTGCGTCGCAACGAATCTCTTTCGACCTACATGACACCCCAATGCGTTCCACCATTCGTTGCATCCTGATGCGTCCAGCCTTCTGGTTGACGATTCCCCTCATCGCGGTTTCCGCAGGTCCGAGAGCCCAAGGTCAAGACGTCGAGACTGGTCCATCACGCGCAGCGGGAAGCGCCGCGACGCGATCGCTGCCAGCTGGCAAGACTTTGGTGAGCGTCGAACTGGCTCCGTTGAAGGTGTTCGTCGAATCGGCGCGCGACTTGCCGTGGGTCTCCTTTTGGTCGCACCCGAAGGTCCAAGGGGTGTTCCGTTTTGCGGGGAGTCAAAACGGTGCGGCCAAGGCTTTCGCGGAGTCGTTGCCACGACTCTATGACTGGGCGTGCGACTTCGATGGCGGTGTCGCAGGATCGTTGGTGTTCGTTGCCGGACGATCGTCGAGGCCGCAGCCGAGACTGCTCTTCACTGGGGCGGGAGCGAGCGGCGAATCCTTGCGCGGATTCGAGAACGGTTTCTTTCAGATCCTGTCGCGTGCACGCGAGGTCGCTGGATGCGACCCTCTCGAAAAACAGCGGGTCCAAGTACCGGAGTCGCCACTCGCCGTCACGAAATTCTCGGTTCACACGGAGAACGAGCACAATCAGGGTTGGGGCTACCGCAAGTGCGCATATCTGCTCCGGCGCGCTCGAATGGGGGCGGTTCACCTGTCGTCGTGGTACACGTCGACGGAGTCCGAGCAGATCACGAAGACGGACAACGGCGTCGCGAGTGCGCTTGCCGAACTCGTCTCACTTCGCCGTGATGCACCGGACTTGTTGCAGTACCGCGAACCCCAACTGCGGGAAGGAGATCAGATCCTGGCTCGTGGTGTCCTGCGCTTCGACGAGAACGTGAAGTCGCCGGAACACGGAATGCGAGAGCGTGAGGCCAAAGAGATGAAGGCCGCTGGCGTTCTCGGATGGCGCGGGCTGTCGTCGCTGTTGATTCGCGGCAAGGACGGCGGGCTCCGTGAGATTCTCGATAGCGATGACATCGGGATCGAGGGAGACAGCGGGTTCCGTGCGCTCCGCGGCAATGGCAAGAGCCTCGGCGATGTCGCCGATACCGTGCCGAGCAATGCGCTGGCAGTGACACGCTTGACCATGGACGACGCGATGATGACGCGTTGGCTGTCGAGCATGGCAGAAGCCTTCGGCGCCAAGATGGAGATGGACGCGTTCTTCGCGGGTTTCCGTCAGACGCTCGGGCTGCAGCCTGCCGATGCATCCAAGGGCCTCGAGGGTGTCAACGAGATCACCGCGGTCATCCTTCCGCCCGCACCCGGCGTGCTCGCGCCCGAATTCTGTTTCATGGTTCCGAGTCCGCAAGGTGACGACGCTGCCCGAGCGGTCGTGACTGCGTTCTCGCAGTTCGCGGCAGCGATTCCGTTGGCGGGCCGACAGCTCGAGGTCAAGACGCTCGGCAAAGGGCAGGACGCCGTGCCCTATGTCGACCTGAAGGATCTGTTCGTGAAGCCGGGCGGTGGAATGCGGATGGGCAATCAGGAAGAGACGATGATCCTGAAGGCGCTCTTCGGTGGTGGGTTCCTGTCTGCAGTGCGCGTTGGTTCGCGTCTCGCCGTCGGTTGCAATCCGCGTACGCTACGGAAGTTGAAGCGGGACGTCGAAGCAGGCAAGTCGATCGCGACCCGCGCGGGTTTTGCCGACAAGTTCCCGAAGGGCCAGAACTGCTTCCTCGAGGCCTGGTTCGACTGGAAGGCGATCGTCGATCGTGCGGCAGCAATCGACGCGCTGCTGCCGCTGATGTTCATGGGCCGTGCCGTGGCCGTCCAACAGGTCGCCATCGCGGGTGAACCTCAGAAGGAGGGCGAAAAGGCGGAAGAGCCAACGGAGGAGGAAGCCGAACCGAAACTCGTCCTCCCGACCACGAAGGACATCGCGGCGCTCGTCGGCGAACAAACGCTGCGAGGCACGAATACGGACTTCGGACACCGGATCGAAACCGAGGGCTCGCTCGTTTTGTCACCGACGGCCGGAACGGTGTTCGGGTTCGTCGTCGAGGCGCTCGACAGTTTCGATTCGTTCTTGCGTTCGTGGTGATTCGCGCGTGCCGAGAAGTTCGCGCGCGAGCGGGATCGACAGCCAGACCATGACGGCGAGTGCGGCGAGCGAGAACGCGATCATCCAGGCTTGACCTTCCAGTGCTCCTCCGGCGAGAGCGACGTAGAGGAACGTGCCTGGAAGGATTCCGACGAGCGTTGCTCCGAAGAACGTCCAAACACGCACGCGGGTCAGTCCGAGTCCGTAGTTGACGACGTCGAACGGGATCAAGAGATTGAGGCGCAACGCGAGCACCGTGCGCAGTCCGCGGTGCTCGAGCATGCGACCGAGTCGTCTGCCGAAGCGCGCGAAGCGGCTCGGATCGTCCC
Organism: Planctomycetota bacterium; assembly: GCA_020426005.1. Lineage (GTDB taxonomy): Bacteria > Planctomycetota > UBA1135 > UBA1135 > JACKHW01. The sequence continues at coordinate 81,022 of JAGQQW010000001.1, read as the reverse complement.
CGTGTGGCTCCATGGCCCGCGTCAGAGACGACCGCAGCCCATGACGGGACGCGAGCATCGCGAGGGTTGCGCCGATGCTCTCACCGCACGCCTTGAGGAGCGCGCCCTCGACGATTCCGAAGAGTGCGTAGGCGACCGGTGCGAACAACGTGCTCGGTAGGAGTGTGAACGGCCGGCACACCAAGAAGAGCAGGTAGAAGAGCGGCGCGAGTGCACCCTGTCGTGCCACCGATTGGCGCAACGCATCGCGGTCATAGACACGATCCAGGACTCCAGTCGCATGCAGCGTCACGAGCACGGCAGCGAAGCCGCCGGCAAAGAGAAGCGCGGGCAACGCCAACCGCCACCGCGATTTGCCTTCTGGAGTCGGCTCGTCCGCGGTGCTTTCATGGTCGCTCGTATCGACTTGCCGTGGCACGACACCGTGCACGGTCTCTCTATCGCTGCTGTCGTCGTCGCCAGTTCTTGTCGCCGCCATGTCCGAACGCCCCGAGATTCGAAGCTACCAGCCTGGTGACGAAGCATCGATCGTCGAAGGCTGGAATGCGATCTTCCCATCACAGGACGGCGTTCCGCCGCGGGATGTGCCGTACTGGCGATGGCTCTTCGAGAACAATCCCATCGGTCGACCCGAGATCACCGTCGCAGCCGTCGATGGCCGCGTCGTCGGTCAATACGCGTGTGTTCCGATGCGTGCCGTCGACGAATCCAAGACGGACCGCCTAGCGACGATCGGCCTGATCGTCGACGCCTTCGTGCTTCCCGAATACCGGCGAGCACTCGGGCGTCCGGGTCTCGTAATCCACCTCGCGCAGCGACTTCACGACCTCTATTGCGGGCCTCGCGCCGAAGATGGTGTGCACGGCGATCATGGTCATGAGTTGCTCTATGGGTACCCGTTCCCGATCTGGCGGATCGCCCAGCGCTACCTCGCGTCCGAAATGGTGCGCGACATGGACATCCTGTTCCGCGAGGTCGTCGCGCCAGGCATCGTGACGATCCAGCCGGCAGCAGACATACGAGTCGAAATCGTCACGGATGCCCGCGGGATGCGCGAGGCCGGAGAGGCAGCCTGGGCGCTGTGCGAAGCGGAGCAGCGCTTCGGGCTCGTGCGTGACGGGGAGTGGTTCGCGTGGCGCTACGCTTCGCATCCGCAGAACGAGTACGAGATGTTCGTCGCGCGGGATGCTGGTTCGGGTGCAGTTCGCGGGATTGGAGTGCGGCGAACGGGAGTCTACGCCGTGCACGGGTCGATCTGCGTCGATTGGGTCGTGCCCGCCGTGGACGAGGATGCCGAGCGATCGCTGCTCGCTGCGCTGGATGCGAGGACGCGCGAGCTCGGTTTGCCTGTCCTCCTCGCGCACTTTCCACAGCCGGATCCTCGGTTCTTGCGCTGGCAGCGTCTCGGATTCTTGGTTGGTCCGCCGAGTCACTTCCTGGTGATGAACACGTTCGTACCGCACGTGCGTTGGTTGCGCGATCGCTGGTACCACACGCTCGGTGACAGCGACCTCGTGTAAATCGCGGGTTCTGTCGATGAGGGCCGTATGGGTGAGATCGAGTTTCGCGAATATCGTCCGGGTGACGAGGGGAACATCCTCGCGACGTTCAACACGACGTTCTCGGAATCGTGGACCGAGGGTTACGTCGATCGAGGGCTTGCACACTGGCGCTGGCTGTATGAGCTGAACCCAGCCGGGCATCGCATCCTGATCGGTGTCGACGACGATGGAACGGTTGCCTGCCAATACGCGGGGATTCCGATGCGCGTGCGCGGTCCCGAAGGGAGAGAGCTATCGTTCTTCCACGCCGTCGATTCGATGGTCCATCCCGCGTATCGGAAGGGGCTTCGAAAGCGCGGCCTGTTCCTCGAGGTCGCCGAGCGCTACTTCGAGCGCTTCGGTGGTCGAGAAGACCATCTCGGCTTCGGCTACCCCGTTCGGGCTGCGTGGCGCATCGGCGAGCGCTATCTCGGCTATGGCCTCGTGCGCTCGGTCGAGTTCCTCATGCGCGACATCGAGCCGTCGCTCGTCACAGGCTCGGCAAGCGAGTCCCGCGGTGGCATCGAAGTGCGCCCAGTCGACTGGTCCCACGATGCGGAGGCCCTCGATGCGCTCTTCGCACGTGTCGGCGTGTCCTATTCCTGCGTCACGATCAAGGACGCTCGCTACCTGTCGTGGCGTTACGGTCCCGACGCGCCGAATCGGTATCACGTCTTGGTCGCGCATTCCGCCGACAGTCTCGCTGGCCTTGCGGTCGTTCGGACGAGCGGTTCCCTCGTCCCCGACGCCGCGACGATCGGAGACCTCCTCGTCGCACCCGGGGACGAGACAACGCTGAACGCCCTCATCGCTTCCGCGGAAGATCTTGCCGCCGCAAACGCATGCCGCAGTCTGATGACCGTGGAGAATCCAGATCTCTTCGCCGGCACCCACTTCCGATCCCTAGGGTTCGAGCTTCATCCCTCGAAGAACTGGTTCGAGCGCAAGCTGGGCAGCCGCGACTGGACGAGCGGCCTCACCCAAGAGTGGCTCGCCTCCAACTGGTCGTATTGCCTAGGCGACAGCGACCTCTTCTGACCGTCCGCACCGGCACCGGAACAATCTCGAACCGCACGAAACGTGCCAGGGACAAAACACGCGCGAAAGTACCGCGAAACGTGCCAGGGACAAAACACGCGGGAAAGTACCGCGAAACGTGCCAGGGACAAAACATGCGGGAAAGTACCGCGAAACGACCCTGGCACCTTTCATGCGCCTTTCGGGCTGTTGGATCGGAGTTCTTGCTCGTAGAGGCGCAGGCGGATCGTTTCGGCGGCTGCCATTTCTTGGAGTGGCTTGATCATCGCTAGGTTGTCTTCGAGGACCCACGAGAGTTCGGCGTCGGAGTAGCCGGTCGGCACGGACATTTGAATGTGGTTCGTGATGAGGAACGCGTCGAGCCCGCGCCCGCGGTACTCGGGCAACACGCCTAGGGTGAGGACGCGGAAGCGCGGTGTCTTCCGGACTGCTCGCAGGAAGCGGATGAATCCGAACGGAAACAGACGTCCGTTGCATGCCCGAATCCCGACGTTGATGTCCGGAAGACCGAGGATGAAACCGACGGTGCGTCCGTCGATCTCGGCGATTTGGCAGAGGCCGTCGACATAGATCTGCCGAAAGCCTTTGGCGACGTGGAAGAACTCGTCGCGGGTCATTGGCGCGAAGGCGTAGTTGTTTTCCCAACACTGCACGTAGAGCTCGTGGATCCGATCGAGTTCTTCGTTCCAGCGCCGACGATCGAGATTGCGAATCGTCGCTTTCGTACGCCTTTGCGCGACGCGGTTGCCGCGTTCGAGTCGCGACATGTCGATGTTGTCCCTGCGCACTTCGAAGCACAGGAGGTCTTTGCCCTTCTCCAGGCCGTCACGTTCGAGAAACCCTTGGAGTTCGGGTGGGTGTTGCGGGATGTCGATGCGTGGCTGGATATCGAAGCCGCCGACTTGCAGTCCGCACGTGTAGTTGGTCGACAGTTCGATCGGCCCGCGCATGCGCCGCATACCCTGCTCACGCAGGTACTCGCGGGCCGCCTCGAGCAGAACGTGCGCAACCTCCTCGTCATCCGCAAGGATGTGCCCGAATACGCCGGTCTCGTCGTGGTGAAAGGCGAGGCTCTCACGGTCGACAACGGCCGAAATGCGTCCGCATGCCTGTCCGTCTTGGTTCCGCGCGAGCCAGAATCGTGCATCCGCATGGTGGTAGAACGGATGCCTCTTGGTATCGAGGAGCTTCGCCTGCTCGTGGATCAGCGGCGGCACGAAGTGCTGTATCCGGCTCTCGTAGCGGCGAGGAAGACGGAGGAACTCTCGGCGTTGACGGCGATTCGCCACGACTTCGAGGGTGTGCTGCATGGAAGCGTTTTGCCTCCTGAGGCGCCTCTTGCCAACATGTCCCGTCATGCGTGTCGAAAAACTCAGCCATCGGAACTGGTTCGCCGTCCTTGCTTTGCTCGGCGCCTGTGCCACCGGGCCCAAGAACGCCAGCGATCCATCGCGCCCGATCCTCGAGGACCGCGCCGTGCTCGATCGCTGCGAGAAAGACCTCGAAGCCTTGCAGCAGCAATTCGGTGTTTCCGACGCTGCCTACAGCGACGCACGGCAAGCACTGCTCACCAAAGAGCCGCGCGCCGCACCCTGGATCGCCAAGTGGATGGTCACGATGGCCGTCGCCGACGCGGATCGTTGGCAGGCGAGCGGAGTCGTGCCAGAGCGCGCCGGAACGCTCGAGAAGAATCGCAACTACCCGCTCTACCGCGCCCGCCGCGAACTCGCCGAACTCGGTCCGACCGGGCGCCGCGCGATCTTCGTCTACCTGCTCAGGGACCGCCGCACGCAGCTGCGCTCACTTGCCAAATACTTGCTCGAAGCACACGACCCTGCCGCCCTGCGCCAGGATCTGATGCACGAGTACGATGAAGGCAATGAACCGTCCAAACGCGAGGTGCTCGCCTTTCTGGCAGAACTCGGTCCCGATCCGGCAAGCGAGGCGCTGCTCGAGCGCTGTCTCGCGCATCCGGACTGGCAACAGCGCGGGACCGCAATCCGCGCGCTCGGAGTCCTCGCGAAAGACCGTTCCGACAAGAGCGCGTTCGTCGCGCGCGCATGGCAGTTGGCGAACGACGACCGAGATGCCTGGGTGCGCGGGCGTGCGCTCCTCGCGCTCGCGGACGCAGGCGCCGTCGACCAGGTACGCGCGCTCGTGGATCGACTGGAGCAAGTCATGAGCGGGGATCGCGGCAGCGAGATCTCGGCCGCGATCGAAGCGTTGCGAGACTTGACGGGGCGGGACTACGGGTCGAGCGTGTCGCGCTGGCGGGAGTGGCTCGACGGCAGCTCTCGCGGGCAGTGAGTCGCATCGAAGGGCACAGGGAGAACGAACATTGGGTGAAGCCGTAGAACGCGAAGATACAGCTCGCGAAGGCGCAGCTCGCGAACAGCATGGGGAATGGCACATTGCCCAGACCGCAAAACACTGCCATGCGTGCAATGCACCGTTCTTGCCCGGACAAGAATACTGGTCGACGTTGCACGTCTCGACCGAGGGTGAGGATGCGTCGCCCGTCCTCGTACGGCGTGATTCCTGTGACGCATGCTGGGGCGGTGCTGCGGAAGGGATCTACTGGCGTACGCGGCGGAGTGAGAACAAAGCCGACCAGAACGTCGTCGACATCGCCGCGATGCATCAGCTTTTCCTCGGCCTGCTGGACGACGATCGCGAAGAGGTCGAAGCGCTGCGTTACGTCATCGCGTTGATGTTGACGCGCAAGAAGATCCTGAAGCCGGTGCGCCAAGCAGGTGGCGCGCGTGGGGATCTCGTCTTCAAGCACCCGCGCGACGAGAACAAGCGCCTGCGACTCGGTGCCCCGGAACTCAGCGAGGACAGCCTGGAGCGGCTCAAGACGCAGCTCGGCGACATTCTCGACTGACACGGTGGATCACGGACGCGGCGCGGAGCGTCGACGCGTGCACGCGTCAACACTGCAGGCGGGCAAAACGCGCAATTCGTGCGTACCGTAACTCCGAGGCCATGCTGCTATGCTCCGCTCGTCCTGCAGGCCTTCCGAGATCCACATGAGCACGACGGCCGTCACCAGCGTTCCACTCCTCGACACGACCCGCGGCCAGGAGGCCGTCTTCGCGCGCATGCGCGAGGTGTTCGACAGCGTTCTCACGAGTGGGCGCTACATCCTCGGTCCCGAAGTCGAAGCGCTCGAAGCCGAATGTGCCGAGTACTGCGGTTCGGCGCACGCGGTCGGGGTTTCTTCGGGTTCGGATGCGTTGCTCGTCGCCCTGATGGCGCTCGACGTCGGACCCGGCGACGAGGTGGTGCTGCCGACGTTCACGTTCTTCGCGACCGCCGGCGCCGTATCGCGCCTCGGAGCCAAACCGGTGTTCTGCGACATCGACCCGCGAACGTTCAACGTGACGGCAGCGCTCCTCGAGCCCTGTATCGGCCCGAACACGAAGGCGTTGATTCCCGTACACCTCTTCGGTCAGTGCTGTGACATGACCGAGATCGAGGAACTCGCCGCGCAGCGCGGTGTGCACGTGATCGAGGATGCTGCGCAAGCGATCGGAGCCGAGTGGCGGGGGCGCCGCGCCGGGTCGATGGGCACGATGGGCTGCTTCTCCTTCTATCCGACGAAGAACCTCGGGGCACTGGGCGACGCGGGTCTCGTGACGACGGGCGATGCTGCCATCGCGGAGCGTCTCGCGATCCTGCGCGGGCATGGAATGAGTCCGCGCTACTACCACAAGGAGATCGGCGGCAACTTCCGCATCGACGCTCTCCAAGCGGCGCTGCTTCGAGTGCGCCTTCCCGAACTCGACGCTGCGCATCAGGCACGGCGCGACAACGCGGCGCTCTATCGCGAACTCTTCGTCGACGCCGAACTCGCCGCGAACGCGGATGGCACGCCATCGGACTCGGGTCCTTTGCTGACTCTGCCGACGGTGGTCGATCCCTCGCACATCTACAACCAGTTCGTCGTTCGCGTGTCCGATGGACGACGGGACGAACTGCGATCCTGGCTCTCGGAGAACGGCGTCGGCACCGAGATCTACTACCCGCTCTCCTTGCACATGCAGGAGTGCTATCGCAGTCTCGGTCATCGAGAAGGCGACTTCCCCGTGTCCGAAGCCGCTGCACGCGAGACGCTCGCACTTCCGATCTTCCCGACGCTTCGCCGCGACGAGATCGAGTACGTCGTCAGGACGGTTCGCGCGTTCTCGGATCGGTGAGCGCTCACGGTGGGGGAGCAACGCTCGAAGCTCGCACCGTTGCTCGCGCTCGGCTCGGCGATTCGCCACGAAGGCGCGATCGAACTCACGCGTAAGTTCTTCGCCGCGGTGCGTGGCGAAGGCGTGCGGCCCGCGCTCGCGCGCTTGCGCATCTACAACTCGCGCTTGTGCGACGATCACGAACGTCCGGTGAGCGATCCGCACCAACAGCGCGACGTGCTGTTCGTGTCGGCCTGTCCCGGGGGCACGAGGCGCTATCGATGCGATCACGCAATCGAGGCCCTCGCGCACATCGATATGTCGGCGGACTTGCTGTGCTTCCCGGCGCGAAGCCCCGAAGCGTGGTTGTCGACGTCGCGTGCCGTCGTGCTCCAGCGAGTGCCGTCTGACGCTCGTGTCCGTTCGTTCGTCGAGGATGCGCACCAACTCGGCATTCCGGTGCTCTTCGATATCGACGACTTGCTCTTCGATGCGACGCACGCTGCAGAACTCGATGCCGGTAGCTGCGAACGCGCGTTCGAACGGCAATGGGCGACGGATCATGCCCGGCGCATCGGGGAGACGATCGAGATCTGTGACCACGTGATCGTGTCGACGCCGGGAATCGACGACGCTGTGCGTGCGCGCTTTCCGCGCGCTGTGACGACCATCGTTCCCAACGTCGTGTCGCGAGCCATGCTCGAAGCCGCGGACGCGGCGATTCGCGAGGCGCGCAGCGACGGACGCATCCGCATCGGTTTCTTCTCGGGTACGCCGACCCATGACGAGGCGTTCGCGAGTGTCGCGCCCGCGCTCGACCGTGTGCTCACGGAGTTCCCGGATGTCCTGTTGCGCCTCGTCGGGCCGGTTGCCGTTCCGTCGCTGCTCGCGAAGCACGGGAGCAGGATCGAGCGCATGGCTCTCGTGGAGACGAGTCGCTATGCGAAGGCGCTTCGTGACGTCGCGATCCACCTCGCACCGCTGCGCCACGTGGACTTCGATACATCGAAGAGCGCGCTCAAGTGGCTCGAAGCCGCGATCGTCGAACGCCCGCTCGTCGCAACTGCATGCGGAGACTATGCGCGTTGCATCGTTTCCGGCGAAACGGGATTCACGTGCGAATCGCAGGACGATTGGTATCGAGCTCTCGCGCGACTCGTCGTCTCGCAGGAGACGAGAGATCGCGTGGGACAGTCGGCGAATGCCTCCGTTCGCGAGAATTGGACGACGATGCGCGTTGCCGAACTGTGGCGTGGCATCTTGAAAACGACCACGCGGAGCTCCGAACTACAGGGAGCTGTCGTTCGGTGAGCGCGCACGGTGTGAGGGAGCCGCGAGTCTCCGTGCTCATGCCGATCTGGCGTGCGGACCCTCTCGTCTTGCGTGTTGCGATTCGCAGCATCGTCGAGCAGACCCTACGAGACTTCGAGTTGTTGATCCTCGAAGACGTGAGCGAGATCGCGGCGCGTGCGACGGTCGAGGAGTTCGACGACGAGCGCATTCGGCATCTCGTTCATCCCGAGAAGAGTTCGATGGCCGCAGCCCGCAACCGTGGTTTGGCGCTCGCGCGCGGTGCTTTCGTTGCGATGCATGACGGCGATGATGTGAGTTACGCATCGCGCCTCGAACGGCAGGTCGACTTCCTACAAGCAAATCCGGACGTCGACATCGTCGGTTCGGCGATTCGCGTGATCGATGGCAACGGGCGTCCGGCGGGGATGCGCGGCTATCCGACCACACACGAGGCGATCCTCGCAGCGTTGCCGCGTTTCAATCCGATCGCGCACCCGAGTGTGATGGCCCGCAAGACTTCGATCGTCGAGGCTGGCGGCTACGACGAATCCGCGACTCGGGTCTGCGAAGACTACGAACTCTGGTCGCGCCTCGCGCATCGCGGCGGTCGCTTCTGCAATCTCTCCGAAGCCCTGCTCGACTACCGCCTTCACGCGAACGCGAGCAAGCGCACACGTTTGCGCGCGACTCTTGCCGACACGCTCGCGATCAAGGACCGCTATTGGAGTGACGCGCGTTCGATCGGTGATCGGGTTCGCATCGCGATCGAGCGCGGCCTTCTGCGGATGCCATCCGGCTTCGTCTACTGGCTCTTTCGAAAGACGCACCTGCAGTCATGGTGAGACGGCTGCGGATCGTACGTGTGCTTCCGTTCTGGCACCCGCGCTATGGGGGCTCGGTCACGCATGCGCGTCGCATGACGCAGAAGCTCGCTGAGCGCGGCCACGAGATCCGCGTCGTGACGAGCAATCTCGGCTTCGAGGGAGAGCGTCCGGTCGATCGCTGGTTCGAGGAAGGACCGTACCTCGTGCGCATGGTTCGGACTTGGCCGTGGCAGCGAGTGCCTCCGTACGGCATGAAGGCGATCCGGCGACCGATGCTCGGCGCCATGAGCGGCGCGGACCTCGTGCTCAGCAATCTCGGTCTGACGCTACTCGGTGACTACGTGCGGAGCGCCGCGAACAAGGCGAAGGTACCGTACGTCTACTCGGCAGAGGGCGCGCTGTGTCCCGTGCGACTCGAAGTGAAAGGGCGGCGGAAGAAGCTCTTCTTGCCGCTCATCGAGCATCGTGTCCTCGGTGCGGCCGAAGCTCTGCATGCGATGAACGAGAAGGAGCGGGACGACTACCTCGAACAAGGGGCGCGAGAGAATCGGATATTCATGGTGCCGAACGGCATCGAACTCGCGGAGCGCATCCACAGTGCCGAGCGATATGAAGCGCGCGAAGCGCTCGGGTTGACGGATGAACGCGTGCTCCTCTATCTGGGCCGCGTGACTCCGCTCAAAGGTCTGGATTTGCTGATCCAAGGCATGTCGTACGCTCTGTGGAACGATCTCGTGTTGCTCGTCGCCGGTCCGTGCGATCCTGGCGAGCGCGAGCGCATCCTGAGTCTCGCCACGACGTGCGGGTTGATGGCCGGCGATCGACCGCGTGTGCGCTTCCTCGGCCTCGTCGACGATGAGGGGCGGCGTCGCGCGTTCGCCGCATCGGATGTCTTCTGTCTCACGTCCCGGAGCGAGGGGTTGCCCGTTGCACCGCTCGAAGCGGCTGCCGCGGGTTTGCCGCTGCTGGTCACCGATGCGTGCCACTTGCAGGCCTTGACCGACGATGGCGGAGGAGTCACCGTCGAGCCCGAGCCTTCGCCGATCCGGGACGCGCTCACGTGGATGTTCGCGGAGCGTGGGCGAGCGTCGTGGATGGGCGCAAGGGCTCGATCGTCGGTCGCCGTCCATCACTCCCTCGATACGGTCGCTGACCGTCTCGAGGCGATCTACCTCCACGTCGTGCAGGGCAGCTTCGGGCAATGAAGGCGCCGTGGACTCCGCGTGTTGCCTGGGTCCTCGTCATCGCGTCGTTCGCGTTCTCGCTGGCGCGAATTCCACATGCGACATGGGGGAAACGCCTCGCTCAAGTACGCGAGTTCGAGCAACTCGGCGCCGCGGGGTATCACCTCGGTCGCACGTGGCCCGACGAGCTGCGGATCGTCGAATGGATCGAAGCGAATACGCCGAGCGACGCGGTCGTTCTATGGCGTGGAACGTGGCAAGGACCGATCGAGCACGTCGTCGCTTCGATCGGTGATCGCCTTCTCTTCGATGCCGATGTCGCCGGAGGGATACCAGGGTCCGAGACCCAGCTGCTCGGGCGCCCCGTCGCGAGAGGTTCGTTCGAAGGCAAGACCGGTCGCGTGGTGCTCATCGCGACTCGCGAGAGCCTGTCCATGGAGATCGTGCCGTGACGCGGGCGAGCTTCGTCTTGCTCGGTTGTCTGGCTTCGCTGGTCACGTACGGACTGGTCGTGCACGCGTTCCTCGCGATCGGAATCGACCTACCCGGTATGGCGCGACCAGCGCTCCTGGCGATCGCGGCTGTGACTCCTGCTGTCCTCGCGTTCTTCAGGACGCGCGCACCCAATCGAGAGTCCATGCGATCGCCGAGCATGAGCAAGCACACGCTCGTCGGTTGTCTCGTGCTCGCGGCCGTCGTCCTCGTCCCGATCGGGATCGCGCTGGCCACGACCGGCCCGCGCGAATGGGACGGGAGAGTCGCGTGGGAGCTTCGAGCGATACGGCTGAGTGACGGCGGCTACTTCCAGCCGTTCTTCACGCAACTCGGGGTCTACTCACCTGCGCGCGAGTACCCGCTCCTCCAACCGCTCGTGCTCGCGGACTTGACGCGTCTCGTCGGTCTCGAAGCCGCGCGCTTCGTCTTTCCCTTGCTGTTCGTCGTGCTCGTGGTCGGGGTCTTCGGAGCGCTCGAACGCGCGCTGAGACGCCCGGCAGCCATCCTGATGGCGGCATCGTTCTTCGTGCTCCCGGGGTTCATCGGAACCGGAGCAGGCAACGTCGATTCTGGGTACGCAGAACTGATCGTCGCGCTCTTCTTGTGCGGAGTCGGATCCGCGCTGGCGGTCGCTCCGGGCAGCGCACGAGCCACACCGTGGCAGACCTTGCTCTTCTGCGTGAGTGTCGCCGGGCTCCCGATGCTCAAGCCCGAGGGAACCGTCTACGCCTGGCTCGCGCTCGTCGTCGGCGTCCATGCCCTACCGAAGAATGGAGTAGTGCTCGGCTCTGTCCTCACCGGAATCAGCTGCGGACTCGTTGCGGCGGTGCGTGCACACGCGATCCCCATGGCAACGGGACGCATCGTGCTCGTCGCATGTGCGCCGCTCGTCGTGATCCTACTGCGAGTCGCTCTGGACCTGGTTCCCGCTGGGCGCCGCACGCTTCGAACCGCCATCATCGCGGGAACGGTCGGGTCCCTGCTCGGTGCGGCACTTCTGCTCGTGTCGGTTTCGGGATCCATGGACGCGGTCGTCGACGGCGGTCTCGGGCGCGTTGTGGCGCGGCTGGGCGACCTTCCACGCATGCTGTTCGGCGGTCTGGGCGTCGCGTTCGATGTCCGCAAATTCGCGCTCCTGTGGGGGGTGACCGTGCTCGCGTTCGCCAGCCGCGGCAAGTACGCCGCACGGCAGCACGCTCTCGGGGCCTTCGTCGCGCTCGGGCTCCTGGCGGCGTTCGCATCGCTGTTTCTCGTTCCCGAGAACGATCTCGAGCACGAGCTCGTGAGTCGTTTCGATCGCCTGCTCCTGCAATGGACGGCGCCGGCCTGGCTCTTCGCGGGGCTGCGGCTCTTCACCACGGAAGAACTCCACCTCGCCGCTCCCCGTGGTCGAAAAAACCCGCGGAACGACATCGAGTTGCGCTCGTAACCAGGCTCTTTCTCGCTCAATTTGCGCCCACAAGGGCTGCATCGCTGCGTAGACTCACGCAAAACGAACCCCGATCATCGAAGGAGATCGATCACGTGAAGACGATTCTTACGGTTGCCATCTCTCTGGGCCTTGCCACGACTTCGTTCGCGCAAGAGTGCCCGTACTCCAAGGCACAGAAAGCCGAGACGTGCAGCGCCGCTCAGGAATGCACGACCGGTCCCCAGAACGCCCTGGTCAAGGCCTACCAGAAGCTCGACGCGACGGCACAGAAGGAAGTCGCTCAGGCCATGGTCGGAATGTCCAAGCTCTGCCCGATGGGCAAGCGCATGCCGGACACGATGGAGACGCTCGACCGTCTCTATGCCGCTTCGATCGCGAAGCTCGAAGGCATGGTCAATGGCAAGGCGCCCGAAGGTTTCCGCAAGGACGCCGCCGAGCAGCTCGCGATGGTCAAGCAGCTCGCAGCCCTCAACGGTGAAGTCACCGCTTCGATGAAGCTGATCACCGCCGCAGCGAGCGAGTGCTGCATGGCCGAAGGCGCCAAGAAGGACTGCGACAGCTCCTGCAGCGAAGGCGAGAAGGCCGCCACGGTCGCCAAGAAGGCCGAGTGCTCCGAGTGCGTCGAGTGCCCGGAAGGCGAAAAGGTCGCCAAGCAAGGCTGCCCGGTCACCGCGTCGGAATCGCTCTGCAAGTCGTGGGGCAAGGCCGGTGAAGAACTCGCCGCGTTCGGCAAGTGCAAGGATTCGCTCGCGAAGATGGCCGAACTCCAGGCCGTGCTCGCCAAGAACAAGATCGACCCGATGCCGCTCGTCGTCGGCAACCTCCAGAAGGAAGCCGCTCTGCTCAAGGCCGGTTCCGCCAAGCTGCTCTGCCCGAAGGGTGGCCTGATGGCGCGCAACGCCGAAGTCATGCAGGCATGCGAAGTCACGAAGGGCGCTTGCGAAGCGACCTGCAACTACATGACGGCCGCGAGCAAGCTCCTCGGCACGATGACCACGACGATGGGCGCTGCCATGAAGGGCGAGTGCTGTGGCGAAGGCGAGAAGTCCGAATGCAGCAGCGAGAAGACCGAATGCTGCAGCGAGAAGAGCACCAAGAGCGAATGCTGCAGCGAAAAGAAGAGCGAGTGCAGTGGCGCGAAGACCGAGTGCAGCAGCACGAAGGGTCAGTGCCCCAGCTCGCGCCAGTGAGTTCCAAGAACTCCTGAAGCACGTTCGACCACGAACGTGAAGAAATGCGGCCGCCCTCGGGCGGCCGTTTTTCGTTTCCGGTGTCGGTCCCGCGCGCCTCACGCGATGATCGAGGCGTGCCTGGAAAGATCTTCGTACTCGATACCAACGTCATCCTGCACGACTGCCGCTGCCTGCGCACGTTCGAGGAGAACGATGTCGTACTGCCGATCGTCGTGCTCGAAGAACTCGATCGCTTCAAGCGCGGATCGGAAGAGATTCACTTCCAAGCGCGGGAGTGCTTGCGCGACCTCGACGCGATGACGGGGGACTTTCTCGCGACCGAAGGCGTGCCGCTCGGCGAAGGGCTCGGCAACCTCCGCGTCGTGGTCCTGCGCGATGCGTACGACCTACTCGATGGGGCCTTTACCGAGAACATCGCGGACCACCGCATCCTCGCGACCGCGCTCTGGATGAAGAAGACCGCGCCCGATCGCTCGGTCATCCTCGTGTCCAAGGACTCGAACCTTCGCGTCAAAGCCAAGTCCCTTGGCCTCGTCGCCCAGGACTACGAAGCCGACAAGGTGCGACGGCCCGACCTGTTGTGGTCGGGAAGACGCATCATCGACGATCTCGAACCCGGCGTTCTGGATGGCTTCTTCGAAGCTCCGCACAAAGTCACGCGCACCCGACTCGCTGCCGTCGATGATCCGCAGCCCAACGAGAACTTCATCCTCCGAAGCGGGAGCAAGTCGGTGCTCGCCGGGTATGCACCGCAGGAGGATGCCTTCGTGCGCATACCTCCCAAGCTACAGGCCTACGGGGTTCGGCCTCGAAATGCCGAGCAGACCTTCGCGCTGCGCATGCTGCTCGATGATTCGATTCGACTCGTGACGCTCGTCGGTACGGCAGGAACGGGCAAGACGCTGCTCGCGCTCGCGGCAGCCCTCGAGTGTCATGCACGGTATCGACAGATCCTGCTCGCCCGTCCGATCGTTCCGCTCAGCAATCGTGACCTCGGTTTCTTGCCGGGGGACGTGCAGTCCAAGATCGATCCGTACATGCAGCCGCTCCGCGACAACCTCGCTGTGATCCGCGGCCAGCTGTCTCCCGGGGAGGATCAGGCGCGCACGCTCGCGAAGTTGCAAGAGAGCGATCGTCTCGTATTGACGCCGCTCGCCTATCTGCGTGGGCGCAGCCTGCACGGCGCGTACTTCATCGTCGACGAGGCGCAGAACTTGACGCCACACGAAGTGAAGACCGTGCTGACGCGAGCGGGGGAGGGCACGAAGATCGTCTTGACCGGTGATATCCGGCAGATCGATCAGCCCTATCTCGATGCGTTGTCCAACGGCCTCAGCCACGTGATCGCGCGCATGCACGGGCAGGAGCTGTACGGCCACGTGCTCCTCGAGAAGGGCGAGCGCTCGGACCTGGCCGAACTCGCCGGCCGGTTGCTCTGAAGAACTCGTGGTCCGTGTCGCGCGTTACTTCGCGATCGTCACGGTCCATTCCTCGCCCGGGGACGGAAGCTGGAGTACGACCTGATTGCGGTTGGTCTTCGCCTGTGCGTGGAACCGGATCCGGTGCTGCATGTTGGGCACGTCGATGGACCAGAGTCGCATGCGACCCTGGTCATCGCTCTTCTGGGCCAACCCAATCGCATTTGCGGCTCGAGCGAAGTCGATCATCGCTCCGCTGCCGGACCACGAGGATCCGCCGATGTTCGAGGTGACACCGGCGATTGGTTTGCCGTCGCCATCAACGACGAGAACGTTGCGTTCGGTGAATGGCTCGAGTTCGAGGAGGATCGGTTCGCCTTCCTTTCCAGCCTCCTGCGCGAGATCGCTCGCGCGAAGCTCCTTCCATCCCTCGCCCTCGAGGATCGCGAACTCGGAGCGCGCCGAAGATCGCTTGAACAAATTGATCAGGGGGTTCGACTTGGGTTCTGCGAACACGAAGAGCGCGACACGGCCGCGCTTGTCGGCGCGTGGAGCGCGTTCGATCGCTTCTTTGACCGAATCCGAGTGGTCGGTCAACGACACGATCGCCGCGCCGCGCGCCGGGGTCCCGCCAGGCTTGCGAATCGAGAACACGCGAATCGCAGCCTTCGAGAAATCGAGAGTCGCGACCTCGCTCTTCGATCCCGCTCGGGACGGATCGAGTTCGACCCACGATGCCGGCACGACGTCGGAGTTCTTCGAGAGCCGCGCGAGGATTGCGGGCGGCAGCGCTGCAACGAGGCGCAGAGAATCGGGCTTGCCGACACCGCCGAATCGATACTTGCCCTCCTCGTCGGTCGTCGCGAGCATCGCCGTGCTGCCGAGCCCTCGATACGAGTTGGGTTGCACCATGAGCGAGACGTCGTAGCTCATCGCGACGGGAATACCCGGTAGACCTTTGCCGTTCTCGTCGAGGACGGTGCCGACGAGCGGTTCCCCGGATTCGAGGGTGAACTCGATCGGCTTGTCGGCGGCCCACTCGGTGCACGGCTTGCCGCAGAGGTGACCCTGGCCGCTGCTGCGAAACGCGTAGGCTTCGATATAGCCTGGCGCGCGCACACGCATCGTCCATTGCTGGTCGAACTGTTCGATCGTCGTGATCGAAGCGCGCCCCTCGTCGTCCGTCACGGCATGCGTGCGCCAGGGGGACGAACCCCAGGCGCTCTGGGGACATTGGATCTGCGCACCCGAGATCGCCTTTCCGTCCTTGTCGGTGACGTGCACGTCGACTGTGGGCCCCTTCGGGAGGTCGACGGTCGATTTCCAGACTTTGGTCTGCTTGCGCAAGAACATCGTGTTGATGTGGATCGGTCCTCGATCATCCTCGACGACGATCTTGATCCGACCGCGATCGCCGGTGAACGGCACTTCGAAGCGTACAGGCTCGTCTCCGTCGATGGGCTTGGTCGCGAAGCGCCGCCAGTTGGCTCCGTCGCAATAGACGGTCGCGCGGAGTTTACCGAGAATGCCGTACGCCTCGCGATCGCCGGTGACGACGACATCGACCTGAGCACCGCTCGTGACTTCTTCTGCAGGTTCGAGCGTCACGAGTCGATCGCCCGTCGAGGTCGTCACCATGGATTGACGGGCGATACCTTCCGCGTCCTTCCAATAGCCGACGATGCTGTAGACCGCGCCGCGCAGGAGCGACAGTTCGAACCGACCCCGCGCGTCGGTCTTCGTGGTGACGATGTCCTCGATTCCGAACAGCACCGCTTCGGATGCCACCGGTGCATACCACGCTTCGATGTTCGCGCCTTCGATCGCGTTCCCGGCCTCATCGCGCAGCGACCCACGCAGTCGCTCGCGTTGGAGCGGTGCATGCTCGGCGGTGTTCTGCTCTGCGACGTCCTTCTCGACGTCCTGGGCGACGAGAACGCCGGGCCCGGCGATCCAAATGGCGAACGCGATCCGAGCGGCGATGGCGATGAAGGGGGGCAATCTCATGATGTCGTGCGCTGGCATCGTGCCAGTCGTCGTGGAGACCGGCAAGGCCCGCAGCCGATCGCGCTCGGATCAGCGAGTCAGGGTGATGAGCCAGTCCTCGCTGGGTGGTGGCAGCTCGCACTCGACGATGCGGTAGTTTCGGTCAGGCGGTTGGAAGCGCATGCGGTACAGCATGCCAGGTCGGTCGACCGACCACAGGACCATGCGGCCATCGCTGTCGCTCTTCTGTCGCAATCCCAAGAAGCTGGCGCCTACAAGAAAGTGCTGCAAGGTCGCATCTCTTTCGCCGGATCGCATGGAGACATTGGCATTCGTCCAGACGCCGGCGACCGGTCGGCGTTCTTCGTCCACGACGACGACTTCTCGCCGTGTGAAGGGCTCGAGTTGGATTCTGGTAGTCGCAGAACTCGCCGTTTCACTTCTGCGGATCTCGCTCCAACCAATGCCTTCGAGGATCGCGAACACCGACTCGTGAGGAGAGACATCCGAGTTGTCCCGCGGAGTCTTCGCCATCGGTCCACCGAACGAATAGAACGCGACGTAACCACGCTTGTCCGCGCGGGGCGATCTCGCCATCGCGTCCACGAGCGAGTCGAACCGGTCGCTGAGCGTGACGATTGCTGCGCCAGGTGCTGGTTGACCTCCCGGGCCCCGAATTTGAATCGTTCGCAAAGTCGCCGTTCCGAAGTCGACCACGGGAGTTCGACCGTCATCGTTCGGTCCTGGTGCAACGAGGTCGATTCGTGGCGATGGGCAGGCGACGGCGTCGCGCGTCAGTCGAGAATGCTCGGCGGGAGGTAGGACAGCAACGAGTCTCAGTGAGTCGGTGTTGGCGGCTGGCTCGTAGCGGAACCTCCCCTCGTGATCCGTCGACGTCACGGTGCAAGTCCTTCCCATGCCGTGAGGCTTCGTAATGTCGTACGTCGCGGCGACGGGCACACCCGGAACGCCGCGACCGTGCTCATCCAAGATACGACCGATTACGGGAGGGCCAGGTGTCATCGTCAGAACGATGGTGCGGTCGATGTCCCAATCCGTGATCGTTTGCCCCCCGACTTGCCCCGACGTGACATTGCGGAACGCGATCGCATCGCGGTATCCCGTTGCACGAGCGCACACGACCCAATGCTTGTCGAAGTCCGCGATCGATCTCAATGTGGCGCGGCCGTCCTCATCGGTCGTCGCGTGCGGTCGCCACGGCGCCGATTCCGTCAAGCGCGCGCGGCTCACGAGAGTGGCGCTGGCGATCGGTTTGCCAGCCGTGTCGACGACTCGAAAGTGGACCGGCGGGCCAGTTGGGAGCGTGAGCAGCACTCGGATGTCGAAGTTTTTCCGCGTCTTTGGCATGCGTTGGGCGTGGATGCTGATCGGACCTATTGCATCCTCGAGCAAGACCTTGACGACGCTATGCTCGGCCGTGAACGGAACGTCGAACAGAACCGGATCCGTGCCGACGATGGGCTTCGTTGCGATCCGTCGAGAGTTGGCAGCGTCTACGAAGACCGTGGCACGCAGCTCACCTCGGACTCCGAAAACGACCCGATCGCCCCGTACGCGCACGTCCAATCTCTGCCCAGACGCTTCCTCGGATTGTTCGAGGGACAGAACGCGGTCACCCATGGTGTCCACGATGGACGATTGACGATGTTCGCCATCAGGCGTCGTCCAATAGGCGGCGACGCTGTAGACGGTTCCGCGAAGAAGGGTGAGCCTGAAGTGTCCTCTATCGTCGGTCTTCGTGGTGACCACATCTTCGATGCCGGACGTGAACGGCATCGAATCCGACAGCCGCGGCGAATACCACGCTTCGACGGTTGCGCCTTCGACGACGGCACCCGCTGCGTCGCGCAGTGATCCTCGCAGCGTCGTGCGCGCAGCATCGACCTGGTTCGCGCTTCCAGAGAGCTTCGAGTCCCGTGCAATGCTGACGGAGCCCGCGATCAGCGACCATGCTAACGCGATTCGAGCAGCGGTGACGAAGGAAGACTGCAGTTTCATGGATGCATCAGGGGGTCGAGGACTGTGGCGCCGGCTTGCGACCGTTGGGATAGAACAGCATCAGGAGCACGAAGCACGCGAGCGCGGCCCACATGGGCCACGAGAAGAGGCCGGTGTAGTCCGTGACCTTGTTGTCGACCATGTACCGCTCGGCAATGTCACCCGCGATCATGCTCCCGACGATGATCCCGATCCCGATGATGACGAGATTGAAGAGGCTCTGCGCGCTCGCGCGCACGTCCTTCGTCGTTTCTTCGTCGACGATCATGAACGCGACGAAGATGAAGCAACCGAAGCACAATCCGTGGAGCGCGAGGCCGAGCATGACGAGCGGGACGCTGTCGGCAGCATGCGCGAAGAGAGCCATGCGGCCTGCGTAAGCGAGCAGGCCGATCGCGAGCAGTGTCTTGCGGGACCAGTCCTTGGCGACGAGGGGAATCGCGGCGAGAACGGCGACTTCACTGATCTGCCCGATCGTCATGAGCCCGCCACCTCCGACACCGAACACTTTATTGATCGCCTCGGTTGCGCTGGACTGCACGGTGCCGAGGAAGCCCGAAGTGTGCACGAAGTAGAACTGGTGGATGCAGCTCACCGGCACCGCAAGCAAGAAGAGCGTGAGCAAGGGTTGCCGCCGGACTTCTTTCAGGGCTTCCATTGTCGCGTTTGCTTCCTTGCCCTTCGTCGGAGGCGTCTTCGGCAGCACCAAGAGGCAGTAGAGGCCCATCACGACACCCAGGATTGCGCTGAGCTTGAAGGCATTGCCCATGCCGGCTTGGTACGCGGCATCCGTGAAGCCTTTGAAGTCCGTGGCGCTCGTCAGGTTCTGGGCTACGGCCTCCGAGAACGCCGCTTCAGTGGGCGTATGGAAGTGATACAGGAACTGGCCGATCAGGATGCCGGCAACGATCCAGCCGACGGTTCCCCAAACACGCACACGGCCGAAGTCACGGTCGCGATCCTCGAGGTGGTGGAATGCGAGGGAGTTGGTGAGTGGAAGCGTCGGCGAGTACACGAGGGAGTACGCGAGACTCAGCCAGAGGAAGCCGGAGTACGTCTCCGTCGTGGCGAGGAACCACACGAGCCCTGCACCGATGAGGTGACTGAGCCCCAAGAACTTCTCGGTGTTGAAATAGCGGTCTGCGATCTGTCCAGCGATGAACGGCGCAACGATTGCACCGACTGCCCCGACCGCGAACATGTGGCCGATCTCAGTACCTGTGAAACCGCGATGCCCGTTGAGGAAGGGCCACAGCAGCGGGAGCCAAGCGCCCCAGATCGCGTACTGCAGGAACATCATGACCGAGAGCTTGGTCTTCATGAATTCGTCGAGCTACCGAGAGGTGGTGGGGGAAGGACGAGGAGTCTGCGTGCCGCTCAATCGGAGAACGCGTCGTCGAAGGCGATCTCGCTGCGCGGGAAGTCCAGGCGACGCACGAATGCGGCGGCTTCCGTCGCACCGAACTCACGATCCATGTTGGGGTCTTCCCATTCGACGGTGAGGGGGCCTTGGTAGTCGATCGAACCAAGCACGCGGATCAATGCCTCGAAGTCGACGCGGCCGCGGCCAGGACTCCGGAAGTCCCATGCACGACCGTCGACACCGAAATCGGTGTGTCCACCGAACGTGCCGATCGGCGTCGGGCGCTCGCTCCACCAAACGTCCTTGACGTGCACGTTGAAGATTCGGTCGCCGAACTCACGCAGAAACGCGAGATAGTCGACGTTCTGATAGCCGAGGTGCGACGGGTCGAAGTTGAAGCCGAAGCGCGCATGCCCGTCGATCGCCGCGATCGCGCGCCGTGTCGTCACGATGTCGAACGCGATCTCCGTCGGATGCACTTCGAGTGCGAAGGAGACGTCGACTTCGTCGAAGACGTCGAGGATCGACTTCCAACGATTCGCGAAGTCCGCGAAGCCGGCTTCGATCTGTCCCTTCTGCACCGGGGGGAACGAATAGAGGAGATGCCAGATCGAGCTGCCCGTGAACCCGTTGACGACGCGGCGCCCGTTGCTGCGCGCGAGCTGCGCCTTCACGTCGTTCGGAGCTGCTTCGAAGAAGCGCGACGCCGCGCGCGCAGTCGCTTTCATCTCTTCGGCCGCGCGCTGGCGTACGCCCTCGGGGTCGCCATCACCCCAGACCTCGGGCGGCAGGATCGCCTGGTGCCGCGCGTCGATCGGGTCGCAGACCGCTTGGCCGACGAGGTGGGCACTGATCGCGAACGAGTGCAGGCCATTCGAGGTCAGCGTCTTCCAGAGTGCTTCGCAGTAACCGTCTTCGTCGAGCGCGCGATGGACTTCGAAGTGATCGCCCCAGCACGCGAGTTCGAGGCCGTCGTAGCCGAAGGCCTTCGCCTTCTTCGCGAGCACTTCGAGCGGGAGATCGGCCCATTGGCCGGTGAACAGACAGACGGGTCGCGGCATCGTCCAACTCCGGTCGAAACGCGTGATCGTAGCTGCGAGGCCGAAGCGAGGAAACCGCGAGACCGTCCCCGGGGCCTTGCAAGACCGAGCACGAGCCGGTTTCTTGCGGGATGCCCTGACCACACCGACACGCTACCGGGAGACCACCACATGCCGCGCGCGAAGTCCGTCGACGAGTATTTGTCCCAGAACGAAGATTGGCGTCCCGTGCTCGAGAAGCTGCGCAAGATCCTCGCCTCGACCGAACTCGAGGAGTCGATCAAGTGGGGAGCTCCGAGTTACGGCTTCGGCACGAAGAACGTCGTCGGGCTCGGGGCATTCAAGCAGCACGTGTCCCTGTGGTTCCACCAGGGGGTCTTCCTCGAGGATCCGGACGGCGTCTTGCACGTGGCGCAGGACAAGACGAAGGCGATGCGTCAGTGGCGCTTCCACAGCCCCAAGGACGTCGTTGTGCTGCGAGTCCGCGACTACGTCGCGCGGGCGATCGAGAACCAGCGCGCCGGCAAGGAGCTGGCGCCGTCTCGCGGCAAGGCGGTCGAGGTCCCGACTGAGTTGGCGATGGCGCTCGCCAAACGCAAGGCTGCGCAGAAGGCCTTCGCCACGATGACCCCCGGCAAGCAACGCGAGTACGCCGAACATGTCGCGAGTGCCAAGCGAGAAGCGACCAAGCTCTCCCGCATCGAGAAGATCCTGCCGATGATCGAGCAAGGCGTGGGGCTCAACGACAAATACCGGAACTGCTGATCGGGCTGCTCGGGCTGCTCGGGCGACTCGGGCGACTCGGGCGACTCGGGCGACTTGCGGCGCCATGGTCTTCCGTCTGAATGCGTTCGAGCGCATGGCGATCCATACGTCTCGCGGGGGTGCTTCCCAGCGCTGCATCGGGCCGCTACGTTGCGCCGCATGGAAAAACGCCTCACTCTCGCAGTTTCCTCGTTACTTCTGATCGCGGCCTTTTCGGGTTGTGCGCAGACGGGTCAGGACCCGTCGTCGCAAACGCTCGATGCGCGCTCCGATCAGGAGGGCAATGGCGAGGACGTTCGTCTTCCGGCTCCGATCGATCCGCGCTTCGCCTTCGCTGAAGTGAAGGGTGAGAAGGAGTTCTCCGGACGCATGATCGTGCGTCCGCGCCAAGTCAACGCCGCCGCGATCGCGCCCGACGAAGCGGCATCCGCGCGTGCGCAACGCAAAGAAGCGCTCGAAGCGCTCGCGGTCTACCCGCTCGTCGAGTACGTCGCGCAAACGGACGAGTACCTGATCCGGGTTCCACCGAACAGTGACGAGCGCGAAGTCGCGACGAAGCTGATGGCTACGGGCGGTTTCGAGTACGCGGAGCCCGACTGGACGCTGTATCCGGTCGTGACGCCCAACGACACGTTCTTCTCGGCGCAGTGGCAACACCAGAACATGCAGTCCGAAGCCGCGTGGAATCTCCATACCGGCAACTCGAGTGTCAGCGTGGGCATCTGTGACACCGGCGTGCTCACGACGCACGAGGACCTGCAACTCCACCGGCTCGAGGGCTACAACGCCGTCGATCGCGTCTGGGAATCCAACGGTGGTCAGATCGGTCCCGTGCACTCGCATGGCACCCAGACGACTGGCTGTGCCGCGGCCAACGGCAACAACGGCAAGGGTGTCGCCGGCGTCGGATGGAACCTCTCGCACCGCATGCTGCGCGTGTCGAACGTGTCGACCGGTAGCGCATCGATGAGCACGTTGCAGCACGCGGCGCGCACCGCGGTCGAGAACGGCAGCAAGGTCGCGAGCGTGAGCTACAGCGGCGCCGATAGCAGTTCCAACCTGACGACCGCAACGTACATCAAGTCGATCGGTGGTCTGTTGATCTGGGCAGCCGGAAACGACTCGCGCAACCTGACGTTCGGCAATCGCGACAACGACGACCTCATCGTCGTCGGCGCGACCGACTCGGCCGATGCGCTTTCGAGCTTCTCGGCCTACGGCACGTTCGTCGACGTCGTTGCGCCGGGCACGAGTGTCGCGACGTCGAGTTCGGCAAGCGATACGTCCTACGTCTACACGTCGGGAACGAGCTTCTCGACGCCGCTGACTGCCGGCCTCTGCGCGATGGTGTGGTCCGCCAATCCGTCGCTGACGCCGAACCAGGTCGAAGCGATCCTCAAGGGCAGCTGCGACGACCTTGGCACGAGTGGTGTGGACAACACGTTCGGTCACGGTCGCATCAACCTCTTCCAGGCGGTGACGCAAGCGCTCGGCAACAACAACAATCCACCGACCGCGGAGTTCGTCGGCACGCCGACGAGCGGCACCGTGCCGCTCAGCGTTCAGTTCACCGATCAATCGACCGGAAGCCCAACGTCGTGGAGTTGGACGTTCGGCGATGGTGGCACGTCGAGTGCGCAGAACCCGTCGCACACGTATTCGGTCGCCGGCACCTACACGGTCGCGTTGACCGCGTCGAACACGAACGGCAGCAACACGCGCACGCGCATCAACTACATCGTCGTCTCGTCGCAACAGAACCAGGCGCCGGTCGTCGATGCGGGTCCGAACCGCACGATCACGTTGCCCGCGACCGCGAGCCTCGACGGAACCGTCACCGACGACGGTCTCCCGAATCCTCCGGGGTTCGTGACGACGACGTGGAGTGTCGATAGCGGCCCCGGCACGGTGACCTTCGGCAACGCGAGTGCGATCGATACGACCGCGTCGTTCAGTGCAGCGGGAACGTACGTCCTGCGCCTCACCGGCAACGACGGTGCGCTTTCGTCGAGTGACACGATGCAGGTCGTCGTCAACTCGGGTGGAGGCACCGAAATCCAGATCGCGTTCGACGACATCGAGTCCGGCAGCGGCAGCGGCGGCACTGGTTGGTCGGACATCTGGCGTGGTGCAGGTGACGTCTCGCTGACGACGCGCAGCAGCGCGCACAGCGGTCGTTGGCACATCCAGATGCGTTCGTCGAGTTATGCACAGCGCCAGCTGGACATGACCGGCGTCACGAATGCCAAGCTGATCTTCTGGGCCAAGCTCCGTTCGTTCGAGAACAACGACACCGCGACGGTCGCAGTCAGCACCGACGGCGGCGCGACGTTCACGACGCTGCGCACCTTCGTCAACGGTGAGGACGACAACAACTACCACCGCTACGAGTTCCCGCTGAACAGCACGAGCGCGACGACGGTGGTGCGCTTCCAGGGCAACATGAGCGCGCGTAGCGACTACTACTACGTCGACGACGTCGAGATCCGCGGCGTGCGCTGAAGGTCCGACGGGCCGGACCGAGATCCCGCGACTCGTTGCGGTGGATCGGGTCCGGCCGCGGATCGCGTTCTGGACGAGTCAGCTCGGCATTGCTGCCAGGACGCGATCCCAGAGATTCGGATTCTTCCAGTATCCGGTGTGGCCGCCGACGCCGAGATTCTCTTCGATGACGTTCGACTTGTTCTGTTCGCCGCCGACGTAGTCGCCATTGCGAACGAGGTTGATCCACCGGGTGGGCGTTCGAAACTGTGCTCTGCGATTCTTTGCACGGCCACCGGGGCTGCTGCCGAGAAACGACTCGTACAGCGAGTGGATCGGCGAGCCCGCCGTGATCAAGAACGTGCCATCGTTCCCGTCGTCCTTGACGTCTTGTCCCAGAACGTCCAGCGCGATCACGGAGCCCTGGCTGTGTCCTGCGACGAGTACCGGAGCATCCCCTCTCGTCTTTGCGTACTCGATCGCGGGCTGCACGCGTCGCTGTAGTCGCGAGGCGGTGGAGATCTCATCTCGCGGATCGACATAGAACAACACGTCCACGATCACGTCGAACGCGATGGCGACCGGGCCCAGAAGTACCGGCAGATAGGGCACGAAGCGGAGGGCCGACCAGCTGTAGATGACGAGGGCCGACGAGTTCCAGCCGCTTCGCCAGGATGAGATCGCGGAGACTGCGTACACGATCGATAGCGCTGCGAAGAGCGCTGCCCCAGCAGCGAGCACGTACTGGACCGCGTCGCGTGCCCACTGGCCCGCCCCGGAGCGAGACCGCTTTGCGAGAAGGGAATACCGCAGGGCGACGATGAGTACGCCGATGGCAATGCAGCCGACCAAGAGTGCGAACGTGAGTTCGATCCACGCGAGGTCGTAGCCGTAAGAGTCGAGCGTCGATGCGTAGAGGTCTTGCCACTGGTCGAAGGCTCCTGCCGTCGAGTTGGCCGCTTTGACTGCCCAGAGTGCGATCGCCCACGCAAGTGCTCCGATCGCCGACATCGCGAAGAACGGCAAGTAGAGTAGGCCCATGCGGGCGATGCGTTGCTGCGCCGACCACGCTTGCATATGGATTTCCAGCAGCGCGGCCAAGAGCAGTGTGCCCGTCAGCACTTGGCTCCCGAGATAGGCGATCGTCGAGAACCGGACGCTCGCTTCCAGCGAGAGTCTGTCCGTCACGACCAGGACGGTCCCGAGGATCAGCGCGAGTGCCCAGAGCCATCCGAACCAGAACTTGCCTCGGAAACTCTTCGACAGATAGAGCGTCATCGCCGCGAGGACGAGTGCCCCGAGGAGCCCGATCGCGACCACGGTCCATGTCTGCATCGGTTGCAGGCTCATCCAGAGCATCGTCACGAGCGGTGGAACGATGCAGTAGAAGAACAGTGCCTCGAAGCTTGCGCGGTACGCTCTTGCAAGCCATCGCTGGCTCTGTGGAGGCGGTGGCGGCTCGTCCTGTGTATCGCTCGGTGGCGGCTCGGGGTTTCGAATCGCGACGTCGAGCATCGCCACGATGATCTTGGCGAAGTAGTGAACGAGGCCGAATGCGTTGCGCTTCGGTCGCGCGATGTCCGACCAGTTGACTTCGACGAGTTCCGCGATCGGGCTACCCTCGAGAAGGATCCGCGGGTACTGCACTCCATCGAGAACCAGATCCGCTCGACAGCCGGACACACCTTTCGCGGCAAGTCCCCGGCTGACGTCCATGATGCTCGACCCAGGTGATGCATCACCCACGCCGTGAATGACGACGAGTACGTGCTTCTTCATGGTGGACTCCGGTATGTCCGTCGATTCGAGCGAACGGAGTGCCACGTAGTGTCGTTCTTGGCGCAGGAGAACTCACGCCCGGAGCAAGGGACGAGTTGACGCGCCGATGTCATGAGCGGCCTCCTCGGTGGCAGCCCGCAGCATTCTCTCGAACGCACACCAGCAGCGCGGCTCGCGAGATGTCCTGTCACGGTCTACAGTCGTGCAGCCAAGTGCACCCACTTCTCATGCTCGAAGCCGATCGACTCCCAAGACTGGTTCTGCTCCTTTCGTCCTTCTTCGTGGGCTTTGGATCGCTCACTGCGCAGGAAGGCGAATCGCAATCGGTTCCGCTCGAGCCGCCGCTCTTCGGTGTGCGGATGAGAGACTATCGTCAACTGCAAAGCGCCCTGCTCCGAGATGCCTTCACGCGCGACTTTGTCCGCAATGGCGATCGCGATTCGAAGTGGAACGTAGACGTGATCGAGCTCATCTCGAGTTGGGGCTTGTGGCTGGGATCCACCGAGTACGAAGACGTCCTCCGGAAGTGCCAACGCGTGGTGGAGAGCGGTTGTGTCGACTCTGTCGTGGCAGCGATCTACGCGAAGGCTGCTTGGAATCTCGGCGACCGCGAGACGATGCGGGATGCTGTCGACTACGCGACACGGGTTGCGACCACCACGGCAGCTCGTGACCCGGTCGTCACGATGAGCCTTCGGGCTGCGGAGTTCTGGATACGGTTCGAGTTGAGCCTGGAGACAGATCTCGACGCGTACGTCGAAGCGTGGACCAATGCCTTGAAACGCCCAGGGTTGTTACGAGAATACGTGGCGCACTTCTCGTTCCAACAACCTGCGCGGATCCCCGTCCGCTCCAATGCGAAGCAGCAAGCCGAGATGTGTGCATTGCTGGATGCGGTCGTTGCCAAGCTCAACGACGAGCGTGTGTCGAACTGGTGTGTGCGAGCGCTGCGAGCGGGCCAGGTCATGCTGACGGCGGGCAAGAAACGAGACGTTGCGGGCGACAGATTTGCAGCCAAGCTATGGTCGGATTTGTATGCCAAGGACCCTACGGCCTACGTCGTACCGTTGGCCATGTTGTCCATGGCCAACGTGTTGGACATGGACGAACGCGAAGCGCGGACTTGGTTCGATCGGTGCCGTGCGGTCATTGTGGACTCCCCGATGGCCTATGAGTTTTACATTCGCTACCTGGAGGAGCGACCCGAGGCCGAACGTTGCCTCCTCTCGTTCGCGATCGAGTGCGCTGAGTCGAAGCTCTCCGACACGCGAGTGCCCCTGCGCGCTTGGCAGTGTTTGGAGCGGATCGCTCGGGTGACGAAGCGCCCGCTCTCAGAAGTCCTCGCGCAGAATCGGAAAGACGTGTTCCATATCCTCGTTCGGGTCACGAACGAGAATCTCACAGAGGACGACTATCGACTGTGGTCCTCGCGGTTGACGTGCGCACTGGTCGAGAACGACCGCATCTTCGAAGCGCGGAATCGGTTCACCGGACTCGGTGCCGAGTTTCCGCAGAAGGTCCTAGACGAGTTCGGCACGACGTTGGACGAGCTACGCGGCAAGCTCCGCTGAGTTCGCCCCGCCGTCGAGTCACGGACGCACGGCGATACGCAGCGCAGACGGAGTTCCCGATGCCAAGACCGGACCGACATCCGCGAGCGGTATCGGATCTGTGAAGCACTCGGCGTATGGAGCCGAGCTCTGCCGCATCATCGCGAGCGCGGAGAGAAGGTCGCGCGGCTCGTAGTTGTGCTGTCCGAAGACCGTGAGCCGTCGACGCACGAGGTCTTCGGGAACGATCGAAATCGGATCGGAGGGGAAGACCGAACCGACGAAGGCCGCGCGGCCTCCGAGTGCAAGACAGGCGAGTGCGATGGTGGCGGCGGTGCTCGAACCCGACGCTTCGATCGCGACGTCTGCACCGGCGGGGAGAAGTGCGCTCAGGCCAGTACGAGTGTCGTCCGGATCGTTGCCGAAGATCATCGCGTCGGCTCCGAACTTCGTTGCGCGCGCGAGGCGGTCGCCGTCGACATCGACCGCGATGACACGGGACGCGCCCGCGCGCTTGGCGGAATCGATTGCACACAAGCCGAGCAATCCACAGCCGAAGACGACGACACTGTCCCTCTCGATGTTGCCGAGCCGTCGCAGGACGGCAGCGGCGGTTGCCCCCGCGCACGCTGTGCTCGCGGCGACGCGGTCGTCGAGTCCTTCGGGCACGTGCGCGATCGCGGTGCCGTGCCTCAACAAGCAGCGATCCGAGAGTCCACCGCTGCACGGTGCGTCGTTCGTGCTTTCGTGGCCATACTTGAAACGCTTTGCACAGCGCTCTTCGTGGCGGCGCCGACACGGATCGCACGCTCCACACGCGACGACCAGGGACCATACGATGTGGTCCTGCGCGGAGAGTTCGCGACCATCGATCGTCCGCGGTGCATCCGGACCGAGTGCGCTCACGGTACCGACGATTTCGTGACCGAGAACGATCGGTAGCTTCGCTACGCGTCGACCGGTGATCGTGTGTAGGTCGCTGCCGCAGATCGTAGTGCACTCGATGTCCACGAGGACTTCGCCTGCGGAGGGCTCCGGTGCATCGTGTTCGGTGAGTTCGAACGCTTGCTCCTGCGTACCGCGGAACACGAGTGAGCGCATGGGGTCACTCCGGTTGCATGGTCGAGGCGAGTGCGTGGATGAACGGCTCGAAGTGTTCGAGCGGTAGCGTCGCGAAACCTGGAGTCTTGCCGCGTTCGTCGTAGCGGCGTAGCCGCACGGCGTCGTCGGCATGCGGTTCGGCTTCGAACTGAGCGCACTCCGCCGCCGACATCGCGCCGCCCTGAGCTTCGAGGCTGTACATCGATGCTTCGCTGAGGTTCGTGCGATAACTGGGATCGTTCGCGACGAGATACCGTTTCGCAGACACGTGCAGGCGAATCGGCTCGGTCACGCCGGGCGGCAAGCACCTCGCGAGCAACCGTGCGCCGATGCCTTCGTGCCCGTCGTCACCTGCGTTGCGATCCTCGGTTCCGAGGCGCACGAGGTGTCCGACATCGTGCAACAAGCATGCGAGGACCAGCGGCAAGGATTCTCCTGCCTCCTCGGCGAGAGTCGCGCACTGTAACGCGTGCTCGAGTTGCGTCACCTGCTCGCCGAGGTAGGCGCACGAGCCGTTGTCCCGCAACAGATCGAGAATCGAATCCACATGCATCGTGTTCATTCTGCTCCGACTCGAAGGGGTGGTGCGTTGGTTCGCAATTGGCCGGAAAAGTAACGCGCGACCAGGAGTGTGACGGCGAGCGACGCAGCAGTGAGCGCGATCAGAACGAGTTCGAACCACCGTAAGAAATCAACGCTTCCGCTCCACGAGTTCCTCAGCACCATGACGATCACGTAGCCGAGGTAACCGAACGCGTCCGCGAGATACATCAAGTATCCGATGTTGGCGCGTTCACGCAGCACGGCGAGCAGGCGTTCGAAGACCGTCGTGTGAAACGATACGTAGGGTACGTAGACCGCAGCGCCGCTCAACACCATGAACGCGAACGGACCGAGCGCTCCACTTCTGCGCAAGAGCACGAGCGCGATCGTCGCGACGAAGCAGATCCACATCGTCGCGAGTGAGCCGAAGAACGCGCGACGGTTCGACTGGATCAAGAATGCCGCGCCACTGATTGCGAGCACGACGATGGTCACCATCAATTCGGTCGACGCGAAGATCGATGGCTTACCCGTCGTGCCGAGGTCACGCCAGATCTCGACCGCGAAGTCGTCGCGCACGCTGCGGACGATCGTCAAGAAGAGATAGACCGCGACGAGACCGATCAGACCGGGTGCGTGTCGCCTGAAGAACTCGCGACGGTCGATGGTCGTCATCGGGTTCCGTGCACTGCGGTGTTCGAGGTCTCCTTCGTCTGGCGGCGGGATCTGCGCCAACAGGAAGACGAACAGGATCAGCGGCACGAAGAAGAGTGCGCCGGTGAGGACCGGCATCCAGGCTTCTTCGACTCCGCGGTGGACGATCAGGTCACGCCCGACCGACTTCACGACTCCTGACGAGAGGATGAAGCTCGCGCACAGGCCCGCGGTGAGCGCTTCGGTCTGTCGACGCCCCTCGAGGAAACCCATGACGAGGCCGAAGACCATTCCGAGTGGCAACCCGTTGACGAACAAGAATGCCGCGTTCCACGGGCGTGGTGTGATCGCGAAGAGTGCGAGCGCCACTGCGGCAACCGCGATCAGGCCGACGATCGCGAGGGCGCGCTTCGCGGGCGACATCGCCGAGACGACGCGGATGCCGACGAACTTGGATAGCGTGTAACCCGCGACTTGCGCCGTGATCAGGACGGTCTTCCATGCGAGTCCGAAGGCCGGTGCGCCTTCGAAGGTTCCGGCCGTGAACGGCTTGCGGAACGCGTACATGCAGAAGTACGTCCCGAACGCCGCGACGATGCAGTAGGCAGCGAACGTTCCGCGGCTGCGATTCGAGAGCCAGCTGCGCATTGCCGGGACGACGAGGTTCACTCGTCGCAGGGTCGTGTCACGTCGTGAAGGTTCGCCCGGGCTGCGTGTGAAGATCGTCGTGAAGCTCCCCGCGCGATTCGATGCGCGGCGCTGTCCCTTCGAGCGGCTCCGGGTCCGCGAGTCCCGAAAGCAGATCTGCATCGCTCCAGTCGTTCCACATCGTCTCGGCGATGCCGAAGCTCAGCGTCATGCCGTTGCCTCCGAGGCCGTTGACGATGCGCACGTTCCGCATCGGGTCGTGCACGAAGACGCCATGCCCCGTTCGCTTGAGGTAGCGACCTTGCCAACGTTCTTCGATCCGAAGTGCGCGAATCGAGAAGCGCGCGTCGAGTTCGGCGAGGACGAGTTCGTCGATGCGCTCGGATCGAAAGGGCTCGAGTGCCGCATCGCCGTAGACGTGCGAGTCGCCGAGGACGAGGCGCCCTTCGTGGTCCTGCGAGACCATGACGTGAATGCCGAAGCGGTCGAGCGCCGGCAGCTCGCTGCGTATTCTGCGATCGAACGCGGCGAGTCCGGAGTCCTCGGCGCGTGCGATGCCGAGCGCGAAGGACGGATAGTGACGCAGCGTGAGCCCGGTCGCGAGCATCGGCCCCATGTCGCTCCCGAGCGGCGCCGTGCGCAGCATCTGCAGACGGCACGGGAGTAGCGACGCGTCGTCGAACGCTTCGGGGAAGAGCTTCGTCGCTGTGAGCCCTTCGCACACGATCGTGCGTGACGTGCGAATCGATCGTGCGCGTGACGTCTCGACGCGATCCGTCTCGACGTGCGTCACGGCTTCTTGGAACGAGAACCGAACTCCATGGGATTCCTCGAGCCAGTGCGCGAGGCACGCGAGCGCGTGCCAAGGGTCGATGTTCGCCTCGGTGTCGCTCGACATGCCTCCAATCACTCGGTCCTCGCGCACGAGGGGGGAGGCGCGTTTGCATTCCGTGCGCGACAGAAAACGGAGTTCGAGTCCGGAGCCTTGCATCGTGTTCACGAACGACTCCATCGCTTCGGTCTCGTCGTCCTGCGTCGCAACGAAGAGCGATCCGCATTCACGAAGTGGCAGCTTGGCTGCGCGCGCGAACTCGAGCCAGCATCGTCTGCTCGCGAGTGCGAGTTCGAGGCGCACGCCGAGTGGTTGCCCGATCGGCCAGATCATGCCGAAGTTGCGGACGCTCGCGCCGAGTGCGCGCTTCGTGCGTTCGAGCACGAGCACGCGATGGCCGCGTTTCGCGGCCGAGAGTGCTTGCGCAAGGCCTTGGATCCCCGCACCCACGATCACGACGTCGAAGCTGTCCTGCTCGCTCGCCATGTCAGCACGCTAGCGTCGCTGTTCGCGTCGAGGGATTCTCCTCGGTGAAGATCTCGTAAGTGCTCGTGCCCGCGTCCGCTGCGACTCAGGCGTCGCTCTCGGAGTGCAGCGCGATGCGATTGCCTTCGCTGTCGCGCACGATCGCGCGGAAGCCGTGCGGGCCGATCGAGTGCGTGTCCTCGACGACTTCGCCGCCGTGTTCGCGCGCTTTGGCGACCGCGTCGCGAATCCTGCCCTCCGCGTTGAAGTAGACGAGGATGCCCCGGTCCGAGGCGACTTCGTCGGGCTTCTGGACGAGGCAGCCGCCGTTGCCCTTGTCATGCTCGAGGACCGAAAAGCTCATGCCGGGCATCGACACGCGGTCGACGCTGCATGCAAGGACAGCGGCGTAGAACGAGTCGGCGCGATCGAGATCGGCGACCGGGATGTCGAACCAAACGGCTCGGTTGTGGAGGGAGTTCTCTTGTGACATGCGGCGCAGGATAGCCGCGCGGCGGGTTCGGCGCGGGTTGCTGATTTAGCGAGGCTACGGATATCCTGGCCATTCAGAGGATGCATCGCGTGCTTTCAGGCGTTTGCGGCGCGCTTCTCTTTGGCCCCGATGAAGAGCCCCACTCTCGAGAACAGGACGCGCGTCCGATTCCCATGTCGGAGTAGGTATGAAGGCGTTGCGACTCACATGGCTGTCCGTGATCAGTTGCTTCGTTCTGTTGGCGACATGGTCCGTGTTGTTCGCTGATCGGTCGCCTGTTCGTACCGACGACATGCAATCGGGCAGGTCGGTCCGTATCCGACCCGAGAAGGAGGTTGCGCCATCGGTCGAGAAGGCAATCGATGGCACGAAGTCCGAATCCAGGCGTGCCACGCGCGAACCTGCAGGCAGAGCGCGGCACACGCTACTCGTGACGGTTCGTGATGCGGATGCTCGCGCGGTTGCAGGATGCAAGATCGAAGTGATCCCCGCGCCCAGCGGTGTGTTCACATCGTCGTTCGTGACCGACGAGCGCGGCGAGCTCCGCCTCGAGCGCGCGAATCTCGATGTTGACGAGCACGGCAAGCTTCGTCTGGTTCCCGAGCTTCTCGGCTTCGATTCTCTAGCGAAGGAAGTCGATCTCGATCGTGCGGATCGAGTCGATTTCGTTCTCCCGCCGCACGGCTCCATCAAGGTGCGCATGGTCGATGCCCTGGGGCGAGGGATTCCTAGAGCGCACGTTCGGTTTGTCGATCCCTCTGGGCGCGACCGGCAGTTCGAGAGGATTTCGTCGGGAACCGACTACGCGGAGTTTTCACGCGTCGGACTGCACCAGAGTTGGTGGTGCAACGCGCACGCTCCCGGTTTCCTCGATGCGATTCGACAGATCAAAGGGCCGGTCCGCGGTGGCGAGGAGGTCGTGGTCGACCTCGACGTGTCGCGCGATTCTGCCGTGATCCGTGGCACTGCAGTGTTGGATGGAGTTCCGTGTTCCGAGGCCGACTGCATTCTCGCGTCGATGGGCACGCAAGTTCGTTTCGAGACCGATGCCAGTGGAAAGTTCTCCGTCGCCGTGAGTCGACTCCTGATCGATCGCGCTCCGCGCGGTGAGCTGAGATTGCTATTCATGCGGAACGACTCGTTCTTCCAGGCAATGCCACTCCTGCCATTGTCGCGAGGTCGTGATTACGACGTCGGGCGAGTCCTTTTCCAGCCGCTTCGAACGATTGCTACCGTACGCGTGACCGAAGATGGTGAGCATCCGGACCACAAGGTCGACCTTCGCGTGGAAGCGAGGCCTTCCGCGCACGACCTGCGTGAGGGCTGGAGCGTCGACGAACGAATCTTGATCACGCCTGTCGGCGAAGGGCGCTTCGTCGTGCATGGCGATGTCACCTCGAGTGCTTCTTTGCGTCTCGCGGCGGTGGTCGAGGGCTGTTGCCCAATCGCTCCACGTGAGTTCGTTCCTGGAGCAGCGATCGTCGTGAACGCGGTGCATGGCGTCACCGTCGACGTAGAAGTCCTGAATCGACCGGTGGGAGCCAGCAAGGCTTTGTCGTGCCGACTGGCGACGCCCGATGGACTCGTCCTGAATGGTGCGGTTCGCGGTGATGGCTTCCATTGGGCCGCGGTATCGCCCGGGCGCTGTGCACTCGAGGTCGTTGTGACGGCTACGGGCGAACGCGTCTACACGGACCACGAGATCGTCATCGCGGAGGCGCCACTCGTGCAAACACTGCGTGTCGATTTGCTCGGACGCGTCGTCGTGCACGAGTTGACCGTCGTCCGCCCTGGTGGCGAACCCGTACGCCGGGGGCTCGCCACGTTCCTTCCGCCCGCAGTAGACGGTGAGCTGTACGCCGTCCCGTTCCTGTCCGGTCGCTTGTGGCTCGTGACGTCACGTCCGGTCGTCGATGTGACGGTGCGAACTCAGGATGAGTGTCGCACTGTGTTCCGTCAGGTCGCTGGCCCTGCGACCTTGACGCTCGACGATCCCATCGAGTTCGCGGTCGAGGTCTCGGGGATCGGCGAATTCCCGAGCGATGTAACGGCATGGGTTCGCGCGGATCGTGCGTGGCGCGAAGAGACGATCATCGTCAAGGCCCACCGGCTCTACGCGACGTATGGCGAGGAGCCAACGAGCAGATCCGCACTCCTGTCGGGCGAAGGTCTCGCCCGATTGTCCTTGCTCCGAGCAGGGCCCTACGAGCTGGGCGTCGAACTGAGGCGCGGTGATCGATTTGTTCGAGTACGAGGTAGCGGCAAGTCCGTCATCGTTGGTGTCGATGGCGAGCCGGCGCACTGTCGCCTCTCGGTGGATCAGGCTGCATTCGCGCGTGCGGCGTCCGAACTCGCTCGTTGATCGGATTACCGTCCGTTTGCGCAACTGCGCGGCAGCGTGGCCGCGTATCGTCAGGCGCATGGCAAGCGCATGCACCGCTCTCTCGTTCTTGCTCGTGTTCAGCGCCGTGCCCGTCGGTGCACAGGAGAGCCAGCCGGACGGGCGTCCGAACATCGTCGTGCTCTATTCCGACGATGCGGGCTACGCCGACTTCGGCTTCCAGCGAAAGCCCGCGCCCGAGCTCGCGCGGCGCACGCCGCACATCGATTCGATCGCGAAGGACGGTGTCACGTGCACCCAGGCCTACATGTCGGGTTGTGTGTGTTCGCCGTCGCGCGCGGGGATCTTGACCGGGCGTTATCAGCAGCGCTTCGGTCACGAGAGCAACTTGCCGCCAGGTTCCAAGCTCGGATTGCCGCTGAGTGAACAGACCGTTGCGGATCGCATGCATGCGCTCGGCTATCGAACCGGCCTTGTCGGGAAGTGGCATCTCGGCTACGAGCCTGCCTACCATCCGAACCGACGGGGCTTCGATTGGTTCTACGGCCTCTTGCAGGGTTCGCGCCCCTACGTGCCGATGGCAAAGCCGACGCCGCACAGGGTTCTGCAGGAAAACGGCAAGGCGACCGACGAGGGCGGCTATGTCACCGATCGACTCGGCGATGCTGCCGTGCGGTTCATCGAGGAGGAAGCGAAGCGCGAGGGCGAGCCGTTCTTCCTCTTCGTGTCGTTCACGTCCCCGCACGGGCCGCTGCAACCCAAGGACGAGGACTACGAGCTGCTCAGCGACATCGAGAACGAGCGTCGACGCAAGTACGCGGGGCTCGTGCGTTCGCTCGACGACAATGTCGGCAAGATCCTCGCTGCGCTCCGCGAGCACGACCTCGACACCAAGACGCTCGTCGTCTTCACCAACGACAACGGTGGGCAAACGCAGACCGGCGCGATCAACACGCCGCTGCGTGGACGCAAGGGCATGCTGCTCGAAGGCGGCATCCGCGTCCCCCTCGCGATGCGCTACCCAGGGCACATCGAGAAAGGTAGCGTGCTCGAGGTGCCTGTGATCTCGCTCGATCTGTTGCCGACCTTCGTCACGCTCGGCGGTGGTGAGGTCGATCCCGAGTGGAAGCTCGACGGCACGGACGTGTCTCCGTGGCTCCTGGGCACGCGTACGGAGCCGCTCACGCGGGACCTGTTCTGGCGTGCGGGAGGTTCGTCGGGCGAAGGCGCGCTGCGCCGCGGGCGCTACAAGCTTCATCGTCCGAAGCGTGACGCCGCGTTCGCGCTCTACGATCTCGAAGGCGACATCGGTGAGACGCGCGACATCGCTGAGGACAATGCCGAACTCGTCACGCGGATGGCCGAGCGCTTCCAGACCTGGGATGCACAGCTCGTCGAGCCGCTGTGGGGCGCCGGGAGCAAAGCG
This sequence comes from Planctomycetota bacterium, assembly GCA_020426005.1. Lineage (GTDB taxonomy): Bacteria > Planctomycetota > UBA1135 > UBA1135 > JACKHW01. The sequence goes on along the minus strand of JAGQQW010000001.1, from coordinate 44,940 downwards.
CGGAAACGCTGACGATCAACGAGCCTCGTAGCGCCGCCGCAGTTGTTCGAGCGCGATCGCGGTCGCCGACACGACGTTGAGGGAGTTCTTGCGGCCGAAGAGCGGAATGCGCGCACGCGCGTCGACCCGGTCGCAGAACGACATCGGCAAGCCATGGCGTTCGTTGCCGACGAAGAGCGCGCACGGCCACGAGATGTCGATCTCTTCGAGTGCGGGAAAAGCGGTATCGCTCTCCAGGGCGATCGTGAGACGAGCCTCTGCGCGGCACGATGCGAGTGCGTCCTCGATGCGCCGCTCGCGTCGCCACGCGACGTGCTCGTGCGTGCCGAGTGTCGCCTTGCAGACGCGTGCATCGCTCGGGTCGGCGCTGTAGCCGCAGAGCACGAGTTCTTCGATGCCGAAGCACTCGCCCGTGCGGAACAGGCCGCCGACGTTGAACGACGATCGCAAGCTGTCGGCGACGAGGCGCAGCGGCATCGTGCGGACGTCGCGCGACCAGTCGTCGGCGGCGATCAGGAAGTCCTCGTCCCGCAGTTTCTTGTCGAGTGCGCGTTCGACCGGGACGAGCATCGACGTGATCGCGCGTGCGTCGAGTTCGCCGCGCAGCATCGTCGCGATGGTGGGCAGAGGTGAGAAGCTGCGGAGCGCACCGAGGTCACACACCTGTTGGACGAGTGCGAGCGCAGCGGATTGCCTTGCGCGCTGTGCGTCGTCTTGGCCCGCGGCATGCGCGGACTCGATCGCATGCAGCGCGGCGAAGAGGCGCTCGAGCAGTGCGTGCTCCGGCAAATTCGAGAGATCGTCCATCGCTTGGCTTCGTGCCTTGCGTCGCTCCGCGTGCGCGTCGCTGCTTCAGGGCGCTCGCGCCCCATTTCCTTCCGGTTACTTCACTTCACGCAGCGGGATGCGGCCGCCTTGCTTCGCCGCGATCTGCGCGGCTTCGAGCACGCGCTGCACTTCGTACGCATCGGCGAAGTCCGGCAACGGAAGCTCGGGCTCTTGTCCGCCGAGGACGCGGAGGATGTCGGCGGCCATGTTGACGAAGCCGTGCTCGTAGCCGATCACGTGCGCCGAAGGCCACCAGTTGCCTGCATACGGATGAGCGTCCGCGGTCGTGCACATGATGCGGCGCCAGCCGCGCGTGGCGGCGTCGACTTCGGCGTCGAAGAGCTCGAGCACGTTCATGTCCTCGAAGTCGAAGCGGACCGAGCCCTTCTCGCCGTTGAGCTCGATCGTGTTGCGATTCTCGTGGCCGTGAGCGCAACGCGTGGCCTCGAAGCTCGCGACCGCGCCGCCCGCAAAACGCGCGAGGAAGAGCAGCGCATCGTCGACGGTGCTCTTGCCCATCGCCTGCGCCTTCTTGGTCTTCTTACTCTTGCCACCGAGTTGCGCAGCGTCGCCGAGTAGCGCGCGCTCCTTGTAGAAGGTCTGCGCGATCGCGCCCTCGACCGACACGATCTCTTCACCGGTCAAGAAGCGCGCGAGGTCGATCGAGTGCGCATTGAGGTCGCCGTGGGCGCCGGAGCCAGCGCGCTTCTTCTCGAAGCGCCACAGCAAAGGCGTATCGGCGAAGCCCCAGCTCTGCAGGTACTTCGCGCGCACGTGAAGGATCTTTCCGAGGCGGCCTTGCTGCACGAGCTTGCGCGCGAAACCGATCGCGGGGCAGCGACGATAGTTGAACCAGACGAACGTCTTCGACTTGCGACGCGCCTTCTTGGCCGCGTCGCGCATCGCGCGCGCATCGTCGAGCGTGCCCGCGAGCGGTTTCTCACAGGCGACGTGCTTGCCGGCTTCGAGCATCGCGATCGCCTGCTCCTTGTGCACGTCGTTGGGGGTGCCGATGTCGACGAGATCGATCTCGGGATCCTCGGCGAGGTCCTGCCAGCGAGTCGTCCAGTGCGTCCATCCCCACTGCTTGGCAAAGGACTCGAGGTCCTTCGGGTCGCGGCCGGCGATCGTGTGGAGGAACGGGTGGAGCGGGGGGGCGAAGAAGGGCGCGACCTGGCGCCACGCATTGCTGTGCGCGCGCCCCATGAAGCGCTGCCCGATCAGGGCGACATCGAGGGTCCCGGTCATGGCAAGGGGTGTAGGGCCACGGCGTCACGGAAGCGAGCGCGCGCATTCGCAAATGCTAAGTTGAGGGTTTGCAACGGATTGCGGTGAATCATGTCGCCGGAGCGTGGCGATCTGCTGGCTGCCCTTCTGAGGAGTTTTCCACGGTTTGTGGAAAACCTGTTCATAACTGCTTCTAAATGCCAAGGTTATGGATCGCGAGTGAGATTGCCGTGACAGCTTGACTCGGAGGTGGTGAGCGATACAGTTGCGCAGGTGAAGTGAGTGAGCATGTCGAGAGCAGGTATCGAGCAGGTCCTGAACACGTTCATGCAGTGTCCATTTTCCTCCAGAGCGATGCATGGAAGCCTTCGGAAGCAAAGAGGTGAAAGTCGACCCGAAAGGGCGCGCCTTCTTTCCGAAGCAATTCCTGGAAGAGAAGGAAGACGGCGACGGGTACACGCGCACGCTCACGAGCTTCTGGCTGACGCCCGGTGTCGATGGCTGCCTCTGGCTGCTCGACGAACCCGAGTGGCGTCGCCAACAACGCATTCTCAAGTGCTCGGAGAAGGTCGACGCGAAGACGCGCGCGGTGCAGCGCTGGTTCTTCGGCCTCGCCGAGCGCGTCAAGCTCGATGCGCAGGGTCGCATCGCGATCCCGGATCGACTGCGCGAGTTCGCGAAGATCGGGGACAGCCTGACCTGCGTCGGCGTCCTCAAGCGCATCGAGCTCTGGGCGACCGAAGTGCACAAGGCCTACGAGGCCAAGACAGCGAATTGGCAGGAGGATCTGGAAGCCATCCTCAGCGGAGAAGAGGGCCCGGTGTGATGCACTCGCACTGCATCGATCTTCTCCGGGGGGGAGAGGGCTCGTGGCTCTCTCTCCCTTCCTGGCCCGGCCTGGCGCTGCGCGACGTCGCGTGAACGAGTCAGGCGAACACGGACATTCGGGGTTGCCGCCCCACACACCTGTTCTTTTCAAGGAAGTCATCGAAGCCCTCGCTCTCGAGGAGGGGCAGACCGTCGTGGACGCGACGGTCGGCATGGGTGGCCATGCGATCGGGATTGCCGAGCAACTCGGCGCTCGTGGAACGTTGATCGGTCTCGACCGGGACGCGTCCGCGATCGCCGCCGCAGAGCAAGCTCTAGCAGGGGTCGCCCCGAGAGTGGAGCTTCGTCACGCGAGCTACGCCGATTTGGACGAGGTCCTTCGAGGGCTCGGTATCGACTCTGTCGATCGAGTTCTCGCGGATCTGGGCTTCGGCTCGCATCAGATGGACGACCCCGGGAGGGGGTTGTCCTTCCGTTCTTCGACCTCTCTCGACATGCGTTACGACCAGACTTCTGGACCGACTGCCTTGGACCTGCTCCGGACGACTCCGGAGAAGGAACTCGGTCGTTGGTTCCGGGAGTACGGCGAAGAGCGCTTCTGGAGACGGATCGCGCAAGCGATCTGCGAAGAGCGGAAACGTCAGTTGCTTCCCACGACTGGTGGGGAGCTGGCCGAGTTGGTGGTTCGAGCGGTGCCACCCTCGGCGCGTAGTGGACGGATTCATCCGGCGACGCGTGTCTTCCAAGCGTTGCGAATCGCGACCAACAGAGAGCTGGAGGTCCTCGAGGCGGGGCTCGCGGCAGCATGCCGTGCGCTCCGCGTCGGGGGTCGCCTGGTCGTGATCTCGTTCCACAGCTTGGAGGATCGTCTGGTGAAGACGTTCGTCAGGGAGAACATGCAGCGAATCACGAAGAAGCCCGTCACCGCGGGCCCCGAGGAGCTGCAGAGCAATCCCCGCAGTCGGAGCGCGAAGCTCCGAGTGGCCGCGAAGACGGCCGATTCCGATCCCCCGGTAGGTCGCCAGGAGGCATGGCGATGAGGTGGGGAGGCGCGTTCATCGCGCTCTTCCTCTGCCTGGTCGTGTGTCTCCTGGTGGTCGCCCTTCGGACCCGGACCCTGCATCTGCGTGCACGCCTCAGTGCGTTGCAGGCCGATGCCAACTATGTCGTCGCCGAGCGCGCACGCTGTGAGCGTCGTCTCGCGTGGTTGCGTCGTACCGAGGTCCTCGAGGCTTCGACTGCCGACGCGCAGGCCCGCAAGACGCGAGATTGACCCGGCGATGATCCGTAGGTCGATGCAGCCGCGTGGTCCCGTCTTCGAAGAAGTGAGCGAGCGGGTCTTCGTTACCGTCGTCGCTGTCGTCTCGCTCTTGCTCGCGCTCGCCGGGTGGCGGGTCTTCGTCGCACACGCTGACGGACGCCGATCGCCAGATCCGGGCCGCGTGCACGGGCAACGCACCGTCCGTCAGAACGCGCCGCGAGGCACCATCGTGGATCGCCATGGTGCGGTGCTCGCGCGCTCGGTGCTCTCGTACGATGTCGAGGTCGAGTGCTACGGCAATGCCGATCTGCCACTCGAGCTCGCGAATCGCATACTCGCATGTCTCGAGTTGGATCGGCACGTGTCCGGATCCGAGCGCGAGGGGGTGCTCGAGGCGCTGCGCATGCCGGGCGACGACTTCCGTCGCGACTTGTGGCAGCGAGCCGACGTGCGTCGTGAGACGCGTGGCCCGTGGCAGTATTACTGGAAGCGCGAAGTCGCGGGCGACGTCGGCGATACCGCTGCGCTGCGCGCCTTCGAAGAGCTCGGCCGCGCGCGATACGACGGCTGCCGATTCCGGTTTCGGTTCGTCTCACGCTGGAACCGCGTCTATCCACTCGGTCGTGCCGCCGCGCACGTCGTCGGTGCCCTCGTCGGTGAATCCGACGGTGATGATCGCGCGATCGGGCTCGAAGCGCTTCCCGCGCTCGTTCCCGGCAAGGCGACGACCGTGCGCGAGTTGCGCAATGCACGCGGTAAGCGCTATCTGCGCGACCTCGAGCCTGCGCCGTTTGCCGACGACTTCGCGCCCGAGCGCATCGTCACGACGCTCGATTCGCGGTTTCAAGAAGTCGCGTTCGATGCGATTCATCGCGCGGTGACCGACGCCGAAGCCGAGTGGGGGATGATCCTGCTCGTCGACTTGCGCAGTGGAGACGTGCTCGCACTCGCCGGTTCGCCGACGTTCGATCCCGAGTTCCGAGTCTCGGGTGACCGCGATTGGCCGATGACGCATTGGGCGCGCGTCGAGCCCGGTTCTGTCATCAAGCCACTCGTGCTCGGGCTCGCGCTCGAGCGTGGGATCGTGTCGCCGGGCCAGCCGTTCGTCTGTGGCGAAGATGGTGGCAAGACGTGGCGCATCGTTCCCAAGCACGCGCGCCGGTCGCGCATCATCAAGGATGATCATGCCGTCGGTGCTTGCCGGCTCGAAGACATCCTGATCCAGTCGAGCAACATCGGGGCAGTGAAGGTCGGCATGCTCGGTGGAGCGCCGTTCCATCGCGAACTGCTCGATCTGTTTCGGCTCGGAGAGGCACCGGAACTCGGACTGCCGCTGCCTCTGCTCGCGGATGGAAGCCCGCGGCCTGGCAAACTCCCGACGACGAGGAACTTCGAGAACAAGGCGGACTACGAGGTCTACACGGGCCCGTCGCTCAGCTTCGGATATCAGCTCGAGATCTATCCGATCAGTTTCGCCAGGGCGTTCGCGAGTCTCGTGACCGGACACGACTTCCGGATGCGCCTCGTCGCACGCGCCGGCGAACGTGCAGGGCCAGGTGAGCGCATCCTGTCCGAGCGGACGGTTTCGTGGATTCGCAGCACGCTCGTCCACGTCGTTACCGATCCTCGCGGAACGGCACGCGAGCTGAGCGGCCCGGACATGGACGGTTGGCTCGCCGGAAAGACGGGGACGACGATCAACGAGCGCAGGCAGGTTTCCAACGCGAGCTTCGTGGGATTCGCGCCTGCACACGATCCGAGGTGGCTTTCGATGGCGGTTCTCATGAAGCGCAACGTTCGGAAGTTTTACGGTGGAACGTATGCTGCTCCTGCGGTGCGGGACCTGATGGCCTACGTCAAGCAAAGCCACACGAGTCGGGACGTCGCACGTCCCGTCGAGGAGAGAGGGGAGAGCGATGGTCGGTTTCGGTAGGTTGTCGGGTCTGCGCGGATGGGTGCGCAAACAAAGGCCGCAGCGTGCGCTTACTGCGACTCAGCGGGTCACCGATGTCATGACTTCGAACGGCGATGAGAACGGACATGCGCACGAGCGCAGGATGCCTTCGGGGCGCACGTTGCGCGTGCAACCGATCGGCGAACTGCCTTCTGCCCGGGCCGCATCGACGGGCGAAGCGAATCGCATCGCGAGCGTCGGCGAATTGCTGCCGGATCTCGAAGCCCTGCGAGCACTGCTCGAGGCGCACGCCGCGCTCGATGTCGTTCGATTCCGCAACGAAGGGGTGACCTCGATCTGCGATCACTCGGGACGAGTCACGAGCGGTGCGATCTTCTTTGCGGTTCCTGGCCACGAGGCGGACGGGGCGCGCTTCGCGACCGAAGCGGTCGGTCGAGGTGCCGTTGCGGTCGTCGCCGAACGGCCGTTGCCCGTCGCCGTGCCGTGCTTCGTCGTTCCCGACGTGCGCCGTGCCGCGGGCGCCGTCGCTGCGCGCTTCTATGGCGAGCCGTCGACACATCTGCACGTGATCGGTGTCACCGGGACCAACGGCAAGACGACCGTTGCGGACCTCTTGCGCATTTGCCTCGAAGACGATGGACGTCCCGTCGGTTCGCTCGGCACGATCGAATATCGCCTCGGTCCCAAGCCCGACGGACGAGAACACGTCTTGCCCGCGACCAACACGACTCCTGGTCCGATCGAACTCCAGCGACTCTTGCGCGCGATGGTCGATCGCGGCTGCAAGCACGCGGTGATCGAAGTCAGCTCGCATGCGCTCGATCAAGGTCGAACGGACGCGGTGCACTTCGAAGCCGCGGTCTTCACGAACCTCTCGCGCGACCATCTCGACTACCACGGCACGATGGAGGAGTACGGGCGGGCGAAGGCGCGGCTGTTCTCCTCGCTCGCGCCGGGCAAGCTCGCCGTCGTGCCTGCAGACGATTCGAGCGCGTTGCCGATCCGGGACGCGATCGATCCCGCGCATCGCGTGACGACTTGGGCACTCGGTTCTGCGCATCCCGACGCATTGCCGCCGCACGGTACGCACGTGCGCGGCGAGGTTCTTCGCGAGACGACTTTTGGCACGCGCATGCGGTTCGTGACGCGCGATGGACACGTCGACGTCGAACTTCCGTTGATCGGAACCCACAACGCTCGCAACGCGCTCGCTGCGATGGCGACGGCGATCGCGCTCGGTGTCGGCCCGCTCCGCGTCGGTGCCGCGATGGCTCGCGCGAAGCCGGTGCGAGGTCGCCTCGAGAGCGTGCCCGGATTCGAGCGCTTCCGCGTCCTTCTCGACTACGCGCACACACCCGATGCGCTCGAGCAGGTACTCAAGTCCCTCCGGCCGATGACGCGCGGATCGCTGCGCGTCGTGTTCGGCTGTGGCGGGGAACGAGATCGTGGCAAGCGCGGAAAGATGGGGCAGATCGCCGCCACCCTCGCCGATCACGTGGTCGTCACGCACGACAACCCGCGACGCGAAGATCCGCGCGGGATTCTCGAAGAGATCCTCGCCGGGATCAGCGGGCTCGAGTCCAGCACCGCGCTCGTGGACGTGTGCGACGACCGCCGACAGGCGATCTGGCATGCCCTCGATTCTGCCGAACAGCTCGATACGATCGTGATCGCCGGCAAGGGTCACGAGAGCGGTCAACTCATCGGTACGACCTTGCACGCTTTCGATGATCGCGAGGTCGCACTCGAATGGTTGCATCGCTGACGCGAGCGGCGGGGTTCACCGCCGAATTCGTTGCTAACGCCTGCCAAGGTGAGCTTCGCGGAACGGGGCTGGCCAAGGCGGTGTCGACGGACAGTCGGGGTGCGGTCGTGGACACGCTCTTCATCGCGTTGCGCGGGCCGAATCACGATGGCCACGACCACGTCGTGACTGCGCTCGCGAATGGCGCAGCCGGTGTCGTCGTCGAAGAGCTCGATCCGCAGATCGATCTGGGTACTTCGTTCGCCGTCGTCGTGCGCGATACGCGAGCGGCGCTCCAAGATCTCGCGCGGGCGCATCGTGCGCGACTGCCGGGCAAGGTGATCGGCATCACCGGGAGTTGTGGCAAGACGACGACGAAGGAGATCGCCGCGACGCTCTTCCAGGACCGCGAGATCGTCGTCAGCGAGAAGTCGTTCAACAACGACATCGGCGTGCCGATGACGTTGCTGCGTGCGCGCGACGAGACCGAGTTCGTCGTTTGCGAGATCGGAACCAACGCGCCTGGCGAGATCGCTTCGCTGACGAGAATCGCCGACCCCGACATCGTCGTGATCACGCTCGTCGGCCGCGGACACCTCGAGGGGCTCGGAACCGTCGATGGCGTCTTGCAGGAGAAGACCGCGATCATCGCCGGGTCGCGACCCGAGTCGATCGTCGTGCTCAACGCCGACGATGCGAACATCGCGCGCTTGCGCGAAGCTGCCGGTGGGCGACGTACGGTGACCTTCGGAGTGACGCACCGCGCTTCGGTCCACTCGACCTCGTTGCGAACACTCGTCATCGACGGTCAGCTCGCGATCTCGTTCGACGTCGAGGTCCTCGGCCATCACCTCGGAAGTGCCGTCTTGCGGAGGCCGGGCTTGCACGATGTCCGCAACTTTCTCGCGGTGCTCGCCATCGGAGTCGCGATCGAGGGAGATGCTCCCGGCGCGATCGCGGCACTCGTCGAGCGCGCCGCGCACGTAAGACCGACGCCTCGTCGACTCGAATCCAAGGTCGGTGCGGGCGGCGTGCAGATCCTCGATGACAGCTACAACGCCAATCCCGAGTCGTTGCTCGCAGCACTCTCCGTGCTCGATCGCATTCGCCACGTGAAGCGGCGTGTGCTCGTGCTGGGAGATATGCGCGAACTCGGAGAGCAAGCACGTGCGATCCACGAAGAGTCCGGTGTCGCCGCGGCAGGCAGGGTCGATCTCCTCGTTGCGGTCGGCTCGCTCGCCGCGTGCGCTGCGCGGGCGTTCCACGAGGAGACCGGCAAACCGATCGTCCTGTTCGAGGACGTCGATGCGTTGATCCCCGAATTGCCGGCGCTCTTCGGTGCAGGTGATTTCGTGCTGTTCAAAGGGTCTCGAGCTGTTGCCCTCGATCGTGCGGTCGATGCGATGACCGGCGCCGCGGGCTGACGGCGCGGCCGGCGACGAGATGCTCTACGAGCTCTTTCGGTGGCTGAACGAGGCGCACGGCTTCCCGTATCTCGTGCGTTACCCGTCGTTTCGTATGGCGGCGGCATTCGTGACCGCGTTCCTCGCGTGTCTCCTCGTAGGTCCGCGATTCTTGGCAATGCTCGGTCGCCGGCGACTCGGTGAAAACGTCGCCAAGATGGGGGACGAGCGGCGCGCGATCGTGCCCGAAGGAAAGGCGGGCACACCGACGATGGGGGGGATCCTCACGTTCGGCGCCATATTCGGTGCCTCGGTGCTCTGGGCGCGACTCGACGTCCCGATCGTCATTCTCGCGCTCGTCGTCTTCGTGGTCGCGACTGCGATCGGCTACCTCGACGATCACGTCAAGCAGCACCACGCGACGAAACACGGGATCAACGGGAAGCTGAAGCTCGCCCTGTTGTCGCTCCTCGTCATCGCGGTCGCGATCACGCTTCGTGAGTTCGTGTGGGCTCCAGGCTCGACGCACGGGGGCGACGAAATCGAAGTCCTGCTCCTACCGTTCGCAAAGGATCTGTCGTTGCCGCTCGGCGGGATCGCGTTCTGTGGGCTCGCATGGCTCGTGATCTGCGGGAGTGCCAACGCCGTCAACTTGACCGACGGGATGGATGGTCTCGCCGCGGGATGCCTCGCGATCACGGGGATCGCGTTGACCGTCGCCTGCAACGTCGTGGGAACCGAAGAGCTCGCATCGCGCTTCTTCGTGCGCTACGTCCCCGGATGCCTCGAGCTCGCGGTCGTGGTTGCTGGCCTCGTCGGGGCCGCACTCGGCTTCTTGTGGTTCAACGCGGCGCCGGCTCAGGTCTTCATGGGGGATGTCGGCAGTCTCGGCTTCGGCGCACTTCTCGGGTACACCGCATTCGCGAGTCGCATGGAACTCCTCCTCGTCGTCGCCGGAGGCGTCTTCGTTGCCGAGGCCATGAGCGTCATCCTCCAGGTCGCTTCGTTCAAACTGCGGGGCAAGCGCATCTTCCGCTGTGCGCCGATCCATCACGCGTTTCAGCTGAACGGAACGCCGGAGACACGAATCGTCGTCCGGTTCTGGATCATCGGTGTCTTGTTGGCGGTGTTGTCTGTAGCCTTGTTCAAGGTGCGGTAAGGGAGGCGATCGCAGCATGAACGAGGCGGCAGCACGACGTTTCTGGCGTGAGGCCATGTTGTTCGCGGTGTGCGGGTTGCTCGGCGTCGGCCTTTTGATGAGCGCGACGATCGACGGTCCGTCGCTCGGCTTCGTCGCGGCGCTCGAAAGTCGCGCGATGCGCATCCTGATGGGCCTCGTCGCGCTCTTCGTCTGCTTCCGCATTCGACTGGACTCCCTACGCAAGTTCGTCTTGCCGCTCTATGCGACCGCGGTCTTTTCGTGCTTGTTGCCGCATGTGCTCGGCGGCGCCACCAAGGGCGCGAGCCGCTGGGTCGAGTTCGGCGGCTTTCGCTTCCAGCCGGCCGAGTTGGTCAAGATCCTCGTCGTGCTCGCGACCGCCGAGATGATCGAGCGTCGCAAGGCGCTGCGAGACAGCTTCTTTCGCGGTGTGTTGCCCGTCATCGCGGTCCCCGTCGCGGGGTCGCTCGCACTGCTATCACAGCCGGACATCGGCCATGCGTTCTTCGTGATCGCGATCGCGGGCATGCTCGTGCTCTGCGGCGGGATTCGTCTGCGGCACGTCCTCGTGCTCGCGGCGACGGCGATCACGGCGTTCGTCTTCGTCCTGCAGTTCTTCGGGCATTCGCGTAGCCGCATGGCCGAGTTCTCGTCGGGAATGCCGGGCTTCCAGATCGGCCGCGGTCTCGAGTCGTTCGCCGAAGGTGCGCTCGGCGGTGTGGGGATCGGTGCCGGCTGGATGAAGATGGGTTGGTTGCCCGAGGCGCGCAACGACTTCGTGCTCGCCATCGTCGGCAACGAACTCGGTCTCGTCGGATCCGTGATCGTGCTGCTGCTCTTCGTCCTGTTCTTCGTGGCCGTCGTGCAGATCGCGCTGGGATCGGGCACGCCGTGGCGCTTCCTCGTCGCTCTCGGGCTCGGGGTCACGATCGTGCTCCAGGCATGCATCAACGTACTCGGGGTGACGTTCACCGTTCCCGAGAAGGGGATCGACTTGCCGTTCCTGTCGTCGGGCGGCACGAATCTGGTGTTCGCGCTCGCGTCAGTCGGTATTCTCTTGAACATCGCTCGGGGTGGCACCGGGTCTTCGCGCAGGCGGTGCGACGAAGTTCCGGATTCCCTGGCATGAGGGCATTCGAGCCGGGAGGGCTCGCCGATTTCGATCGGAGGAGGGTAGGAGAATGGGTAACGTCGAACGGTATGGGCTGTTGGCCCTGTTCGTACTCTGTGCGCTGATCGTCGGCGTCGGCATCTTCGGCAAGGACGGGACGACGGTTCCCGAGTTCGAGCGTGCGAAGCTCCGTGAGGGCGTCCGGCCGGTTCCGCCGGATACGAGGAAGTCGACGGGCTGGCAGGAGTCGGCCGGCGTGGTCGCGAAAGCACCCGTGATCGACGGGCCGGAGCACAAGCTGCAACCCGTGCGAAGGGATCAGCCGCCCGCGCCGTCGGAGGAACGCAAGGGCTCGTTCGAGACCCTCGATATCGAGAAGAACGTCCCCCCGGCGGTCCACGTCGATGACCCACAAGGCCCCGCGACGACGGTGACGCGCGAGTACGTCATCAAGGACGGGGACAGCCTCTGGAAGATCGCCGAGCGCGAACTTCGCGGCAACCCCAAGACCAACGTCGATCGCATCGTCGCTCTCAATCCGAAGCTCGGAAAGGTCCTGCACGGCGGCGACAAGATCGTGCTGCCGGCCGCGGGAGCGCCCGTAGCGTCTCGGACGCAAGCGCCACCCAAAGAGACCGTCAAGCCGACCAACGCGACCGCATCCGCAACCGATCATCTCGTCAAGAAGGGCGAGAGTCTGTGGACGATCTCCCAGCGATACTTCGGTTCGTCGTCGAACGAGAACATCGATCGTTTGCGTCGCGCGAATCCTTCGATCAAGGGGGACCGGGTCGTCGCCGGTCGCACACTCCGCATTCCCGCGATCGCTGCGCGCTGAGTCGTCGCCGTGCGCGTCCTCGTCAGCGGTGGCGGGACGGGTGGACATCTCGTTCCCGGGTTGAATCTCCTTCGCGAGCTCCGTGCTCCGGGTAACGAACTCCATCTCGTCCGCCCGGGCCGAACGGTCGAAGAGCGCTTCCTGCGTGGTCTGGAAGACGTTCATGTCCACGAAGCGCGACTGCCCGATTCTGGCCTCGCGTTACCCTTCGCACTCACGAAGAGCCTCGTCCCTGCACGGCGACTCTTGCAGGAGGCACGCATCGACATCGTCGTCGGTCTCGGCGGTCGTGGATCGGTTCCGAGTGCGCTCGCCGCGTACACGCAGCGCATCCCGTTCGTGTTGCTCGAGCAGAACGTCGTTCCCGGGCGCGCAGTCAAATGGCTCGCGCGGTTGGCGCGGCGCGTATTCACGAGCTTCCCGGAAACGGTACGCCACCTCGGTCGGGTACCTGCCGTCGCGACCGGCATGCCGCTCGTGCGCGGCCTCGGCCATCGCGCTGATCCGGCGGTGCGCCAACGCTTCGCCGGCGATGCGGAGTGTCTCGTAGTCGTTGTCGGTGGGAGCCAAGGCGCCGAGGCGCTCAATCGTGCATTGCCTCGGCTCTTCGCGAAACTCCCGGAGGCGAAGGACGGACGCGTCGCGATCGTGCACATCGCCGGCCAGGGCAAAGAAGCGGTCGCCGCACGAGCGTACGCCGAGCACGGGCTTCGGGCGAGTGTGCAGACCTTCGTCGAGGACATGCCGCGCCTCTACGCGGCAGCGGATTTCATCGTGTGTCGTGGTGGTGGCACGACGCTCGTCGAAGTCGCTGCTGCGAGTCGTCCGGCCGTCGTCGTGCCCTATCCGTGGCATCGAGATCGGCAGCAGTTCCACAACGCCGAGTGGTTCGAGCGTCGCGGCGCGATGCACGTGCTCGACCAGAAGCGTCTCGAGTCGGGCGAAGGCGTCGATGTGCTCGCGCGACTCGTGCGTGATCGCGATGAGCGCGTCGCGATGGGCGAACGAGGTCGCCTCGCGGTACCCATCGATGCCGGGCCTCGAATCGCACGCGACCTGCGGACGATCGCGAGCGAGTCGTCGGTCTCGGTCGTGCTCGAGTCGACCGTTCCCCCGGCGGGAACACAGGAGATGGATTCATGAATCGTCGAACGACGATCCCGATCCGACGCGCGCACCTCGTCGGCATCGGTGGAAGTGGAATGTCGGGTCTCGCGCGCATGCTGACCGGCCTCGGTGTTGCCGTGACGGGGTCCGATGCGTTCGATTCGCCCAACGTGAGGGCGCTGCGTGCCCTCGGGTTGCGCATCGATGTCGGGCACGGCGCGCAGGATCTCCCGAATCTCGAGGATGGTTGGCTCGTTCGATCCGCGGCAATTCCCGACGACAACCCCGAGCTCCTCGAAGCGCGGAGTCGCCGGATTCCGTGTCTCTTCTACGCCGAGGCGATCGGCACGCTGTCGACCGGTCGTCGCACGATCGCGGTTGCGGGAACGCACGGCAAGACGTCGACGACGGCGATGTGCGTCGCTGCGCTCCATGCATCTCGGATCGACTGCAGTTATCTCGTCGGCGGAGAGCTGATCGGCGACGACATCGGCAACGGGCACGGCGGGCAGTCCGATCTGTTCGTCGTCGAAGCCTGTGAGTTCAATCGGAGCTTCCACCAGCTGCGGCCGACGTTCGGAGCGATCCTGAATCTCGATTCGGATCACTTCGACTGCTATCCCAATCTCGAAGCGCTCGAAGAGTCGTTCGCGGCGTACGCGGGCAACTTGCGGCACGGCGGCAAGCTCTACGTGCACGAGAACGTTCCGGACACCGTGTTCCGTAGTCTTCCCAAGGACGTCACCTTGACGAGAATCGGCGCGCAACTGTTCGCCGACGTGCGTGCGATCGACGTCGTCGACGACCTCGGCCGCTTCTCGTTCACGCCGAGCTACCGCAAACAACGGCTGCCGCGAGTCGCTTTACAAGTGCCCGGGAAGTTCCAGGTCTTCAACGCGATGTTCGCGCTCGCGATGGCGGTGGATGCCGGTGCGGATCCGGAGTTCGCATGTCGCGGATTGAGCGACTATCGCGGCGTAGCGAGGCGCTTCCAGATCTGGCATGGCGTGTCCGGGCGCCACCTCGTCGATGACTACGCGCATCACCCTCGCGAGATCGAAGCCGTTCTGTCGACGGTGCGTCGTGTGTATCCCGGACGGCCCATTCTGGTCGCGTTCCAACCGCACCAGCATTCCCGCACGAAGCACCTCCTCGAGGATTTCGGTGCATCGCTCGCGCTCGCGGATCATTGCCTCGTCGCCGATATCTACGCCGCTCGCGAGGATCCGCTCGCCGACCACGGTGTCGCGGCGAGCGATGTCGTCGATGCCGTTCGGAGCGCGGGAGGCAGAGCGAGTGTCGCGGGGCCTGTTTCCACGCTCGGAAGCAGTATCCTGCGGGAACTCGAGGACGCGACGATTCCCGTCGTGCTCGGGGCAGGAGAGCTCGATGGAGTGGTCCAAGAGGTGGTTCGAGGGCTTTAAAGGCGTCCTTCGCGAAGGTGTGGATCTCGCGCCGAGGTCGCACATCCGCATCGGTGGTCCGGCACGTGTGTACGCCGAGCCGTGGGCCGAAGAAGATGCCGCGCTCATCCTCCGCGTCTGTCGCGAACACGATCTACCGTGGGTCGTGCTCGGTGGCGGAAGCAATCTCTTGATCGCAGACTCCGGGATCGACGCGATCGTGATCGCGATCGATGCCTGGCAACGCGTCGTGAAGGATGGGAACCGACTCGTCGCGTCCGCCGGGGCGAGCTTGCCTGCACTTCTGCGGCAGGCCAAGGATGCGTCGCTGTCCGGACTCGAAGGGCTGATCGGGATCCCCGCACAAGTCGGCGGTGCGGTTGCGATGAACGCGGGAACTGCGACGAGCGAGACCTTCGACAGCATCGTCTCACTGCGCATCGTGGACGAGACGGGGGAGATTCGCACGCTCGAGCGTGACGAGCTCTCACCGTCGTACCGCAACGGCAATCTCGGCGACGTCCTCGTGACGACAGCGACGTTCGAGTTGTCGACAGGCAGCCCAACCGCGATTCAGCAGGCCATGAAGGACCACTTGCAGAAGCGGAATGCCACGCAGCCCGTCACGGAGAAGAGCGTCGGTTGCATCTTCAAGAATCCGGAGGGCGATGCCGCGGGACGTTTGATCCAGGCTGCCGGGCTCAAGGGGGAAGCGGTAGGCCCGATCGAGGTCTCGACGAAGCACGCCAACTACTTCGTCAACAAGGGCGGCGGAACGGCGGCACAGGTTCTCGAACTCGTCGACCGTGTCCGCAATCGGGTCCGCGAGGAGTTCGGAGTCGAGCTCGAACTCGAAGTCAAGCTGTGGGGGTACTGAGCATGCTGTTCTCGATGGGATCCAAGACGTCGCGCCGTTCCTTGCTCGCGTCATCGTTCGCCGTACTGGTGGCGGCTCAGCTGCAGCTTCCGCTCGGTGCACAGCAGAAGGCGCCGACGCGTTCCGAGTGTGAGAAAGCCATTCGATCCTTCCTCGTCGCCGAACCCGGTGAGCGGGATGCCCTCGAGGCGAAGCTCTTCGAAACTCTCTCACGTGTCGCGCCGCTGTCGAAGAAGGAAGCCGCCGCGTGGCGCAAGAAGATCCTCGACTACCACAAGAAGGGGCGACGTCTCGAGCGCAGTGGACGAAACTGGTTCGACGAGAAGGAGAAGCGCGGCCTCTACTTCGTCGGCGGCGAAACGAAGCGACCGAAAGGCCTCGTCTTCGGACTGCACGGCGGAGGTGCGGGTTCGGGAGACGCGAGCTCCGCGTTCGGTGCGTATCAGAGTGCCGCCAACAAGCTCGATTGGGCTCTGGTCTGCCCCGAAGTGCTGGTCAAGTCCGAGCACGGATGGACGACCGACGGAACCGAAGAGTGGGTGCTCGAGCTCATCGATTGCTCTCTGCGCACGTTCAAGGTGGATCCGGACCATGTCTTCTTCGCCGGGCATTCGATGGGTGGCTACGGGAGCTGGACGGTCGGTGCGCATCATGCGGATCGCATCGCGGCGATCGTGCCATCGGCCGGCGCGCCGACGCCGATCTTCGACATTCGTGACAAGACCAAGCTCATCGACATCGAAGCGGGTGTCATTCCGAGTCTACGCAACGTGCGTGCGGTCATCTTCCAGAGCACGGACGACCCGCGCGTCCCGCCTGCCCCCAATCAGTTCGCCGTCGAACTCTTGAAACGGGCGCAGGAGAAGTGGGGTGGCTACGACTTCGAGTACATCGAGGTGACGGATCGCGGCCATGGGTTCCCGAAAGAGGGCATCGACTGGTTGCTCGAGAAAGTCGCGAAGTCGTCGCGCAATGCGGTTCCCGAACGCATCACGTGGCAGCCGAAGCTCTCGTGGAAGCGCCAGTTCTACTGGTTGCGATGGGAGAAGCCGGTGCTCGAGTCGATCGTCGTTGCCGACCTCGATCGCAAGGCGAACCAGATCCACATCCGCTGCGACAAGGATCCTGCAGGCCTCCAGGTCCTTCTCGACGATCGCGTCCTCGATCTCTCGAAGGAATGCGTCGTCACGATCAACGGCGAAGAAGCATGGCGCGGTGTGCCGGAGCGGCGATTGACGACGATCGTACGGACATCGCTCCACCCCGATGCGAATCTCCAGTTCGAGTGCGCGGTACCGCCCCTGCAGTGACGGCAGCCCAGTACTGGAGCATGATCGGGTTGCAGGTTCGGCAGATTCGCGTGTAATCAAGCCTGATCCTCGATCTCCGAGCTGCGCCCAACCGCCACCCGAGTTCTTGCCGGTGCAGCCGTTCACTCGTGCGGGAGCACCTCATGCGTCACGTTCAGCCCTTCGCCCTCGCAGCCGTACTCGCCATGAGCGCGGTTTCCGCCCATGCCGCGAATGGAGATCCGAATGGATCCACCGGCTCGCCGCGAGTTCTCGAGAGTTGGATCGTTCACTTCCAGGCTCGTCCGTTCGACCTCGCGGCGTTCCGTGCGGAAATGTACGGCGAGCGGAGGCCCGATAGAATCTCGACGATTGTCGCGGACCTCGAGACCAGGATGCTGGCCCACCAAAAGAGTTTTTGCGACAGCATCAGCGACCTCGGCGGCCGCGTCACGCATCAGTGGTGGCTCGTCAATGGATGCTGCATCGAGATCGACTCGCAGCATCTCGATGCCATCCGCAAGATGCCGAATGTCGCGAGACTCGAACCCAACCTGCTGATCTCGCCGCAGCTCTTGAAGGCCACCGATGCGAACAACCACAACAGCGATTCCCTTCGATTGAAGGGTGTGACTGGAGTCGGGGTTGCGTGTGCGCTCATCGACACCGGGCAAGACTCCGACATGAACGGTACCAAGGTGCCGCATATCATCTACTCCCGCGACGGTTCATCCTCACGAACTCGCCTCGTCAAGAACATGCAGATTGGCAAGATGCCAGCCGACGATGTGAACGGCCACGGCACGGCCGTCGCGAGCATTGCTGCCGGATGGAGATCGTATAGCGCCGATTACGGACACGCGTGCGGCGCCTCGATCGTCGGCTACGCGATCGCGGACACGACCACTGGCGACTCGTGCATCGCGAATGTCGTGAGCGGCTATCAGCACGCGGCTGCCGATGCTGCCGAGTTTCGCATCGTGACGACGAACGTCAGCTACGATGGAGACGAGGACGCCGTCGGTATCGCTGCGCTTGCACAGGACAGTGCCGCGCTCAACGCCGATCTGCTCAACGCGACTGCTGCGAGCAATTATGGCTCGAACGTCGCAAACGGCTTGCCCAATATCAATGGAGTCTCGGTGGGGGCGGTCGAGGCCAACACGCACGTCCTCGCGGACTTCAGCAGTCGCGGCGTGCAAGGAGGGCGGCTCTTCCCCAATCTGTGCGCCAATGGGGTGACCGTCTTGGCAGCACTGCGTGACTACGAATCGCACCTTTACGCTGGGAGCGGTACGTCGATAGCATCGCCCATGGTCTGTGGTGGTGCCACGCTGATTCGCGGTGCCAACACGGCCCTCAAGTCGGACGAGACGCGCGCGATCTTGCTCGCTTCGACCGACAAGAATCCGGGTTCGGGAGGCGGCCTCAACTCGACCGGTACTGGTGCGGGCTACCTGCGTATCGATCGCGCCTACGACGTCGCGATGAATCCCGGTATGCACGGCCGCGAGACGCTCGATGTAACGACGACGACCTGGAGCATGCCGATCGCTGTGGTCGTGACCAAGACGATCCAGATCGGAATCGCATGGCATCGGCTCGATCTCTCCTCATCCGGGAAGACCTGGTCCAATCTCGATCTCGAACTCCGCCGAGGCTCGACCGTGCTCGCGAGTTCGAAGACATCGTTCAACACCGAGGAGTTCCTTCGATATGTCCCGGAGGCGACGGAAACGTTGACGATTCACGTCCAACTGAATGGCAGCGTCATCGGGAGCACGGCGCAGGCGTTTGGCTGGGCGACGTGGCTCGACACGTCAAAGAGTCCCGGGGAATACGACACCTTCGGCTCCGGCTGCAAGGGGTCCGGTTTCAGCACGAGAGTCGGACTCCCTGTTCTGCCGCCGGGAGGCTACGACTCCGCATACGGAAACGAAACCGAATCGATACCGTTCGGCAATATCTACGATTCTCGATTCATGCAGTCGCACGGCTCCGGCGACATCGTCGACGGCATGCGGATCGACGGATTCAGATTTCGTGTCGCACCCAAATATCCGCAGATCAAGTGCACGCGAGACCTCGAACTTCGAATTGGCTACACATCGAAGCCCGCTGCCGCAATCTCACAATTCTTCGACACCAACTGGTCCGGAACACCGACGAAGGTCTTCTCTGGCAAGCTCGATGTGCCGGGCTTCGCTGCGCAAACCGATCCCAAGGTCTGGACCCTCGAGGTCCCCTTCTCCGCGCCGTTCGTCTATCGGCGGGCCCAGGGAAATCTACTGTGGGAAGCGACAGCGGGAGTGCCGTACCCCGATAACTGGACTAAGTTCGACGCGGTCTACCACCGGGATTTGGACGGTGCGATGGTGATCGGCTACAAAGCCAACGCAACGTCAGGTTCCGAAAAACCGAACAGCGTTCTCATCACGCAGTTGATGACGCCGCGTGTTCGTGGTGCGGATGTCATCCTCACGAACTCAGGCGTTCCCGAAATCGGCACGGGCTTCGACGTGGTCCTTTGGGATGCGCCCGAATTCGCTCTCGCCATTCTGTGGGTTGGTACGAGCCAATACGACCTATCGCTCGGGGCAATCGCTCCGGGCTGTTCCCTCTACGCGAACATCGACGCGATCCTCGGTGCGGTCGTGACCGATGCGGGCGGGGTAGGGAGCGTGATGATTTCCGTGCCCAACTTCGGGGGGCTGCTCGGGGCCAAGTTCTACAACCAGTACATGGTTCTCGATCCTTCCGCCAATGCGCTCGGTCTCACGTTGTCGAACGGCGGAGTGGGGCGTATCGGAGGCTGAACGGGCACCCCTCAACGCTGCGCGAAGTGGATCGCTGCGCCCTTCTTGTTCCCAACGACGAGATCGAGCGTGCCGTCGCCGTTGACGTCCCGCGCAACGAGTTGTCGACCGACACCCGAGTCGCCGTCGACGTGCATCGGGTCGAAGCGCACTCCAGCACTCGACCGTCGTGTGTGGAAGATCCAGATCTCCGCGGGATCGAACGCGCCGGGATCGAGGCCGTTGTGGGCCCAGAAGGTCTTGCCGGTAGCGATGTCCGCGACACCGTCACCATCGAAGTCCCCAACGCACAACGCATGCAACTGCGACATGCGTGGCGTTCCCGGTGGTGGTGAGACGGGAGGTAGGATGACGTGCGGCACGAAGTCGATCGCGTTGCCGCGTTTCACGTGCTCGTACCACGCGAGTCCCCAGCCGTGTGCGTGGAAGCTCGACACGATGTCCGCGTCGCCATCCCCGTCGAGATCGACGCAGTGCATCTGCGCGCCACCGAAGGGCGAGAATAGGTAAGGGAAAGCGGTCCAGTCCGGATCGCCAACGAGAGTCGCCGGCTGCCTGAACCAGCCGCCCTTCGTGAGGACATCCTTGCGTCCGTCGCCATCGACGTCTCCGACGCCCAGCCCATGCGTGAACGGTCCGAAGATCGTGCTGCGGAAGATCGGGTGCGACGTCCACGGCGCGAACGGCTTGGTGCGATCGGGAACGAGACGAACGAGGCTGCCGCCCTGCGCACACACGAGTTCTCGGATCCCGTCGCGGTCGAGGTCCTCGAATGCTGGGGATTCCATGCCGACACCGGCAGCGACCAGGTATTCGCTCCATGAACCGCTCGTGCCCGGATTGCGGTACCAGTAGGCGCTCTGCCCGGGGAGGCCGACGGTCAAGACGTCGGTCCGACCATCACCGTCGAAGTCGTCGACGAACGCAAAGAAGCGATCGCTATAGCCTCCGATCGGAAACGACGAGCCTGCGTGAATGCGCGTGCGCGCGGTGAAGTCCGGGCCCTTGAACCAGAACGCGCCGCAGACGAGGTCGAGTCTTCCGTCGCCGTCGAAGTCCGCGACGTTCGCTCCTTCCGCTCTGTAGGCCTTGTCGACCACGAGCTTGCGCCATGGGGCCACGAGGGCGTTCGGCGCGAGCGTCACGCTCGTCTGTGCGAGTCCGAGGCTCTGGGCGAACGCGAGGAACCCCGATATGGAGAATAGGAATCGATGCATGGAAGGAGCCAGCAAAGGGCCGACGTGGGCTACGCAGTCGTTTTTGCCGACTGCCGGCGCGCTTCCTTCGTGATCAGTCGCAGGTTGCGCGCGTAGATCACGATACCCGTCGTCTGGCCGAGGATGCCGATGATGTCGCGCCGCCACGCGAAGTACGCGAACAGCATCAACGCGCCTGCGAGGCTGAAGACCCAGAAGATGCGAGGTACGACGCTGCGCTTTTCGCGTTCGCTGACGATCCACTGCACGGCCATGCGCGCGAAGAACAGCGCCTGCCCGAGGAACCCGACGAGTACCCACACGATGCCGGACCACGACGTGATCGACAGGATGCGGAACAGTGGGTTGTCCGCGTCGTCGAGGATGCGATCCGCAGCGCCGCGGCCGAAGTCGTGGTCGAGCGAGCGTGCATCGAACGCCTCGCCGACCTCGCCGTCACGCCACAGGATGCGATAGGTCGCCTGCTCACCGCTGCCGACGGCTTCGAGGACTCCGCGTGCATTCCCGATGCGAACGTCGACCGTGCGCGCGCCTTCGCGCAAGGCGGGCAAGTCGCCGTGCCGCGCTGGCGACACGACGATCCACAGGCCGAGACCGAACAGCACGGCCATAGCGAGGATCGGCTCCCACTTCATGGCGCGACGTTAGCAGGAGCGCTTCCTGCTCCAAGTGCGAATGGACAGGTCGCCCATGGGACGGATAGGACGTAGGCATGCACGAGTACGCCTTGGCCGATGCGGTGATCGCCGCGGTTCGCGAGACCGCGCGTTCCCAGCGGATGTCGCGTGTGCTTCAAGTCGAAGTCCGCATCGGGCAGCTACAGAGCATTCGTCCGGCGACCTTCGAAAACGCGCTCACCGCAGTCCGGCCCGCGAGCGACGCTCTCGTGTCGTCGACGGAGTTCTCGGTGGTCACCGTACCAGTCCGTCTTCGATGTCGACCGTGCAACCGCGAGTACGCTCCAGATCTCGACACCGAAGCCGACGAACACGCGACCGAAGCGATTCACTTCGTGCCCGAACTCGCGCATGCCTACCTGCGCTGTCCGCATTGCGACAGTCCCGACTTCGACATCGTCGACGGACGCGGAGTCACGCTCGGCCGTATCGAAGGAGAGATCGACACATGATCGATCCGCGCGCGGCCATCATTGGGGAACGCCTCGCCGGCGTTCGACGCATCGTTGCCGTAACGGGCGGCAAGGGGGGGATCGGCAAGAGCCTCGTGTCGTGCCTCTTCGCCACGGTCGCTGCCGAACGCGGACTTCGGACGGGTCTCTTCGACCTCGACCTCACGAGTCCCACCGACCACGTGATCCTCGGAGCACCCATGGGGTTTCCGAGCGAGGAGCATGGAATCGATCCAGCGATGTGTGATGGCGTGCGGCTGATGTCGATCGCGATGTTCTCTGGAAGCACACCGGCGCCCCTCCGCGGCGCGGCATTGACTGGCGCGCTCCTCGAACTCCTTGCAATCACGCGATGGGGCGAGCTGGACCTCTTGGTCCTCGACATGCCGCCCGGACTCGGAGATACGGCACTCGATGCCATGCGCTACTTACCGCGCTGTGAGTATCTGGTCGTTTCGACACCGTCGATCGTCGTGCGCGAGACGGTCCGTCGGATGGTGCAGCTACTCGGTGAGCGGCATGCGAGCATCCTCGGGCTCGTCGAGAACTTCCAGTCCGGAGACGTTGCGCCATCGCACGAACTCGCGGCCGAGTTCCAGTTGCGCTGGCTCCCCGGTGTTCCGTACGACAAGAGCCTCGAAGCCGCGATCGGAGACGTCGCAGGGCTGAGGCGTACGGACGCCGCGAAAGCCGTCGGGAGGATCGTCGACGAACTCGGGTGAGATCCGCACTCCAGCCCAGGGGTGGGTAGGTGGCGTGCGAATGGTAGGTGCCCGGAGTCGCGGACGATGATGGCAACGGCCGCTCGAGAGCGACCAGAAACGACAGGGGGTGTCATGGCCACGAGTCCGATCCTTTCCCCTTCTTTGACGACCTACGAGTTGCTCCGGCAACACGGTGTGTCCCGGCGGCAGTTCTTGAGCTTCTGCGCCATGACGGCGGCATCGCTCGGGCTCGATGCGAAGGAAGTGCCGCGCGTCGTTTCGGCGCTCGAGACCAAACCGCGCCTTCCCGTGGTCTGGTTGCACGGCCTCGAGTGCACGTGTTGTAGCGAGTCTTTCCTTCGGAGTTCGCATCCGATTGCGCAAGACATCGTGCTCAACATGATCTCGCTCGACTACGACGACACACTGCAGGCGGCGGCAGGGCATCAAGTCGAGCAGATCCGCAAGGACCTCGTCGAGCGTGCGAAGCGCGGTGAAGCAGAATACGTGCTCGCGGTCGAAGGCAATGCGCCCACGCGGGACGGTGGTGTCTATTGCACCGTTGCCGGAGAGACGTTCCTCGATGTCCTGCGCGAGACAGCCGCACACGCGAAGTTCGTCATTGCTTGGGGATCGTGCGCATCGAACGGATGTGTGCAGGCCGCGGCGCCGAATCCGACCGGTGCCAAGCCCGTGCACGAGTGCATCACGGGCAAGCCGATCGTCAAGGTCCCTGGCTGTCCGCCGATTGCCGAAGTCATGACCGGCCTACTCACGTACGTGCTCACGTTCGGTCGACTCCCCGAACTCGATCGCATTGGTCGACCGAAGATGTTCTATCGGCAGAGATTGCACGACAAGTGTCTGCGCCGATCGTTCTTCGATGCGGGGCAGTTCGTCGAGAGCTGGGACGACGAAGGCGCACACAAAGGGTGGTGCCTCTACAAGATGGGCTGTCGTGGTCCGACGACCTACAACTCGTGCGCGACGTTCAAGTGGAACGGAGGGGTCTCTTGGCCGATTGGATCCGGACACGGTTGCATCGGTTGTAGCGAAGAGCACTTCTGGGACGACGGGCCGTTCTACGAGCGTCTCGCGAACGTGCATCTGCCCGGCATCGAAACGACGCCGCAAACGATCGGTGTGACGCTCGCTGCTGCTGCCGGAGCCGGTATCGCGGCGCACCTCGCCGGGCTCGCGATCCAGCGTGCACGCTCGAAGTCGCAAGCAGCCACAGAGAAGGCGAACACGAACTCCGAGATGGAGGTGTGATCCGATGGTTACACGAATCGTCGTCGACCCCGTAACGCGAATCGAAGGCCATTTGCGCGTCGAAGCGATGCTCGACGACGACAATCGCATTCGCGAGGCCTTGTCGTCGGGCACGATGTGGCGCGGGATCGAAGTCATCCTGCAGGGTAGGGACCCTCGCGATGCGTGGGCGTTCGCGCAACGCATCTGTGGTGTCTGCACGACCGTCCATGCGCTCGCGTCCGTACGCTGCGTCGAGAACGCGATCGGTGTGACCGTGCCGAAGGTCGCGGAGATCGTGCGCAACATCATGTACTTGACGCAGCTCGTGCAGGACCACGTCATTCACTTCTATCACCTGCACGCGCTCGACTGGGTCGATATCGTCAGCGCACTGTCCGCCGATCCGAAGGCCACGGCCGAACTCGCGCAGAAGGTCTCTCCGCACTGGCCGAAGAGCAGTGAGGGCTACTTCCGGGACACCGCTGCCACCGTCAAGAAGTTCGTTGACTCAGGTCAACTCGGCTTGTTCGCCAACGCGTATTGGGGGCATCCCGCGTACAAGCTTCCACCCGAGGCCAACCTCATGGCCGTTGCGCACTATCTCGAAGCGCTCGCGTGGCAGAAGGAGCTCGTCAAGATCCACACGGTCTTCGGCGGAAAGAACCCACACCCGAGTTATCTCGTCGGCGGAGTCCCGTGTTCGATCGACTTGCAGAGCGACACCGCGATCAACATCGAGCGTTTGGAACTGGTGCGCAGCAAGATCCTCGAAGCGCGTGACATCGTCGAGCAGCTCTACGTGCCGGACTTGCTGGCGATCGCTTCGTTCTACAAGGACTGGGCAGCGATCGGCGAAGGCGTCGGCAACTACATGGCCTACGGTGACGTTCCCCAGAACGGGATCGCCGACGTAGCGGCTTTTCGCTTTCCGCGTGGGGCGATTCTCGGCAAGAACCTCGGCGAGGTGCTCGAAGTCGACCCGACGAACTCGGACGAGATTCTCGAAGAGGTCGGTCGATCCTGGTATCGCTATCCCGACGGCAAGACGGCGCTGCATCCGTGGGACGGTCACACGGAAGCGCACTACACCGGACCGAAACCTCCGTACGATCACCTCGACGAGAACGGTGCGTATTCGTGGCTCAAGACCCCACGCTGGAAGGGGCATGCGGTCGAGGTCGGACCGCTCGCACGGATGCTGGTCGGGTACGCGACTGGTCGACCGGAGTTCAAAGAAGTGGTGGACTCGGCACTCGGACGACTCGGTGTGCCGGCGTCGGCGCTCTTCTCGACTCTCGGTCGAACCGCAGCACGCGGCCTCGAATCGCAGCTCGCCGTCGGTTGGCTGCAGGACGAATTCGATCGCCTGATCGAAGCACTGAAGAACGGCGAGAACAGCACGGCAAACACCACCAAGTGGTCCCCCGACTCCTGGCCGAACGACTGCAAAGGGTTCGGCTTCGCCGAAGCGCCGCGCGGCGCGCTCGGGCATTGGATCCACATCCAGGACGGCAAGATCGCCAACTATCAGTGCGTCGTTCCGACGACGTGGAATGCGTCTCCGAAGGACGCGCAAGGTCGCCCCGGACCCTACGAATCCGCTCTGATCGGGACTCCGATGGCCGATCCGAAGCAGCCGGTCGAGATCCTGCGGACGATTCACAGCTTCGATCCGTGTCTCGCGTGCGCATCCCACGTCTATGGCCCGGACGGCAGCCTCGTCGCATCGATCGAAGTCATGACTTGAGGAGGACTCGTGGACGTTCTTGCACAATCGCGTCGTCGACGGCTCTACGAACCGGTGCTCGTGTGGCAGTGGCCGATCCGCATCTTCCACTGGGTCTTCGCGAGCGCGATCACGGTGTTGTTCGTCACCGGGATTTATATCACGCACCCGATCTCGAACGCGACGGGCGAGGCTGGTGGCCTGTCACGGATGGCCACAGTACGCACGATCCACTTCACGGCTGCGGCGGTCTTCACGATCGCGTTCTTCTGGCGCGTTGCGTGGTTCTTCCTCGGGAACCGATATGCACGATCTGGATTCCCGCAACTGTGGCTACCGAGTTGGTGGCGTAGCTTCTTGCGGCAGGCATGGAACTACCTGCGACACGACTACCGTGATGTGCATCTGGGCCACAACGCGCTCGCCGGCTTGTCGTACGTGATCGTTCCGGTGCTCGGTGGCGCCTTCATGATGGGAACCGGATTCGCGATGTACGGCGAGTCGAATCCCGGCGGCTTCTGGGACTCTCTCTGTGGTTGGATCCGGCCGCTCCTCGGCGGTTCGTTCCGCACGCACACCGCGCACCATCTCGTCGCATGGTTCTTCCTCGTGTTCGTGATCGTGCACGTCTACTTGGTTCTCATGAACGGTACGCAGCAGAAGAACGGCCTGATCTCGTCGATGATCTCGGGTCGCAAGTTCCGGCGCATCGAAGACTCGCAGCGAACCGAGAACGATGATGGCCAAGGCGCGTGAACCCATCCTCGTGCTCGGAATCGGCAATGTCCTGCTCGAGGACGATGGCGTCGGCATCGAATTGGTTTCTCGCGCGCGAGTCGCCGGCTCGCATCCTCGTATCGCCTTCGTCGACGGTGGGACGCAAGGGCTCGCACTCCTTACGCTTCTCGAGGGGCGAACTGCGATCCTCGTGCTCGATGCCGTGCGGCTCGAGGCGACACCGGGGACCGTGCATCACCTGCCCGAACCGCTGACCCGTTCGACTTCGAGTGCCGACAGCGCACACGGGATCGGCGCCGCGGAGCTGCTCGCGGCGGCGAGTCTGCTCGGGGATCTCCCGCCGCGCGTCGAAATCGTCGGGATCGAACCGGCGTCCACGAGGACCGGTGTCGGCTTGTCGCCCGCAGTGCGTCTGGGGATGGCGCCTGCTCTCGAAATGGTAGAACGCGTTCTCGCCTCCATGCTGGCGGACATCGCTCGCGAGGTCCCTCGATGATGGTCGTCGTACGTCGCCGCTTGCGCTGTCGAGGCGTCGTCCAAGGTGTCGGGTTTCGACCAGCGATCTACAGACTGGCCGTGCGCCACGGCCTCGTGGGGTTCGTCCGAAACGACGGACATGGTGTCACGATCGAGGTGGAAGGAAAGGCGGAGTCCGCGCAGGCTTTCGAGTGCGAACTCGCGGAGTCGCTTCCGCCGCTCGCGAACATCATGGAGCTCGACGTCGAGGACGTAGAGCCGCGTGACGAGCCTGCGTTCACCATCGCAGCCACGGCGTCAATACGGAGAGAGCAAGCTCTCGTGCCGCCGGACGTCGCGCTCTGCGATCATTGCCGCGAGGAAATCCTCGATCCTGGCGACCGGCGCTTCGAGCACCCGTTCGTGTCCTGCACGGACTGCGGCCCACGGTACAGCATCGTGCAGCGACTGCCGTACGATCGTGCGTGGACATCGATGGCCGCGTTTCCGATGTGCGACTCGTGTGCACGCGAATACGAGGATCCGACGAACCGTCGCTTCCATGCCGAGCCGATCTGCTGTCCCGACTGCGGGCCACGTGTGTGCTACGAGGCCACTTTGCATCGGCAACGATCGAAAGCAGTGGCGCAGAGGCTCTACGGGAGGGTTGCTCTCCAGTCTGTACGCGACGCGATCACGATGGGTTCGATCGTTGCCGTGAAAGGAATCGGCGGCTACCAGCTCGCCTGTCGTGCAGATCGCTCCGAAGTGGTCGATCGCCTGCGCAGCCGCAAACATCGCGAAGGAAAACCACTCGCCGTGATGGTGCGCGATCTCCGGGTGGCGTCGCGACTCGTCGAGCTGCGGACCGAAGATCGCGAACTCCTCGCCTCGCCAGAAGGACCGATCGTGCTCGCGCCGCGACTCGCGACTCATGAGATCGCGGATTCGGTC
This sequence comes from Planctomycetota bacterium, assembly GCA_020426005.1. GTDB lineage: Bacteria > Planctomycetota > UBA1135 > UBA1135 > JACKHW01. Next base: position 16,956 of record JAGQQW010000001.1, on the reverse strand, counting down.
GTCGAGGGGCTCGACGATCTCGGAGTGATGCTGCCGACGACGCCGTTGCACGTCGAACTCTTCGAAGGTGCCGAGTACGACGCACTCGTCATGACATCGGGCAACCGCAGTCACGAGCCGATCTGTATCGACGACGAGGATGCGCGGGAGCGCCTGAGTTCCATCGCCGACGCGATTCTGAGCCACGATCGCGCGATCGTGCGCCGCGTCGATGACAGCGTCGTGCGGACGATGCCGGCGGTGGATGCGCCGTGTTTCTTGCGCCGTTCGCGTGGGTATGCGCCAGCCTCGATCCGACTACCTGGGAGGTCGAGCGAGCCGATCCTCGCGCTCGGTGGACATCTGCAGACGACGGTGTGCATCACGTGTGGCGAGTTTGCGTTCCCATCACAACACGTCGGCGACCTCGACACGTGTGAGGCACGCACGTTCATGCGTGAAGTCGTGCACGGGCTCGAGTCCTTCCTCGACGTCGAACCGCAGGTCATCGTTGCCGACCTGCATCCCGACTATCCGAGCGGCCAACTCGCGACCGAGCTTGCCGACGCACGTGGCGGGAGAGTCGTGCGTGTGCAGCATCACTTGGCGCATGCTGCTGCGGTCCTCGCCGAACACGATGCTCTCCCTTCGAGCCCGAGTGCCGATGCGCTCGCCATCGTGCTCGACGGAACCGGCTTCGGGATCGACGCGACCGCATGGGGATGCGAGTGGATCACGATCGACTCCGACCTGCGAGCCTGTCGAGTCGCGCACGGACAAGGGCTGCCGCTCATCGGCGGGGAGCATGCGGTTCGAGAGCCCTGGAGGATCGCAGCGGCGACGCTGGTGGATGCAGGGCACGGAGACTGGCTCGATGCGTTGCCGATCGGCGCTTCTATCGACCGTGCGCGACTGCACACGCTGATGGCAGTTGCCGAAGGTGGTGCGTTCCCGCGTGTGCATGGTGCTGGCAGGATGTTCGAGGCCGTCGGTGCGCTGCTCGGTCTGTGTGTCCACAACCGATACGAAGGAGAAGCAGCCCTCTCGTTGGAGGCGACGGCGGCACGAGCGACGGAAGTTCTACGCCTTCCCGTCTCGCTGGAAGGCGGCGTCGCTGAGCTACCACAGGCAGAACTGATCGTCGCCGCCGCACGTTGCATTCGCGACGGCATTCCGGTCGCGACTGTTGCGCGTGGGCTGTTCGCGACGTTCTCCGAGCTTGCCGCAGAGCTCACGATGCGCGTGTTGCCCGCCGGCTGCATCCGTGTCGCTCTCGCCGGTGGCTGCTTCGCGAATCGCTTGCTCGTCGCGGACCTCGAGGCGCAGCTCCGGCGTCGAGGTTTGACCGTCCTCCGTGCTCGTAGGTTGCCGCCGGGTGATGGTGGACTCGCCTACGGGCAGGCCGCACTCGCGGCTTTCGCACGCTCTCGTCCCAGTGATTCGTGGCTCGTCGTCGAGCCGCACAGGAGGGATTCATGTGTCTCGCCTTGCCGATGAAGCTGCTCTCACGACGTGAATTCGATGGAATCGCCGAGTTACGCGGAGTTCGACGTTCCATCAGTTTGATGCTCGAGCCGGATGCGCTGCCAGGGGATTTCGTGCTCGTGCACGCAGGGTTTGCGATCGGGACCGTCGATGCTCACGAAGCACGGAGAACGTTGGCGCTCGTAGACGAAGTACTCGGGGATCGTTCCGTACTACGTCCTCCCGAACCCGACCTGCGCGAGAGGGAAGCACGATGACGCGGCTGGATACCTGGTCCGATCCATCACGAATCGCGCGCCTTCAGCAACGTCTCATGATCGAGGCCGAACGACTCGACGCGCCCGTGACATTCATGGAGGTTTGCGGAACCCACACGCACGCGATCTCCGCCGCGGGCCTTCGCAATCGTTTGCCGAACAACGTACGTTTGATCTCCGGGCCTGGCTGTCCGGTCTGTGTGACTCCAGTCGAGTACCTCGATCACGCGTTAGCGCTCGCAGAGCTTCCTGACGTGACGATCGCGACGTTTGGCGATCTCGTTCGTGTCCCGGCGAGTCGTCGCCGCACGTTGGGGTTGGCGTCCGCGAACGGAGCCAGCGTGCACGTCGTCTACTCTCCTCGGGACGCGCTCGATTACGCTCGCGTGAATCCAGATCGCCGCGTCGTCTTCTTGGCCGTCGGTTTCGAGACGACCACGCCCGCCATCGCTGCCACCGTTCTCGAAGCCGAGCGAGACGGGATCTCCAACTTCTTGGTGCTCGCGGGCGGCAAGCGGATCGAGCCGGCGCTTCGCGCGCTCCTTGCCGACGAAGTCGTGCACGTCGATGGCTTCGTGCTACCGGGGCACGTGTCGGTCGTTCTCGGCAGTCATGCATACGGCTTCCTCGCGGACGAGTGTCGTGTCCACGCCGTCGTCACCGGGTTCAGTCCGGTCGAGCTCTTGCTCGGTCTGCTCGCGCTCGTGCGTCAATGTCTGCGCGGCGAGTCCGTCATCGAGAACGTCTACTCACGAGCCGTGACCGCATGCGGGAATCTCGAGGCGCAACGGCTGATGGATCGTGTGTTCGAACCCGCAGATACCTCGTGGCGCGGACTCGGCTGGATCGATGCGTCCGGCGTCGCGTTGCGCGCCGCCTTCGCGCATCGCGATGCCTCGAGGATCTCGGTAGAAGTCCCAATACCACTCGAGCCCAAAGGCTGTTGCTGCGGCGAGGTGCTGCGTGGAGCCATCGTGCCGACCGAATGCCCTCTATTCGGTCGCGGATGCGATCCCGATCAGCCGATTGGCGCATGCATGGTCTCGAGTGAGGGGACGTGCGCCGCCTGGTACCGACACGAACGGTTCGCACGGGAAGCGAGCCACGCAGGATGATCATGGACGAAACCATTCTGCTCGCGCATGGCGGTGGTGGACGGCTGACGGGGCAACTCGTGTCCGAACTCTTCGTTCCGGCCTTGGACAACCCGTGGCTGCGTACCATGTCGGATGCTGCAGTTCTGCCGCCGCTCCCTGCGGGGCGTCCAGCGCTCACGACCGACGGGTTCGTCGTTGATCCACTCGAGTTTCCCGGAGGGGATCTGGGGTATCTGTCCGTCTGCGGGACCGTCAATGATCTCGCGGTTGCCGGTGCGATTCCCTTGTGGTTGACGTGGGCCTTGATCCTCGAAGAGGGGTGCTCGCGTGAGCTGCTCACTCGGCTCACCGCCGGTGCTGCGCGTGCGGCGGGCGAAGCGGGCGTCACGATCGTCGCCGGGGATACGAAAGTCGTCCCACGCGGCAAGGGTGACCGTGCGTTTGCCGTGACGAGCGGGCTCGGCGTCGTGCCGCCCGACCGCGAACTCGGCGATGCGCGAGTCACGCCGGGAGATGTCCTCGTCAGCAGTGGTTCGCTCGGGGATCACGGAGCCGTGATCCTGGCTTGCCGTCATGGAATGGTCCTGCGCGATCTCGTGTCCGACTGTTCACCGGTCTCGGATCTGGTCGGACTCGCGTTCGCGAGCGGTGCGGCGATTCGTGTCGCACACGATCCGACACGAGGGGGAGTCGCGACCGTCTGTAACGAAGTCGCGCTGAGGGCGCGCGTCGGAATCGAACTCGACGAAGATGCGATTCACGTGCGAGAAGAGACGCGAGGGGTTTGCGATCTCTTGGGGCTCGATCCGCTGTATCTCGCGTGCGAAGGTCGCGTGATCTTCTTCGTTGCCGCGGACGATGCTGCGGGTCTCGTTGCTGCGCTGCGGGCGCATCCGAACGGCTGCAACGCGAGCGTGATCGGAGCCGTCATTTCCAGAGACCGAGCGATGGCACCCGTGGTGCTCCGAACTGCTGGTCGCGGCGTGCATCCGCTCGACTACTTGTCGGGGATTGAGCTGCCGAGAATTTGTTGAGCGCTCAGCCGTGCGCGTCGAGCCAGCTCTTACCGTGGCCGACATCGACGTCGAGTGGGACACTCAGCTCTGCGGCGCCTTCCATGCACGAGCGGATGACGTCGATCGTCTCTTCGAGTTCGACCTCGGGGCACTCGAGAACGAGTTCGTCGTGCACCTGGAGCAGCATGCGGCCCGCGAGTTCGCGGCGGCGTAGCTCGGCGTGGAGTGCGATCATCGCGCGCTTGACGATATCGGCCGCGGTGCCCTGGATCGGAGAGTTGACGGCGACGTTCTCGGCGCCAACGCGCAAGCGCGCGGCGTCCGAGTGAATCTCGGGAATCGGCCGGCGCCGCCCGAACAAGGTGCGGACCTCGCCGCTCGCGCGTGCACTCTGTAGTGTGCCGTCGAGCCAGCCCTTCACTTTCGGCATCGCGCGGAAGTAGGCATCGATGAACTTCTTGGCATCGACTTGCGACATGCCGGTTTCGTTCGCGAGGCGGCTCACTCCCATGCCGTAGACGAGCCCGTAGTTGACGACCTTGGCGTGACTGCGCAGCGTAGTGTCGACGGCTTGGGGCAAGACTCCGAAGACGATCGAAGCGGTGCGCCGGTGCACGTCTTCACCTTCGGCGAAGCCCTTGCGCAGGTTCTCGTCCCCCGAGAGATGGGCGAGGATGCGTAGTTCGATCTGCGAGTAGTCGGCCGACACGACGACCCAGCCAGGTTCGCCTGCGACGAACGCGCGGCGCAGTTGTCGTCCGTCCTCGGTGCGAATCGGGATGTTCTGGAGATTCGGGTCCTCGCTCGACAGACGACCGGTCGCGGCAACCGTCTGGTTGAAGCTCGTATGGATGCGGCCGTCTGAGCCGATCAGTTTCGGCAGCGCGTCGACGTACGTTCCCATGAGTTTGGACAGACGACGCCATTCGAGGATCGCGGCCACGATCTCATGATCGCCGAAGCGATCGAGCGTGGCCGCATCGGTCGCCCATTGTCCCGTCTTGGTTCGCTTAGGTGCACGGCGACCGAGTTGCTTGGCGATCTCGAGTTGTGAGAACAACAGATCACCGACTTGTTGCGGGCTCGCGAGGTTGAGGTCTGCCGTGTCGTGATCACCCGCAAGGTGGTGGATCTCCGTCTCGAGGTTCTTCAGTCGTTTCGAGAAGTCCTCTCGCAGCTCATCGAGAACGTCCGTGCTCACGGTGATGCCCCGACTCTCCATGTCGGCGAGTACCGGCACGAGTGGCAGTTCAATGTCGTGGTAGACGCTCTCGACCTCGTTCTCCTTCAACTCGCGCTCGAGGTGTTCGCGCAGTCGCAGGACGGTCTCGGCGCGTGCACCGGCCCACACGCTGAGTTCGTCGATCGGGATGTCACGCGCCGCGCGTCGATTTCTTGCGGTGCCCGTCAGTTGTTCGAATCCCTCGAGGCCGCGACCGAGCGCGCTGAGCGCCAGGCTACGGACGTCGTGGCGTCGAATACCGGGAGCGACGCAGTAACTCGCGAGCTTGGCGTCGAAGATTCCGTTGCCGACTCGAATGTCGAACGGCAAGAACGCGTGCCAAACGGCCTTGAGGTCCGACGACGCGACCGCATCGGTATCCGCTGCGATCGGTTCTCGGAAGCACGTCAGCATGGCCGCGAGGTCGGAACGCTGTTCTTGCCGGGGCAATGCTACGTAGAACGCTTGTCCCTCACGGATCGAGAACGCGAGCCCGAGCACGTCGTGGTCATCGCCATGGATGGCTTCGACGACGAAGGATCGCGCTTCGCGGAGTCGTCGAGCCAGTGCGTTGCAACCCTCGACGGTCGTTACGGTTCGCACGTCGAGACTCTCGCGATCCGACGAGACGACCGCACTCCCTTCGTCTGCGAGCTTCGCGAACTCTTCGGCGTAGCGCCGGAACTCGAGTCGCTGGAACAGCTCGACGAGTCGACCGGCGTCCGGATTCGGCGGCCCGAGGTCGTCGGGGCCGATCGGCAAGTCGAGATCGGTCCGGATACGCACGAGTTCGTGCGAGAGGCGAGCGTTGGATTCGTTCTCGATCAGGTTGTCGCGCAGCTTCGACTTCTTCATCGACGGAGCCGCAGCGAGCACTGCGTCGAGCGTTCCGTGTTCGGACAGGAGTTTGGCAGCGGTCTTGGGGCCGACCCCGGCAACTCCGGGGATGTTGTCGCTCGTGTCGCCCATCAGGGCGAGGAGGTCCATCATCTGTTCCGGCTTCACGCCGAACTTCTCGAAGACTTCGTCGGGACCGATGATGCGCGTCGGTTCGTTCGCCTTCGTGCGCAGGTCGTACAACCGAATCTTGTCGTCGTCGACGAGTTGCATGAAGTCCTTGTCCGCGGTCACGACGAAGACTTCATGTCCCTTTTCTGCGCAGCGACGGGCGAGAGTGCCGATGACGTCGTCGGCTTCTTGCCCCTTCATTTCGATGATCGGAATCCCGAAGCCCTCGACGACGTTGCGCACGTCGTCGAACTGCATCAGCAGTTCGTCCGGCGCCTTCTCGCGGGTCGCCTTGTATTCAGGGAAGAGTTCGGTGCGCTCGAGATGCTCAGTGGGCCCGTCGAACGCGACCGCGATGCAGTCCGGCGATTCTTTCTGGAGCAGTGCGCGGAGCGACAGGATGAACCCGTACGTCGCCGAAGTGGGGTGCCCGTCTGCTGTGGTCAGCCCGTCTCCGCGCGCCGTGAATGCGAAGTGAGCGCGATAGGCCAAAGCCGTGCCGTCGATCAGGTAGGTCCGCACCATGCGGGGGATGGTAGCGCCACGCTCGCTCAGAATCGTGTGCGCGCCTCGCGGCGCATCGGTTAGATTGCATGCGTTGTGGTCCCACCGATGCAACCCAAGGAGCACAACATGACCCATCCAAACACCCGGATCACCCTAATGAAAAACCTCGCTTTCGTTCTGTCGATAGCGTTCGTCGCTACTGGTGCGCTACGCGCACAGAAGACTTGGATCGTCGACCAAGCCAATGGGCCAGGCACCGACTTCACCGACATCCAACCCGCGGTCGATGCTGCATCAGCCGGCGATCGGATTCGGATCCGTGGTGGCCATTACACCGCGCCGAGGATCACCAAGGCGCTCACTGTCTATGCCGATTTCGGCGGTGCGTACATCACGACGACGACCAACGTCGTCGTCATCGAGAACATCCCGAAAGGTCAGACGTGCACGGTCGCTGGGTTCATCCTCGAGGGCACGTTCGTCACGGTTCGCAATTGTCCAGGAACCGTTGCGTTGACCGGGTTCGCCATCGCGCGTGGTTTCTCACCACTCTCGACGATTCACGTCGACAACTGCGATGCCGTGACCGTGCACGGTTGTGCGCTCAAGTCGACGATCTACGCGAATCGCAGCCGGGTGTTTCTCGCGGATACCTTTCTGGTGCCGACACTGATGATCAATGCGTTGATCGGTACCGGCATCTCGATCACCGACAGCGAACTGGACGTGACCAACTGCATCCTGCGTGGTGGGGACAACGGCAGTTTCCTCGGCTCGTCCCCAGCCATCACCGCGAAGGGCACTTCGAAGGTACGTGTGCGTGGCGACTCGCAGACCGAGGTGTCGGGCGGTGGCAGTGGGGCGTCCCAGGCGTCGTGCATGCTCGGTTCAGCCACGAGCACGCTCGAACTCGATCCTCGGGTGACGACGGGTGGGCCGGTGTCCGGATTCGCAACCGTGTCGAAACAGAAGATGGTCGGCCTCTCCGCGGGGTTCACGTTCTTGACGGCGGCGACGCGGCTGCAGCTCTACGGACGCCAGGGCGAGATCGGAGCGGTCTTCGTGGGCATCACGAGTGCGCCGAAGGCGTGGCCGGGTATCGGTGCGTGGTGGTTGAACTCCAATGCGGAAGTCTTGCTCGGCGCGTCGGTCTTCGGCTCGAGCGAGTCGTTCACCATTTGGTTGCAGCATCTTTCGTCGCCGCAGTTCCTCGGCCTCGAGCTCGGCTACCAGGGCCTCCTCCTGACGTCCAAAGTCCAGATGGAGTTCTCGGCACCGGTGCTGCAAGTGGTCCGGTAACCGAGCCGGACGCTCGAACTATGGAGTAGGGCACACTCACCCGTGCCCCCACCCGATGCCCCCTCCGACACGTTCGATCGGAGACACCCATGGTTCGTGATCGCGTCTGGCCGGGCTCCCGGTTCGTACTCGCGTGCGTACTCTTCGTCACGACTGCATGTTCGGGCGGCGGAGGCAGCACTTCTCCTGGCATCTCGGGTTGCGCAGACGGCAGCCAGGCTCTTTGCGTGACGCGGTGCAACCTCGGCTGCGGCAACCAAAGATGTGGACTGACGGATATCGCCGTCAATCAAAGACTCGAGTTCGCGTTCAACTTCGAGATCGACGCCGCGAGCGTCAATACCAACACGTTCCGGATGCGCGACGCTTCGGGGAACGAACCGATCGGTACGTTCTTCGTGCAGGGCGCGGTCGTGTCGTTCATCCCGCAGGCCGAACTCGTCAATGACGAAGTGTTCTTCGGATTCGTTTCGAATGCGGTCTACCAGCTCGAGATTCCGGGCGGTCGTGATGCCTATCAAACGTTGAAGTCGACGTCGGGCGATCGTCTCGAGTCCTCGTTCCGCTGTCGCTTGCGCGTATCGCAGGGCATCGTCGACTTCGACGGGCGTGGTCCCAAGGCCTCGATGCTGGTGCCAGGGATCGCGACGTGCGTGCCGCGCGAGACTTCGGTCTTGCTCGAGTTCTCGGAGATCGTCGATCCATTGACGCTGCGTGAGTCTTCGGGAGGGGTCGTCTTCCGGATCGCGAGCCGGCGTAGCCCTGGCCGGTGCGGATCCGAATGGTCGATCATTCCGGGTTCACGTTCGATCAATGTCGACGTGACGACCGGGCGTACGCGCCTCGTCTTCAGACCGTCGGTCGAGCTGCCAGGCGACGCGTGTGTCGAGGTTCGTGTTTCCGACATCGTTCGTGACATTGCGTCGACGAGGGCAGAGCCGACCACGTATCGGTTCGAGACTTGCACGGCCGCGCGCACGCGGCGCGTGGTCGTCGAAGACTTCGCGAATTCTGAACGAGCCGACACGCTTCGTGGTAGCGGGACGTGGTCCAAGGATTCGTTCGTCCCGATCGCGCTCGGCGGAAGCGGTCGTCTCGGGGATTTCGATCATCGACTGATCGCGAAAGCGACGAATGTCGTCGACGCGGGAGGCAGGGCGATCTTCGAGATCGATACGGATCGAGTCGTCGTGCCGCCGCTGCTGACCGTGAGCAATGAAGAAGAAGTCGTGACCAACGGCATCCTCGAGTTCACGAGCTTTCGCGTGCCGGACGATGTGCGCCTTCGCTTCCTCGGCAGCAAGGTCCCGGTTCTTCGAGTTGCCGGCTCGGTGCAGATCGAAGGCATCGTCGAGCTACCGACCGAGACCGCCACCGTTCTGAAAGGTGCCGACGGGCGACCTCCGGTCATCGGGCAGAACGGTTTCGCGGGAGCGATCGGCGGTGGTCGCGGCGGCCGCGGAGGTGACAGTCCGCTACGTCCCAATGCGATTTCGATCCACGGTGTGGACGGGCAGGACGTCGTCATGCCCAAGGGGCACCCGCTCGAAGACCGTGCGCCAGGCACGGGAGGGCGCGGTTCGCGTGCGCATCCCGCGAGTGGGGATCCGAAAGAGGTGGCCTTCACTGGGTACGGTGCGTACAGCCAAATGACCGCCGCCGGCGGTAGTGGTGGCGGTTTCACGACGGCCGGCGCGAGCGGGCGCTGTCTCGACAACGGCAATATGGCTCCTGAGGCCCGACCGACACCGAAGGACTTCGGTCCCGGATCGGCAGCGAGTGCTTCGATGGGCGTTGCGAGTTTCCGCGCGCTGAGTGGTCCTAGCGCACTCGTCTATCTGGTAGGTGGTGCGGGCGGTGGAGGCAGTGGAACGCACAGTGCTTCCCAAGTGACTCCCTTTGCCAACGAGCCACTCCAATGGTCTCCAGGGAGCGGAGGAGCCGGAGGCGGTGGGATCCTGCACATGGTGATTGGCGGGGATCTTTTCGTCGCGCTGAAGGGAAGTCTCCTTCTTCGGGGTGGCGATGGTCAGCGCTTCGACTGCGACTTGTACAACTTCACGAACCCTGCACCGGGTGGTGCCGGAAGTGGTGGGTCCTTGCTCGTCCAGCTCGGTGGATTCGTCGATATTCGTGGGCGTATCGACGCGACGGGAGGCAACGGAGGGCGATACGCGTCTCTCAACTTCCCGCTGAGCGTCGACAGCATCAGCGGCGCCGGTGGCGATGGTCTCGTTCGCATCGAGTCCGATCCTCCGCCGTTGCTGGCGCAGCTGCTCGGAGTGCGACCGCCACTGAGACCCGACAACATCGGCACGCTCGCCATGGACGATGAAGAAAGGCGTTCGGTTGCCGTGACGAAGTTCTACGACACGGAACAGTGGTATGCACCGGAGTTCGTTCGCTACGAACTCGACGCCACGATCGATGACATGCCAATCACGTTCAGTGATGATGCTTCGGTAGGTCGCATCGCAGGCGATGGTGAAGTGATCGAGTTGTTCGTTCAGGGCGTCAAGATCGATCCCTACACCAAAGAGCCCGAAGCCGGTACCGAGTCGGTGTGGCACGCGCATACGATCGCGAATCTGGGTTCGTCACGCAGTACGGCGTTTCGCGTCATGTTGCGCTTCGATCTTCGATCGGGGCGGCGAGTGGTCGTGCGGCAGATGCGGTTCTACTTCGATGCGTGAACCGGCGTGCTCCGCGGGCCGCATCGTCATCGATCACTTGCGTAGCGAGCGCCAGAGAGCGAATTCGAAGTCGTAGACGGATCGCACCGTCTCATCGGGGATCACGTCCGGCGTGATTCCCATCGCGGTGTCGCGGAAACGCGATGCGAATCCGAGCGCGACGACCTTGCCTCTCCCGAACGCTTTCGTCATGCCGACGTTCACGTTGCCGTCACTCGTTTCGAGCACGACGAAGGGATCACCGCCTTCGATCGCTACCGCGTGCTCCGCCTCGACGTCAGGGAAACCCTTTGCGTGCAACGTTCCTGCGAGAGCCTTGCTCTCGTCGGCGCGAAGACCGAACGCTTCGAGCACTGCATTTGCCGTCGATCGAACCTCGGTGTCGATGCGGAACATCGCGCGGATCGCGAGCTGGATCTCGTTGGCGTCCTTCCTGGCATCTGCATCCTTCGGGCTGAGCATCGCGCCAGGCGCGGTACTCATGACGACGAGCGTGCCGCCATGTTCGACGTAGGACTTCAGGTTGTCGAGTGCGCTCGCCGTCGGGACCTCGGAGGGCTGCACGAGGGTCAGCATCGGGAGCTGGGCCGGATCGATCGGGTCCTCGAGAGTCGTGACGCGTCGAGTGATCCACGGGAGGCCCGGTTCGCCGGGGAGGACGGGCTTGGTCAGGCGCTGGATCGCGCGTTCGAACAATCCATAGCCGTCGTCCTTGCCACCGATGAAGCCGCGCTCGGGCAGCGAGATCGCCGTGCAGAGACTTCGATCGAACCCGACTGCGACGCACGGGCGTTTGCGTTCGGGGAAGGGCATCGAGGTCGCGTTCGCGGCATGTACCGTGACGATCCCGATCGTCGATCCGAGGAGCGCGAAGGTGAACGCCGGTACGAGAGTCGATGGTCTTCGGATCACGAGGACGAGCACGCCGAGTGCAAGTGCCAGTCCCGTGAGCGCGAGCCAGGACGTGGGCATGCCCTGTTCGTGATCGAGCCACTCGAGCATTCCGAGGAAGAGCTCGCTCTTTCCCGGCTCGAAGAAGCTGAAGTTGGCCATGATCGTCGAATCGGTGAACGCGAGTACTCGGCCTTCACCGAAGTCGGTCGCGAATCCCTGCACGAAGGATCCAGCGAGCATCTGTGCTGAGTCGTTCGGTTGTGGATACGCGTTCCGCGCGTGGTAGTCCGCATCGAGGTTCTTGAGACCGATGCCTCGCAAGAACGCGGTTCCCCACGTGAATCCCGGATCGATCGAGCACGAGATCGCGAATTCCATCGGTCCCATGTGCTGACTCGCCGGATGCGGCATGAGCCATGGCTCGTACGACTGGTGGAAGACTTCATCGATCCCGAAGAGGCAGTCGTACCGGAACTCGAAGCCGAGTTCGCGCGCGATCTGGTTGATCGAAACGCCGGACCCGAAGACGCTCGTGTGTTCTCCGATCAGGAGCAAGCCACCGCCGCGCTTCGTGAAGTCGAGAACGGCTCGGACCTCACTGTCCTCGAACTCTCGCGTCGGCACTTTCAGCACGAGCACGTCGACATTCGCGAGCCTTGTGTCGTCGATGCGCGTCAACAGGCGATCGACGTCGTAGTGGAGGGCGCAGTATTCGTAGAGCGATGCGTAGTTGTACGCCGCGTCCTCGCCGTACCACTCCGTGTCGTACGGTCGCTGAGTGCCGACGGTGTCATAGCGTTTGGCGGGCCAACGCGATCGGGTCCACTCCGATACCTGGCTGTGGTACTCGTCGATGAGCACTCTGCCCGCTTTGCGTTCGCCAGACGGGAACCAGAAGAAGCCGAGGATGACGGCAAAGCCGGCAAGGCCGGCCAGCGTGCTTTCGCGCAGCGGCAGTAAGCGCGATGTTTCGGATGCGGGCAGATCGTGCGACGGCTTGGCTCGCACGAGCCAGGCAAGGAAGAGTACGAGCGGAAGCAGATACGCCGCGTCGAACCATGGATTCCAGAGGTCCTTCGCGTGCGCGAGCTCTTCGTCATAGTCGGTGAGCAGCGCCGTGTGCATGAACAGAGTCGCGGACACGGTCGCGCGAACGAAGAGCCAGACGACGCAGATCCCGACGAAGCGCAGCCAAGAGCCGAGACGGCCACGGGTTGCTCGCAATACGAGGAATGCTGTTCCCGCGACGAAGAAGCACGCGAAGCCGGGGTCGGCGAACCACGACCACGTGAGTGCGAGGGCGTGCTTCGCGCGCATCGAGAACATCACGAGGCGCGCTCCATCGAGTGCGTGGTCCACTCCGGCAACGCCGACGAGGAACGAGATCGGTTCGGTGAGGAAGCGCGGCAGTTCGGGCACGCGTGCCGTCAACGTGCCGTAGACGAACATCGTGACGCTCTGTGCGATCCAGACACCGCCGGCGAAGAGTGCGCCTCGACCAGCCCTGTTCAGGAGTCCGTGCGTGTTCTGCACCGCGACGAGCCCGAAGCCACCGAGCATGAGGAGGGGGCCGATCCGTTCGACATCGTGCAGCACGAATACGGCTGGTAGCGTGCAGGCCGCGAGAATGCCGATCGTGCGAGGGCGTGCTCGAACGTCGACGTCGACCGTCATGGAGCAGACGACGCCGAGCGCGAGCAAGAGGACCCACGAGCGCGTCTCGAACGTGCCGAAGAACCCGCTCGCCAGGAAGCATGCGGTCGCGAGAAGTCCGATTGCAAGCCACGGGAACAGGCGCATCACTTGCCTCCTTCGTTCGCAGTGGGGTTCTCAGGGTGCCACGGTTCGCCACGGATGCCGCCGAGAAGCCAGCGCCAGAAGTCCGCGTTCTCGCGCTTGCCTTCGATCAGTTGGCCGCCTTCGTACTCGAGGTTCTTGTTGTGCACGAACGACGAGTCCCCGATGACGATGAAGTGCCCCTTGCCGTAGTCCCGTTGCAAGATCACCGGGTAGTTGCCCGTTCCGTAGGACAGAATCTTCGCAGGCGTGGCCGTCGGCGCTGCGATGTCCGCGACCGGCCACGCTTCGTGAAACCTCACGAAGGCGAACGACCCATCCTCGAACGGCCAGTAGGGAGCCTTGAAGTGTCCCATGGGCTGCGGCTCACGGCCTGGCAGCTCGTTGATGCGACCGACTTCGAATCCGAAGTCGCGTAGCAAGCTCTCGCTAGCACGCACGTCGGGGTAGCTCGCGGTCACGATGAAGGTTCCTCCACCGTTCACGAACTCACGCACGATCTCGCGCTCCTTGGCCGTGAACTCTCGCTGCGGCGCGATCGACATCACGAGGCCTGCGCGCTCGAGGCGCTCACGAGTGAAGTCGTGCAGCTCGAGGCATTGATAGCCGTTGCGGTTGAGCGTCATGCGGAAACCCATGGTCCCGTCCCAGCGCCACGCTTCGTCGTCGTACTTTCCGAGGTGCGCGGTATCGAAGTAGGCGAGGTCGTTCGGCTTCGAAACCTGACGACCGTCGGGCAGCATCGTCCCGAGTTCGTAGGTCCATGCATCGCTCGCGATCGTCGACAATGCGAAGAGCCCAGCGGCTGCGATGAGCCCCGTGCTTCCGGTGCGGAACAGTACGAAGCCGAGACAGGCGAGGAGCAGCGATCCCAGGAGCTGTCGCCACATGGCTTTCGGACTCGATGGTCGCGCGGCGAGATAGCCGAGGAGACGCGCGTTGAAATCGTGCACGCCCATCGTGATGCCATTGGTCACGCTCGACGTGTCTCCGAACGCGATGACGATGCCGTCGCCGACTTCTTGCTCGGCGATCAGGACCACGTCACCGAGTCGTTCGCCCGGGTTGTACGCGTGGTCGCCCAGCATGGCGTTGCCCGCCTCGTCACCGAAGTCGTTGAATCCCCAACGGCCGAGCAGCAAGGGGCGCGCGGGCCAATGCGTGGTTACCGATGCGCCGGTCACGACGCCGAAGGCGTTTCGATCCTGGCTGATGCCGGACGTGATCGGATGGACGTGCGGGTCGTACGATTGCAGCCAACCACCGACTTGGAAGAGCGCCGCGTCGAAGGGCACGACCATGTCCGTGATCGACAGGACATCGTTGAAGCGCGCCTTCCCGTCCTTCTCGCGAATGGTGTGCTCGCCGAAGATGACGAGCGAGCCACCGTTGCGCACATAGTTGTGGATGCGCTCGAGTTCGCCGGGTAGCCAGTCCTCGTGCGGATACATCAGCATCAGGACGTCGGTCTGTGCGAGGACCTCGTCCGTCAGCTCTTTCTCGTGGGTGAACGTGCCGCCGAGGCTCTCGACGAACGTCTCGAGCATTCCGTACATCCCGATCGACAGACGGCCGTAATCGCCGTGCTTCGGTCGTTCCCAGTTGCCGTAGACGTTGTCGCTCGCGACGACGTGTTTTCCCTCCAGCGAGCAACGACCGAATGGCAGGGTCAAGAATGCCGGCGTCAACGCAGCAAGGACGGCTGCGACGATCGTCAGGAGAAGCGGTCGTGGACTGACGACAGCGTCCACGGGTGGTTCGCTCGGGCGAACGAAACGCACGAGAGCCGCGATCGCGACCATATCGGCGACGACGAAGAGCGCAGGGAATTGCCACGTCTGAACGGGGCCCCGTTCGTGCGCGAACGCGTGCCACAGCGCGGGCGAGAGAGTCAGGACCCCGAGCAGTACGAGGTGGATGCCGAACAGTACGGCCAGCCCGAGCCCCAAGACTCCGAGTCGCCTGGGATAGCGGACCGCGAGCAGGGTTCCGAACAGCACGAGCATGTCGAAGCCCGCGAACGTCGTGCCCACGACCAGCGGCGTTTCGGTCCCCGGCGCGCGTGCCGCGGACCATCCATCGACGGCCAGGAGCTTGCCCGCGAGCGAGCCCGCGTGACCAGCAATCGTTCCGAGTAGGCCCGAGATCGTGTCCGCGAGGTGCCACAACGTGGGGACCGCGCGGATCGCGAACGAGTAGATCGCGAAGATCAAGATCGCGATCGTTGCCTGGCGCAGGAGCGTGCTCTTCGCGGAGGTCTGCGTGGAGGACTGTGCAATCGCTGCGACGACGAGAGCGATTCCAGCGACGCGCGCGGCAGGCACGAGTGACGATGTCGCCAAGAATCCGAGCACGCTCCCGGCGACGATCCACGCGAGGTTGCGATAGGTCGTGTGACGCCACGCAACGCCGGCGACGAGAGCGACCGCGAGCAAGCACCAAGACGCGGCGCGAAGGAGGGGATAGCCGAAGAGTCCGACCGAGCCCTCGGCACAAAGTGCGGCGGCGATTCCGGCCATGCTCGCGAGCAAGGGCTCTCGATGTGGCGGCGGATCGGCGATGTCCGACGGGCTCGAACTCGGTGCGGTGGGCGCAACCATGACGATTTCGGTGGGGTCGAGGAGCAGTTTCGAGGCGTGTGCGGCCGGTGAGGCCCTGCAAAGTAGAACTGGCAATCCTCGCCGAGTCCGGACTCGCAAACCCCTTCGTTTTTCGTGACTTGCACGCAGACGCACGGAGCTGGCGTCGTGTTCGGAATGCGTCGACTTTCTTTCTCGCTGCCTTTCTCGCCGGTTCTTCCCGGGATCGTGTGTCCTGTGCGCGACGGATCGCCGCGCCATGGAGCGGGGACTCACCCCGAATGGCGATGACCGCAGGCTGCGGTACGGTGATGTCCCGACTCGTGCGACGCGAAGGGGGCTTGCGGATCAAGTCACCGGGCCTTGCAAGCGATCGAACGCGCGTGCGCACCTGCGCGGTACGGATTCGTGACATCATTACCGTCACGAACGAGTGGTTCCTGTCGCTCCAGAACGATCTGATGCGCTTGCAGGATGCAGCGCTCGCTGGAGAGCGATCCTATCGGGTCGTTCGCGTGAATCGGGCAATCCTCCCGATCGCGCTCGTTCCGGACTGCAGTGCCCTGCCGGACGGAACAACTTTTCGACGTCACCGCGTCCAGTTTTCATCTGTTTCGACAGACATCCGCCAGGGTCCCGCGCTCACGGCGCTGCCAGAGCCGGACCAACCTCATGTTTTCTTCCGTCACCTCGCGAACCCGTTCCCCTGGAGGTTCCATGATTCGCCGTTCGGTCTTCTTCGCCGTGATGAGCGTGTGCTTCGCGCTCACGGCCTTCTCGGACCGCCTCGCAGCGCAACAGCTGACGAGTCGGCCCGAGCTGACACGATGTCCGGTCGTCGACACCCAGTGTCCGACGTCGCTGACGAAGTGTCCGCCTACGCAAACCCAATGCCCGCCGGTGCAGACGCAGTGCCCGACGCAACTGACGACGTGCCCGCCATCGGATACGCGTTGTCCGGTCGTCGACACGCGTTGCCCGCCGAGTGACACGAAGTGCCCGCCGTCGCAGACGAAGTGTCCGCCGGTGCAGACCTCGTGCCAGATCTTCCCGCCACAGTGCCCCGCCGAACTGACGATTTGCCCGCCAGTGGACACGCGTTGCCCGGTCGTCGACACGCGTT
>JAGQQW010000019.1 GCA_020426005.1 Planctomycetota bacterium | reverse complement strand
TGGAAGTGGACGATCCAGCTCTCCGTGCCGGCGACGAGGCCGGGAACAGGCTGTTTCTGCTGCTCTTGCGCGGGTGCGACGCCGTCGACGTTCTGAGCGACTGCGATGTTCGACGCAATGGAAGGAAGAGATAGGGCTGCCGTGATCACGGCGAAGAACGGGCTTCTCATGAGAGATGGAACCAGACGAGAAAAGGGACGGATACCGTGTCCTTCGCAATGTGGGGACCAGGACACGCGACTGTGCGTCCTGGTCGACGAAGGACCGGCTCTCTACTGTTCCCTATCGCGAGGCAGAATGTATCGCGACTCGGGTGCATGATCTGAAGTTGGTTCAGGGCCCGCGTTCGTCGCGCAGAAGCACTTCAGTAACACGCAAGAAACGTTTTCGTCATGGCAAGCCAGAACTCTGGTCGCAACCTCGATCGCATCGTCGTTCTCGACTCGCACACCGAAGGCGAGCCGACGCGAGTCGTCGTGGACGGAGCACCGGATCTCGGGTCCGGTTCGGCGCGAGAGCGAGCGCGGCGGTTCGCATCCGCACATCGCGCGTTCATGCGGTCCGTCGTCACCGAGCCGCGTGGTCACGATGCGGTCGTCGGTGCCGTGTTGCTCGAGCCGATGCACGCCGACGCCGTTGCGCAGGTGATCTTCTTCAACAACGTCGGCTGTCTGCACATGTGTGTGCACGGAACGATTGGCGTCGCGAAAACGCTCGTCCATGTCGGTCGCATCGATGGCGGACGTCATCGGCTCGAGACTCCGGTTGGCGACGTCTGGTTCGAGATCCTCTCGGATGGACGGGTAGCGGTGGACAACGTCCCGAGTCGCCGTGCGCAGACGACCGTCGCCGTCACGACCGAGAGGCACGGCACCATTCATGGGGATGTGGCATGGGGAGGCAACTGGTTCTTCCTCATCGATGATCCGGACGCGCGCATCGGGCTCCTCGAGATCGAAGCCCTCACCGATCTCACATGGGACGTCCGTCAGTCTTTGCATCGATCCGGTATCACGGGTTCGGACGGTCTGGAGATCGATCACGTCGAGCTGTTCGGTCGACCGAGCATCGACGGTGCACTTTCGAAGAACTTCGTCCTCTGCCCGGGGAAGGCATGGGATCGGTCCCCATGTGGAACGGGCACGAGTGCGAAAACCGCGTGTCTCGCCGCCGCGGGCAAGCTCGAGCCGGGCGTGACGTTCTTGCAGGAGTCGACGATCGGAAGCTGCTTCGAAGCCTCGTACCGCAATGCCACAGTCGGCGACGAGTTGCCGGCGGAGATCACTGGTGATGGACCGTGGATCGTCCCGACGATCCGTGGACGGGCGTTCATGACGGGGGAGACGACGTTGCTTCTCGATTCGGCGGATCCGTTCCGAAGCGGATTCGTGAGCGACCTCGATTCCGAGCGAACGTGACGCGCGCGAGCGATGTGATCGTCGTGGGGGCCGGGCTCGTGGGAGCAGCTTGCGGCCGCGAGTTTGCGCGTAGAGGTTGCAACGTCCGCATCCTGGATGGCGAGCCCCCTGGCAATCACACGACAGCCGCGGGAATGGGGCACATCGTCGTGATGGACGATTCGGATGCGCAGATGCGTCTGACGCTGCAAGGGCGCGCCCTGCTGCACGCGTTCGTCGATTCGGTTCCGCCGACGGTCGCCGAGCGAATCGAGGCGGATCCGACGGGAACGCTGTGGATCGCCGAGGACGATGGTGGTTACGAGGCTGCGCGTTCCAAGCAGACGTACTACTCGGATTTCGGTGTCGCCAGCGAGTTGCTCGACGAAGATGCGATGCGTGAAGCCGAGCCGTGCCTTGCGCGCGGACTCGCAGGTGCACTACGAGTTCCGGATGACTTCGTGATCTACGCGCCTGCCGTGGTCGAGGCAATGCTCGATGATGCACGAGCGCACGGTGCACGAGTCGAATCAGCATGCGTGCGGCGGATCCGTGGTCGCACCGTCGAGCTCGAAGATGGTCGAACACTCGACGCTGCATGGGTCATCGATGCGGCGGGTGAAGCAGCGTTCGACATTCTCGATGCAGAAGCGCGAGCAGCACTGAAGCACGTTCGGCTTCGACGCCGCAAGGGGCAGCTCGTCATCACGGATCGCTATCCGGGGTTCGCGCGACATCAACTCGTCGAACTCGGATACCTCGCGAGCGCGCATGGCGACGATCGTGCTTCGGTCGCGTTCAATCTCCAACCGCGTGCTACCGGTCAGATGCTTCTCGGCTCCTCACGCGAGTTCGAAGCCGCCGATGCGACGGTGGACGCGTCGTTGTTGCGTCGAATGATCGAGCGTGCGACTCGATTCGTGCCCGGTATCGGAGAGCTCGCGGCCTTGCGTGCGTGGGCGGGGTTTCGAGTCGCCACCGACGATCACTTGCCGCTCGTCGGGCCGATCGATGCACCTCACAGCCGTGGACTGTTGCTCGCATGTGGCCATGAGGGCTTGGGAATCACGACATCGCTATCTACGGCGAAACTCCTCGTGGATCACGTCTTCGATTGCGCCGATGCAGACTTCCCGATCGATCCATACTTGCCCACGAGGAGCATGCATGGAACGGGCTGATTCGCTTCCACGAGGTATTGTCGAGTATTCGGTGAACGATCGTCCTTTCCGTGCGCACGAAGGGACGAGCGTCGCTGCAGCAATGCTCGACGCTGGCGTCACTGGCTTTCGAACGTCGCGGCGCGGCGAGCCTCGCGCTCCGTTCTGTGGGATGGGAACCTGCTTCGAGTGCCGTGCGACGATCGACGGCGTACCCCATCAAAGAACGTGTCGAGTCGTGGTTCGCGAAGGCATGCGGATCGAAACTCTGTCGACGGCGTCGGTCGAGCGCCCCACAGCGTTCGATGCGGCTCACGAGCGTGAGCGAGCGGATGTCGTCGTGGTCGGATCCGGTCCCGCAGGGATCGCTGCGGCAACGCATGCAGCGGAGTCGGGATGCGACGTGATTCTGGTTGATGACAACGACGAGTCTGGCGGTCAGATTTGGCGCGCTCGTTCGGCTGCAGCGCAACCGACTCACGAGCCAGCCGCAAAGCGGCGTTGGATCGAACGCTGCAAACGCGCTGGCGTCCGTGTGCTGACAAAGACGACGATCTTCGATGCGACGAGCGCCAATCGTCTCATCGCCGAGACTTCGGGCGGGACGCTCGAACTGTCGGCGGATCGGATCGTTCTCGCGACGGGAGCGACGGAGTTCGTCGTTCCCGTCGCGGGTTGGACGCTTCCTCGTGTGACTTCGGTCGGTGGGCTCCAAGCGCTGCTCGAGAGCGGACTCGACTTGGCGGGCAAGCGCGTGTTGCTCGCCGGAACCGGACCGCTTCTCCTTGCCGTGGCGAAGTCCGTGATCGATGCAGGTGCGCGCGTGCAGATCGAAGAAGAAGTATCGCACGGGCGTCTCCTCAGACTCGCGCCGTCGTTGTTGGGTCATCCGAACAAGTTCGCGCAAGCCGTTCGCCTCACGGCAAAGACGCGTCGGTTCACGAACCACGGACGTCGCCTCGTCGAGATTCGTGGGTCCGAGGACACGAGCGGATCGGAAATGATCGCGTCGTTCGTCGATGCAGCCGGTGAGCCCCACGACCACCGAGCGGACTGGGTCGCGATCGGGCATGGGCTCGTCCCTCGCACGCGACTTGCTCAACTGCTCGGCATTCGCTTGTCGCGGGATGCAGCACGCAGCGCGACGATCGAGGTCGACGAAGTGGGGCGGACATCGGATCCTGCGTGCTTCGCGGCGGGGGAGTGCACCGGGATCGGTGGCGTCGACGTAGCGCTCGCCGAAGGCGCGGTCGCGGGACTTGCGGCTGCAGGACGATTGGCGGACGCTGCGCGCGTGGCAAGGCGTGTGCAACGTGAGCGCAAATTCGCTCGCTCGCTCCAGCGCGTCTTCGCCGTTCCGTCGCATCGCGTGCTCGACATGGACCCGAAGACGCTCGTTTGCCGTTGTGAGGACGTCGAGAGGCGAGAGATCGAAGAATACGGGTCGATTCGCGATTGCAAGCTCAAGTCGCGTTGTGGAATGGGGCCGTGTCAAGGTCGTGTCTGTGGTCCGATCGTCGCGCGACTCCTCGGCGATCTGGAGGATCGAGTGCGTCCACCGCTGTTTCCCGTTCGCTTGGATCACCTGCTCCGTGCAGGATGCTCGCATGACAGTCCCGATGAACTTTCGCGGCGTGATGCCGGCGATCACGACACCGTTCACGAACGATGACGAGGTTGACTTCGAGTTCGTTGCCAAGCATGTGACGTGGCTCGCCGATCATGGATGCACAGGAATCGTCCCACTCGGCTCGCTCGGTGAGGGTGCGACTCTGGAGTTCGAGGAGAAGCGCGATCTTCTCGCGGCGTGCGTCGGCGCGATCGGTGAACGTATCCCCGTGATGGCCGCTGTGTCTGCGTTGTCGACGCGGGCAGCCTGCCAGATCGCGAGAACGGCACAGGAGGTCGGGTGCTCGGCGCTGATGGTTCTTCCGCCCTACGTGCACAAGGGCCCGATGCACGAGATCCACGACCACTTCGCCGCCGTGATCGAGGCAACCGACCTGCCGTGCATGATCTACAACAACCCGATCGCCTACGGCACCGACTTGACGCCGCCAGAGCTCGAGCAATTCGCAGCGCGGTTCGAGAACGTGCAAGCAGTCAAGGAATCGAGTGGCGACCTTCGGAGGATCACCGCGATCCGTGCTCTGTGTGGTGATCGACTCGCGCTTTTCGCAGGGCTCGACGACATGATCGTCGAAGGCGTCGCCGCTGGTGCCGTCGGTTGGATCGCCGGTCTCGTCAACGCCATGCCTCGCGAATCGGTCGAACTCTTCGATCGTGCGATTGCCGGCGATCATCGCGGGGCATTCGAGTTGTATCGGTGGTTCTTGCCGTTGCTGCGACTCGATACGGTTCCGGAGTTCGTCCAGCTCATCAAGCTCGTTCAGAGCGAATGCGACATGGGCTCCGAGCGGTGTCGTCCGCCGCGTTCGGCAGCGGTGGGTGCGCAGCGTGACGGCGCACTCATGGTGATTCGCAACGCCCTTGCGACGAGACCTCGACTCGACTGAAGAGAAGAGAGTAGACAGAGGAGGAGATCATGGAGTTCCACGGCAAGCAACGCCTCGGATCGGATCTCGCTGCGGAGAATGCAGTGAGTTTCGGCGCATTGGATCCACGCACGAACGAGCCGTTGCCCGGCACGTTCCACGAAGCGACGCTGCACGAAATCACGCGCGCCATGGAGCTCGCCGCGTCGGCAACACTCGAGTTGCGTGCGTACTCCGGCGGGCAGAAAGCCGATTTGCTCGACAGCATCGCTTCGCACATCGAAGGGCTCGGCGAAACGCTGCTCGAACGCGCCTCGCAGGAATCGGGTTTGCCGATCGGGCGCTTCCAGGGCGAGCGAGGTCGTACCTGTGCGCAACTGCGGATGTTCGCGACCTTGCTCCGCGAAGGCTCGTGGGTCGATGCGCGTATCGATACGGCCGATGCCCAGCGGTCGCCGCTGCCGCGACCGGACACGCGTCGCATGGCACGGGCGCTCGGCCCGGTCGTCGTTTTCGGGGCCAGTAACTTCCCGCTCGCGTTCTCGGTTGCCGGTGGCGATACCGCGTCAGCGCTCGCTGCCGGTTGTCCGGTTGTCGTCAAAGCGCATCCGAAGCACCCTGGAACCTCCGAGCTCGTCGGGGAAGCCATTCATGCAGCAGTCGTCGACACTGGATTCCCCAGCGGCACCTTCTCGTTGATCCAGGGTGAGTCGGTCGACGTCGGCCTCGCGCTCGTGCTCGACGCGAGGACGCGCGCTGTCGGTTTCACGGGTTCGTTGAAGGGGGGACGTGCGTTGTTCGATGCCGCTGCCTCGCGTCCCGATCCGATTCCCGTCTACGCGGAGATGGGATCGGTCAATCCGACGGTGTTCTTGCCGCGTGCGCTCGAGCACGATGCGGCGGTCATCGCCAAGGGGCTGGTGCAATCGATCACGATGGGAGTCGGGCAGTTCTGCACGAACCCGGGAGTCGTCCTGACGGTTGCCGGGGAGACGACGGAGCACTTCCTGCACGCAGTAGCGGATGCGATGCGCGAGGCGGCAGCGCATCCGATGTTGCATTCGGGGATTCGCGAATCCTATGACGAAGGAATCTCGCGGCACGCTGCTACTGCCGGAGTCGATCTCGTCGTCCAAGGGAAGAAGGGCGAGGGCCATTGTGATGGACGCCCTGCGCTGCTGCGTTGTTCTGCAGCGACGTTCCTCGCCGAACCCGTTCTCCAAGAAGAAGTCTTCGGACCGTGCACGATCGTCGTCGTGTGTGAGGACCGCGCGCGAGTAGCGCAGGTCGTCGACAACCTCGAAGGGCAGTTGACGGGCACGATTTTCGGTGCGACGGCAGAGGACGCGGACCTCGTGGCGCGGATCGAGGCCAGAGTCGGTCGTGTCGTGTTCGACGGCTTCCCGACGGGTGTCGAAGTGTGCGCTTCGATGCAGCACGGGGGTCCTTATCCCGCGACGACGGATGCGCGCACGACTTCGGTTGGCACTGCCGCGATCGAACGGTTCGTGCGTCCGGTCTGCTATCAGAACTGCCCGAGTGCTCTCTTGCCCGAAGAGTTGCAGGATGCCAATCCGCTCGGCATCTGGCGGCTCGTCGACGGTCATCGCTCGCGAGACGACATCCGATGAATATCGCTACCCGTACGATTCTCGTCGCCTTCTGCATCGCATTCGTTGCGCAGGCACAGCAAAAGCCCGCGGTCGTCGCGACCGGTCTCGACGTGTTGATCGAGAAGGGCTTCGAGCCCATCGCCGGGAAGCGTGTCGGTCTCGTCACGAACCAGACCGGCATCGATGCGAGTGGGCGTGGCATTGTCGACATCTTCCTCGCGCAGAAGGCATTTCGACTGGTGGCGCTCTTTTCGCCCGAGCACGGTTTCGAAGGAAAGCTCGACGAGAAGGTGTCGAGTTCGAAGCACGCATCCGGGCTCGAGATCCACAGCCTCTACGGTGACGTTCGCAAGCCGACGCGCGAAATGCTCGAAGGTGTCGACTGTCTCGTGTTCGACATTCAGAGCATTGGATGCCGCTTCTACACCTACATCGCGACGATGGGGCTCACGATGCAAGCGGCGCGCGAGCACGGGCTTCGCTACATCGTTCTCGATCGACCGAACCCGATCGGTGGTGAGCGTGTCGAGGGTCCGATGCTCAGCGGTGTCGACGAGAGTTTCGTCGCTTGGCACTCGCTCCCCGTACGTCATGGGATGACTGTCGGCGAACTCGCGCGACTCTTCGTGAAGGAACGTGAAGAGCTGAATGGGCTCGACTTGGTCGTGATCCCGTGTCGGGGTCTCGATCGCGCGATGCTGTTCGATCAAACCGGGCTGCCGTTCGTTCCGCCGAGTCCCAACATGCGCAACCTCTACGAGGCAACGCTGTACCCCGGCGTCGGACTGATCGAGACGACGAACGTGTCGGTCGGGCGCGGGACCGATACGCCGTTCGAGCGCATCGGCGCGCCTTGGATCGATGGCAATGCCCTCGCTCGGAGGCTGCGGACTGCCGCGGTCCCGGGCGTGTCGTGCTACCCGATTCGGTTCGTTCCGGCATCGAGCAAGTTCGAAGGGGAACTGTGCCAAGGTGTTGCCTTCGTCGTCGAAGACCGGCGAAAGCTCGATTCCGTCCGTTTCGGATTCGAAGTGGCGACGGCGTTGCGGGACCTGTTCGGCGCGTCGTGGAAGTCCGAGAAATACGTTCGACTGCTGGCCAATCGCCAGGTCTTCGAGCGATTCCGTGACGGCGCGTCCGCCAGCGAACTGATGAATCTCGCCCAGCGTGGCATGGACGCGTTCGTGGCGAGACGGCGCGCGGTCCTGCTCTACTGAGCGGTGCGGGCTCGCCCCTCCTCGTCGATGTGCATTCGGCGCGACCGAGCTTGTGAGACGCTGCTATGCTGCTGCCGCAGTCCGTCCACCTGCCCCCATGGAACCTTGGTGTGACCCTGCGCTTCCTCCCTTCGAGATGAGCCCATACATGAGACATTCCGTGTTCTTGGCGAGCCTGGCCTCGCTTGCCCTCGCCGCATTCGTGCCTGCACAGGGCGCGATGCTCCCCGCGCCCGATACCTTCCCGCAACCCGCCGAAGGGCACGGGGCTCCAGGGCGTCTCGTCGAAGGCGCCGAGCAGTGGTTGGTCGAGTTCCGCACTCGTTCGTTCGACCTGTCGGCGCTGCGTGCAGCTCGTGAGCGCGGCGCATCGGCTGCCGACGTCGCCGCAATCGTTCGTTCGTACGAACAGTCCGCAACGCGTGATCGTGCTGCGTTCACCGCTGCAGTCGAAAAGCTCGGCGGTCGTGTCTACGAGAACTATTGGATCGTCAATTGGTCGGCGATCGAGATCGCCTTCGAGAACGTCGCTGCCGTGCGTGGACTCGATGGAGTCGCCCGCCTCACGCCGAATCGCTACAGCTACCCCGCGATCAAGACCGCGACGAACGGCGCAAACCACAACTCGGACGCCGTCAATGCTCTCGGCTACAAGGGCAAGGGAATCGCGACGGCCATCATGGATACCGGTCTCGACTCGAATAGCGGGACGACCGGGCGTGCGCACCGGACGTTCTACGAGGAAGGCGATCTGACCAAGCGCAATCGCATGCTCGCCAACGTGCAGGTCGGCACGGAGCTCGCCGATAACACGCATCCACACGGGACGGGCGTTGCGGGGATCGCGGCCGGCGGTAACTGGGGCACCGCGGCCGCGGACAACGGGCACGCACCGGTCGCGGACATCGTCGGCTACTCGATTTCGAACAACCCCGGCGGAGGCTCGGATGCCGCGACGATGACGAAGGCGTGGCAGTCGATCCTCGCCGACGCGGTCAAACACGGCATCAAGACCGCCAACAACAGCTATTCGGGTTGGTCCGATCCGCTCGATGTCACGCAGCAGGCACTGGACCAGTGCGCGATCACCGGCGACATCATGATCATCGTCGCGGGGGGCAATGCCGCGTCGAGCACCCTTTACAGCCAGTCCTGTGCGAACGGGATCGCGGTCGGAGCGGTCAACGCCAACTCGCACACGATGGCGTCGTTCTCGTCGCGTGGACCGCTCAACGGCGACACGCAGCGGTTCTACCCGGACATCGCTGCCTGTGGTGTTCGCACCGTCATGCCGCAGAACGACAACGAGAACACCAACTGGACCGCGGATGGAACGTCGATGGCGGCGCCGCAGGTCTGCGGAGCCGCGACCTTGCTTCGCAGCGCGGTGACTACGCTCACTGCAGAAGAAACGAAGGCGATCCTGCTCGCGACGGCTCAGGACATCAGCACGCAGAACTCGAGCTTCGACCGCAACGCCTACGGCATGGGTCTCCTCCGCGACGACTCGGCGATGACGCTCGCGCAGTCGTCGTCGGGCTGGGGGCGAGCGACCGTCGATTCGACCGCGACGACATGGCAGCGTCCGTTCCCGGTGCAGGCCGGGAAGACGTATCGCGCCGTCGCGACGTGGATGCGCCAGGTCGTGACGTCGAAGGCTTGGTCGGACCTCAACGTCGAAGTCTTGATGGGTTCGACGGTCCTCGCGTCTTCGAAGACGCCGCGCAACCTCTACGAAGTCGCCATCTTCAAGGCTCCAGCGACGGGCTCGGTGCTCTTCCGCGTGACGGGAGTCACGATGGAGAACAACAAGCAGACCTTCGGTTGGGCATTCACCGAAGGCTCGGGCCCGCCGCTCCAGTCGGAGTACACGAAGTACGGCACAGGCTGTCCCGGCGCCGCGCAGGGTTGCACGGTCGGCTTCACCAACAACTGGACGCAAACGTTGGCAGCGGGCTCGACGACTGCCACCGAGATCGCGTTCATGGAATTCAGCCACCCCGTGCTCAACGTTTGCCGTGCGGACTTCTACATGAGCGCCAAGTCGTCGCCGGTCACCGTCACGGTCCGGCTGCGCGAATACGACACGACGGCCGGTGCGCCGGGCAAGGTCCTCGGGAGCGGAACCGTCTCCGTCGGCACCTCGGCCGCGATGTACAGCGTGCCGTTCAGTCCGATGGTGCGGATCGAGGACAACGTATTGTTCTTCTTGACGATCGACAACACGGACAAGCTCAACCTCCCCGTCTCCTCGACCGGTACCGATTCGTATCACTACGATTATCGGAACGGGACGTGGACCTTCGGCACGCCCGCGAAGTGGCAGTACCGCGTCTGGAGCGACAATGGTCTCCAGATCCCCGTCCTTTCGTCGAAGGACACGCCGGGCATCGGCAAGACGATGCAGATCGAACTCGCCTCCGCTCGCCCGAGTGCGCCGGCGGTTCTCGTGCTCGGCTTCTCCGACACCTCTTGGGGAGCGATCAACCTGCCGTTCACGTACGCGACTGGCTGCCAGCTTCTCGCATCGGGCGAGGTGATGATCGGTCTCGCGACGTCCGCTGGCGGCACGGCCTCGGTGCCGCTGACCTTGCCCAACAGCAACTCGCTGGTCGGGCTGCGCTTCTACAACCAGTTCTTGGTCGTCGATCCGGTCAACGCGCTCGGCCTCGTCGCTTCGAACGCGGGTATGGGCCTCGTCGGCGATATCTGAGCCGGCCCGCAACGACGCATGCACGAGCGCTTCGACGGCGCTCGTGCGATTCTTCGTCGAGCCTTCGCTCCTTGCGCATCGCGTTCAGCATCCAAGGTCGCCGGCACCGCAACCGATGTCGACGAAGGTCTCGAGCTCCGGCAAGACCTTGCGCACGTGATGCAGCAAATTGCGCTTGCGAAGCACGTAGCGCGGCATCGGCTTTCACTTCTGCGTCGGCGCCTCGGTGATCGACGCGAGCGGCGGGTCGCACTTCGGCTCGCCGACCGCGCAGCGTTCCGAGTTCTGCTACGCTGA
Organism: Planctomycetota bacterium; assembly: GCA_020426005.1. Lineage (GTDB taxonomy): Bacteria > Planctomycetota > UBA1135 > UBA1135 > JACKHW01. The sequence goes on along the minus strand of JAGQQW010000019.1, from coordinate 30,493 downwards.
GCGTGCCGCCAGTCTGCACCCCCATGACAAGATGCGTGACGTGTTCGTTCGCATTCGGCGACGCATCCCTTCGACGGAAGTCCATCCATGAGACATCGCTTTCTCTCGGCGAGCTTGGCCTCGCTTGCCCTCGCCGCATTCGTGCCTGCACAGGGCGCGATGCTCCCCGCGCCCGATACCTTCCCGCAACCCGCCGAAGGGCACGGGGCTCCTGGGCGCCTCGTCGAAGGCGCCGAGCAGTGGCTGGTCGAGTTCCGCACTCGTTCGTTCGACCTTACGGCACTGCGTGCAGCTCGTGAGCGTGGCGCTTCGGCAGCCGACGTCGCCGCGATCGTTCGTTCGTACGAACAGTCCGCAACGCGTGATCGTGCTGCGTTCACCGCGGCGGTCGAGAAGCTCGGCGGCCGTGTCTACGAGAACTTCTGGATCGTCAATTGGTCGGCGATCGAGATCGCATTCAAGGACGTCGCGGCAGTGCGCGGGCTCGATGGTGTCGCACGGCTGACGCCGAATCGATACAGCTACCCCGCGATCAAGTCCGCGACGAACGGCGCCAATCACAACTCGGACGCGGTCAACGCTCTCGGCTACAAGGGCAAGGGGATCGCTACGGCCATCATGGACACCGGTCTCGACTCGAATAGCGGGACGACCGGGCGAGCGCACCGGACCTTCTACGAAGAAGGCGATCTGACCAAGCGCAATCGCATGCTCGCCAACGTGCAGCTCGGACTCAGCACCGCCGACAACTGGCTTCCGCACGGAACTGGCGTCGCTGGGATCGCTGCGGGCGGCAACTGGGGAACCACTGCCGCGGACAACGGACACGCACCGGTCGCGGACATCGTCGGCTACTCGATTTCGAACGACTCCGTTGGACGTTCGGATGCCGCGACGATGACGAAGGCGTGGCAAACGATCCTCGCCGACGCCGTCAAGTACGGTATCAAGACCGCCAACAACAGCTATTCGGGTTGGTCCGATCCTCTCGACGTCACGCAGCAGGCCTTGGACCAGTGTGCGATCACCGGCGACATCATGATCACCGTCGCGGCGGGCAATTGGGGCAATACCGCGGTGAAAACCCTCTACAGCCAGTCCTGTGCGAACGGGATCGCGGTCGGAGCGGTCAACCGCTACGTGCACACGATGGCGTTGTTCTCGTCGCGTGGTCCGCTCTATGGCGACACGCAGCGGTTCTACCCGGACATCGCCGCCTGTGGTGTCCAAACCGTCATGCCGCTGAGCGACGACGAGAACACCGACTGGGCCGCGAATGGAACATCGATGGCGGCGGCGCAGGTCTGCGGAGCCGCGACCTTGCTTCGCAGCGCCGTGACCACGCTCACGGCAGAAGAAACGAAGGCGATCCTGTTCGCGACGGCGCAGGACATCAGCACGCAGAACTCGAGTTTTGACCGCAACGCCTACGGTATGGGCCTCCTCCGCGATGACTTGGCGATGACGCTCGCGCAGTCGGCGTCCGGTTGGGGACGGGCAACCGTCGATTCGACCACGCCGATGTGGCAGCGTGCGTTCCCGGTGCAGGCCGGAAAGACGTATCGCGCCGTCGCGACATGGATGCGCCAGGTCGTGACCTCGAGGGCATGGTCGGATCTCAACGTCGAGGTCTTGCAGGGCTCGACTGTCCTCGCGTCTTCGAAGACGCCGCGCAACCTCTACGAAGTCGCCATCTTCAATGCTCCAGCGACGGGCTCGGTGCTCTTCCGCGTGACGGGAGCCACGCTGGAGAACAACAAGCAGACCTTCGGTTGGGCATTCACCAAAGGCTCGGGTCCGCCGCTCCAGTCGGAGTACACGAAGTACGGGACAGGCTGTCCCCGCGCCGCGAAGGGTTGCACGGTCGGCTTCACCAACAACTGGACGCAAACGTTGGCAGCGGGCTCGACGATTGCCACCGAGATCGCGTTCATGGAACTCAGCCGCCCCGTGCTCAACGTTTGCCGTGCGGACTTCTACATGAGCGCCAAGTCGGCGCCGGTCACCGTCACGGTCCGGCTGCGCGAGGACGACACGACGGCCGGCGCGCCGGGCAAGGTCCTCGGGAGCGGAACCATCTCCGTCGGCACGTCGGCGGCGATGTACAGCGTGCAGTTCAGTCCGATGGTGCGGATCGAGGACAAGGCCGTGTTCTTCTTGACGATCGACAACACGGACAAGCTCAACCTCCCCGTCTCGTCGACGGGCACCGATTCGTATCACTACGAATACCGAAACGGGACGTGGACCTTCGGCGCGCCAGCGAAGTGGCAGTACCGCGTCTGGAGCGTCCAGATCCCCGACCTTTCCGCGAAGGACACCCCGGGCATCGGCAAGACGATGCATGTCGAACTCGCCTCCGCTCGTCCGAATGCGCCCGCAGTGCTGTTGCTCGGCTTCTCCGACACGACGTGGGGGGCGATCAACCTGCCGTTCACGTACGCAACGGGCTGCCAGCTTCTCGCATCGGGCGAGGTGATGCTCGGTCTCACGACGTCCGCTGCTGGCACGGCCTCAATGCCGCTGACGTTGCCCAGCGACAACTCGCTGGTCGGACTGCGCTTCTACAACCAGTTCTTGGTCGTCGATCCAGTCAACGCGCTCGGCCTTGCCGCTTCGAACGCGGGCAAGGGCGTCGTCGGCGACATCTGAGCCGACTGGTATGCGGTTCATGCACGAGTGCTACGCTGCGCTCGTGCGTGGCCGCGATGTCACCAGTCACGGCGCGCGTCACTTCGTGATCTGCAAGACGACGAGGTAGCCCTCGGACAGATCGCATCGGTTGAACAGCCGACTGATGTGGTACGGCGGCGCCATCAATGCTTCGAGTCCGATCGTCGCGTCGATGCGCTGCACGATGCGCGCGAGTCGGCCTGGAAGGTGGCTGCTGTGGATCCCGCTCTGCTTCGTCAAGGCGGCCATTTCTTCATCGCTGCGTGTTGCTGCGATCTGCTTTCTCGCCAACCGCTCTCGGAAGTAGCGCGCAGCGTAGATGAAGGGATACCCGTAGCTGACGATGTGTCGGACTCGCACGTCCGGATGCGAGACGAGATCACGCAGGTCGGGCCGGTCGTAGCGTCGATAGTGCCCGGCGAGTTCGTCACTCGCGCTGAACAGCTTCTTCTTCGCGGGCACGGAGACGATGAGGTACTTCTTCGCGAGACGCACGAGGTTCGCGAACGCCGCACGATCGTCTTCGATGTGTTCGAGAACTTCGTTACAGACGACGAGATCGAACCGTTCGTCCATCTCGTCGAGGGTCGTGTCGCTTTGGACGAAGCGGACCTGCTCTTCGCCGAGCTTCCGCTCCTCGCGGATCGCGTTCGCGGTGCGGATCGCGTCAGGCGAGAAGTCGTATCCGACGCCGCGCAAGCCGAGTTCGGCCAGTGAGCATGCGAGGTCACCGGCACCGCAACCGATGTCGACGAAGGTCTCGAGCTCCGGCAAGACTTTGCGCACGTGATGAAGCAAGTTGCGCTTGCGAAGCACGTAGCGCGGCATCGGCTTCCACTTCTGTGTGGGAGCTTCCGTGATCGACGCCAGCGGCGGGTCGGACCTCGGGCCCGTGCTCGAGCTGCGATCCGCCGTGGAAGACGAGGAGATCGCCTCGGGAGGGTCGATCGTCGTGACGTTCGAATCGTGTGTGCTCGAATCCACCATCTCAAGGTCCTTATCGGCACGATGCGCGCTCCGAGTGGAGTCTCGAGCATGCGCCGGAGCCTGCGTGCCCTCGAACGGTGCCGCAGCGACCGAAGTGCGGGGCGGATCCGTGCTACGTTTTTCCGAGGTTTTCGCTTCCGGTGCAGTGGCTTGCGGACGCCTGGGACAATGGGCGCGATGTCACCGCTTTCGCATACAGGAAGACGAATATGCAACACACGGTTCTTGCGAGTATTTGCACGATGCTTCTCTCGGTCTGCGGCCATGCGCAGGTTGCAGGAGCTCACGATCCTCGGCACCTGCCAGTCGACGAGCACGGCTTGCCGGCCACGTCCGGGGTTGGAAACGAGAAGTGGCTCGTCGAGTTCGACTCATCGTCGGTCGACCTGTCCATTCTTCGCGCCGCGCGCGAGCGCCGAGCTTCCGTCGCGGATGTGCAAGCAATCGTCGAATCGTACGAGCGTGCGACGGCTCGCGATCGTGCAAACTTCGTGGTAGCGATCGAGCGACTCGGGGGACGGGTTGCCGACAACTACTGGATCGTCAGTGGGGCGTCGATCGAGATTCCATTCGATCGCATCGACGAGGTGCGAGCCCTCGAAGGTGTCCTACGCCTGACACCCGATCGCGCCCTCGTGCCAACGATCAAGACGATCACGAACGGTGCCAACCACAACTCGGACGCTGTCAATGCGCTCGGCTTCAAGGGCAAAGGCGCGACCATCGCGTTCATGGATACCGGCTTCGATTCGAACAGCGGGTCCAAGGGGCGTCCGCACCAGATCTTCTACGAAGAGGGTGACTTGACGAAGCGACTGCGCCTGCTCGCCAACGTGCAGATCGGTTTGCAACCTGCAGACAACTCGGATCCGCACGGGACCGCGATCGTCGGTGCCGCCGCTGGAGGCAAGTGGAGCAACGCGAACGCGGACAACGGTCACGCACCGCAAGCTGACATCGTCGGGTATTGCATCGCCGAGTTCAGCAATGGCAACACGACGAACTCGAGACTGATCCTCGGTTTCCAGACGGTCCTTGCCGATGCCACCAAGTATGGAATCCAGATCGCTCATGTCGGCTATCAGGGATTCCCGGATCCTCTGGACATGACGCAGCAGGCATCGGATCAGTGTTCGCTCGTTGGCAACATCCTGGTCGTCTGCGGTGCTGGAAACGCGACATCGACGACACGGAGTCCATCGTGTGCGAACGGCATCGCGGTCGGTGCGGTGACGCCGACGAGTCACACCGTGACGAGCTTCTCGGGCGTCGGCCCAATCACGGGGGACGCATTGCGCTACTACCCCGACATGGCGGCGTGTAGCCATGGGATCATCGCGCCGAAGATCGACGACGAGACCGGCATCTATGGCTACCCGAGCGGAACCTCCGTCGCATCGGCGAGCGTCAGCGGTGCGGCGGCATTGCTGCTCGGAGCCGTGCCTTCATTGACGGCCGAAGAAACCAAGGCGATTCTTCTCGCGACTGCGCGTGACATCAGTTCGAAGAACGCGACGCGCGACCGCAATTCGTATGGCATGGGACTGCTCGGTTGCGACACTGCACTGACGCTCGCGCAGAATGCGTCCGGCTGGGGGCGCGGCAGCGTGGACTCGACCAACACGATGTGGCAGCGTTCGTTCTCGGTGCAGGCCGGCAAGACCTACCGTACCGCGGCGACGTGGATGCGTCAGATCATGACGTCGACCGCGTGGTCGAACCTCGATGTCGAGGTGCTGCAGGGTTCGACGGTGATTGCCTCTTCGAAGACCCCTCGTAATCTCTACGAAGTCATCACGTTCCAAGCTCCCGCGACGGGAACCGTTCTCGTTCGAGTGTCCGGGGTCACGATCGAGAACAACAAGCAGGACTTCGGATGGGCCTTCACCGAGGCCGCCGCTCCGCCCCTGCGATCCGAATACGCGACGTATGGCGCCGGTTGCGCGGGCGCATCACAGGGATGTTCGCTCTTGCAGTCGTACAACTGGTCGCAGAGCCTCGCCGCGCAGTCGACTTCCGCAACCGAGATCGGAATCCTCGAGTTCGGCCACCCGACCATCAATGTCTGCGGTGTCGATTTCTACATGAGTGCGAAGTCGTCGCCGCAGACCGTCACTGTTCGACTGCGCGATAGCAATGGAGTGGGCGGTGTGCCGGGCAGCGTCCTCGGAAGCGCGACCGTCAACGTGGGAACGTCAGCGGGTGTCTACAGCGTCCGGTTCAGCCCGCTGATCCGTATTTTTGCCAACTCCCTCTTCTACGTGACGATCGACAACGCAGACAAACTCAATCTGCCCGTTGCGCCGTCGGGCAAAGATCTCCTCCACTACGAGTACCAGAACGGTTCTTGGGTTTTCGGCAATGCTGTCAAGTGGCAATACCGTCTCCACAGTGACAACGGCCAGTTGGTGCCTTCGCTATCCAGCAACGACACGCCCGTTCTCGGCAAGTCGATGAGCGTCGATCTGGCGTCCGCGCGAGCGAATGTGCCAGCGATCTTCTTGCTGGGCTTCTCCGACACCATGTGGGGACCCATCCCGTTGCCTTTCGCGTATGCCGGTACGTGCAAACTCCTCGCGTCGGGCGACGTGATGCTGGGCGCGGCAACTTCGGCTACCGGCACCGCGTCGATCTCCCTCGTGGTTCCAGCGAGTCCTGCGCTGGTCGGCCTGCGCTTCTACAACCAGTTCTTGGTCGTCGAGCCGGTCAACGCGTTCGGACTGGTTGCCTCGAACGCGGGCAAGGGACTCATTGGCGACTTCTGAACCGGATGCCAGAAACCGCCAACGGATCACCGCTTGTCATGCGTGACGCGCGGCCGGTCGTCCGAACGAAACGGCGTCGCCGGTAGCCCGTTCTTGTCGAAGAGCACGGCCGCCGGGTCGTCGACCCACGCGTAGCGGATGGCCGTTGGCGCTTGGAGCCCTTCGGCTTCGACTCGGAGCTTGCCCGCAACGATCTTCGCCTTCGCTGGCACGAACTCGCCATCGCCTTCGGCGAGTTCGAATGCAGGCCTCGAATCGGCGGCGTCCAGTCGGAGTTCGACGCCTTCCTCCGCGTGGGAAAACTCGGCCACGATCGCGTTGCCGTCCCTCGTGAAGCTCTCGAACACCGGCCCTTCGGCATCGAGATCGCCTTCACCGTAGAGGTCGCGTCGCGCGAGGAGTGCGAGCCGCCGCCCGACTTCGCGCTTGTTGCCCGGGTGGATGTTCTTGCTCGTGCCGATGTCGATCGTGATTGCCTGTCCGGTATTCGGCAGCCGCTTGGTCATCGACTGTGATTCGCGCAGTTCTGCCCATGCGCGGGGGTCGAGGTTGGTGTCGAAGTTGGCGAGCTGGACCCAGTAGAAGGGGAAGTCGCGCCCCCATGCAGCACGCCACGACTCGATCATGCGCGGGAACAGGGTGCCGTACTGTTCGGCCCGCGAGGCATTGGTTTCGCCTTGGTACCAAATGGCGCCTCGGAACGCGAACGGCACGAGAGGGTGCACCATGCCTCGCCAGAGATTGCCTGGTCGATGTTGGTGCGTCGCGCCGAGTGGCATGCGTGGCCGATTGCCGGCGTTGACTCCTTCCTCGCGCTTTCGTTTCCACTCTGCGAGTGCAGCTTCGTACTTCGTTTGGGCTGCCGGCCAGCCCTCGAGGATCGAATTCCAACGATCGAGGATGGGGGTCAGTACCGCATTGTCCGCAAGGTCCTCCGGTGGCATCCAAGCCTCTGCCGGTGTGCCACCCCATGTCGTGTCGATGAGTCCGATCGGCATGCGCGAGAGTCCCGAGTGGAGGTTCTCGTGAAGGAAGCGGCCGAACGCGTATCCGACGGCGGAGAAGTCCTTCACGGAGTCCGGTGTGCAGCGTGTCCATCGAGCCTCGATGTCGTTCTTGGCTTCGGGCGACGCATCGTTCGGCACCACGAAGAGTCGGATCTTGGGGTACTTCGCCGCCGCGATTTCGTTCTTCGCGTCCGCAGCCTGGCGAACTCTCCATTCCATGTTGGATTGTCCGGAGCAGATCCACACCTCGCCGACGAGAACGTCCTTGATCTCGATGAGGTTCTTGCCCTTCACGCGCAGGACGTGCGGCCCGCCGACTTTCGTGATCGGCGTGAGATCGATGCGCCACTTCCCATCCGCACCTGCTTTCGTGATGACTTGCTGCCGCGCGAACGACACCGTGATCTCTTCGTCCGCGTCCGCCGTTCCCCACACGGGAACGGCCATGTCGCGCTGGACGACCATCGAGTCGGAGAAGAGCGCAGGGAGTTTCACATCCGCCTTCAGTGGGGCGGTGATGAGGGGGCAGACAGCGAGCAAGGTCGCGAGGTGCAGTCTCGTCATGCGCACATCATGCACGCGATGTCAGAATCGTGAACCCGCGTATCTCCGCCGTTCGTGCATCGTCGTGGCTGCCCGCAGGCTTTCGAGCAGGGAAGCGTCGAGGGGTTCCTTCTGCGCCCTTTGCAGAAACTCGCGCGGTGACTCGGACTCGCCGCGAACGAGGCCCGTCCGCCGAACTGCGAGTTCGTAGTCGCGAATCGCCGAATCCTGGCCTCTCCGTCCGCTGCGGCGAACCAGGAGCCACGCCACGGCGAGCATCACGAGTAGGGCAAAGAAGACGGGATGTGTGACCGGCAAACTCACGACGAAGATGCCGAACCCCAACAACCAGTCGATTGCCGCGATGCGTCCATCCGCACTCATCGACGTGATGGACTTCCAGAACCCTTCGAGGCCGCCAGTGATGCTCGCGAAGAGTCCTTCGCTCTGAGAGTTCCCGTCATCGAGGATCGAAGGCGTCGGGTCGGCCGTGTACCAGCCGTCTTCGGAATCGAACACTTCGACCCAGGCATGCGCGTCTCGGGATCGCACGTCGACCCGGTCGACGCCGACGTCCGTCACGTGGAACCCGGTCACCATGCGGCACGGGACTCCACGCGAGCGCAAGGCGAGAATCAACGCACTCGCGAAGTACTCGCAATGGCCAGACGCGCCGTCGAGGAAGTCCTCGAGATTGCGCGCTGCGCCAGACTCGCCCGGCAGCGCGTAGGTTCGACGGCGCGACAGCGCCGACGTCAACGAGACGACTTCTTCGCGCTGCGTTTCGAACCGAGTTGCACCGACGTCACGCATCAGTTCGGCGACGAGCGTTCCTGTCTTCGATCGGATACGTCCACCCGGGAGCGTCAAGTAGCGCTGCAAGTGCGCACGCCTGATCGGGCCCGTTGACAGCTGCGTACCGGCAGCGCGTTCTAGACCTACCGAGACCGTGTACTCCGGTTCGGCGATCCGCAACGGCGACCTGATGAGCGAAGCCGTCAGATCGCCATGCACGTCGATTTCGTCGAGCGTGAGGCCTTGTCCAGCGACCAAAGACGTCGTGCCGGTCGGTAGCAACAAGCGGCGCATGCCTTGATCGAGGATGCGTATCGTCAAGCTGGATGTCGCCTGCCGCCTCGGTTCGATCCGAAACTCTCCGCCGCGACGAACGAAGCGACCTGTCCAAGCTTGGAGCAGCGTTTCGTCGGATCCGTCCTCGAACGTCCAGCGGTTCCCGCGGAGGGTCGTCAGTGTCGCGCCGCGCAAGTAGCCCGAAACCGGGGTCGATCCCGTTCGACGCTCGATCCACGCGACGATGCGATCGTTGCGTGCTGCCGAAATCGCTCCGAGCCGAACCTCTTCGCTGAAGCCGACGACGCCGTCCTCCGCATCGCGCTGCAAATACTTCGTGGCGAAGCCTTCACGAGAGAAATCACGAGGTACGAACACGAATGCGATCCCGGTCAGGCCGAGTGTGAGGATCGTTCGAGTGATCGTTTGCCGCGCCAGCGTGCGGGATTGCTTCCAAGTCAGGCTGCGATCATCGCGAACGATCGTCGCGAGATTCATGGCCGCCAGTTGACAGAAGACCCACGGTACGAAGACGAGCAAATACGCGACATCACTCGAGAAGAAGCAAGTGACGAGCGCGATCAGGAAGCTGTTGAAGAACAGCAAGTCCGGGCTTTGCCGCTTCCCGAGGTTGTTGAGTAGATGGACTTGGCAGAACGTCGCGAGGATCAGGCCGTCTTCGAGCATGTGCTCGACGCCGGTCTTCGTCGCGTCATTGACGAGGATCGTGAAGATGACGAAGAGACCGCCATTCCACATCACGCGGAACCAGAGCCTGTCCGCGAACATCGACAGCGACAGTGCTGCGCCGGTCAACGCGAAGAAGATGACGAGCCACTCGGGATCGACGACATGCGTGATCGAGACGAACGCGAGGTTCGTCAAGACGAGGAGCTGAAGGGCGAATCGCACGACCGGGTTCATCGCGTTCCCCTCGCAAGGTGGGGCGGCATGCGATTCGGTAGTCGCAAGACGTCACGCGCGACGCTCTTCGGTGCCTGTTCGGATCGATCGAGGACGGTGCATGCAGCGATCCACTCGATCGCTTCTTCGTAGGGGGTGTGACCGGGTCCGTAACGCGCGTCGAGTTCTTGTGACGAGAGCGCGAACGTCTCCTTGTCCTCGCGCGCGACGATGAGCAGTGCCATCACGAGCGACAGCGCATCTTCGAGTTCGTCCTCGTCGCAACGGCGATCGAGACTGACTTCGATGCCGTGGATCGCGTCGCTCTCCCACTCGCGGACCACGAGCGTCGGCTTGCGCGCGCTGGCTCGCCAATCGACGTGTCGAACTTCGTCGCCGTCGCGATACTCGCGCAGGCCCGCGGGTGCGAAGTCGCCGTCGCTCGCGTGCAGGTCGCCGCGTAGCGCCGCGAGCAGCGAGCCTCGATCGCGAACCGCGGGCAAGTCGCTCGGGATCGGATGCACGACGATTCGTTCTGCGCCCTCGATCACGGCACTTGCCGACCACAGGCCGAACGGCGCCGTCGAGCGAAGGGTCGATTCGGTGATCCACCAGATGCCGCGCGGCAGGCGGGGGCTGCGGAACCCGATCCGATCGCCGGGCCCCGCCTCGGTCGCGAAGCCAGCAGACCATGGTTTCCGGAACCCATCGATCCGCATCCGCACTTCGACGCCGAACGACGGGTGGTGGCCTTCCACGGTGACGTGCATCGTGCCTTCGCTCTCTGCGACGACCGGATGCATCGTGGCGTCGGCAGTGATTCCTCGCATGTTCGCGATCGTCATGACCAGCGATAGCGGTGCGAGGACGGTCAGCAGGCAGAGCAACAAGAAGAAGAGATTGGAGTACGGCGTCGCGAGCCACGCGACGAGGATGACACACCAAAAAACCACGGCCTTGACCCCGAGGAGGGTCGGCCTGATGACGAGCCGGCGCATTCGTCCTTCGTGGCGTGCCACGGTTCGTTCTCGCTTCAGAGTTCGACCGAGATTCGATCGAGAAGATCGCGCACCAACTCGCCAGCGTCCGCGCTGCCGTGCAAGAAGATGCGGTGCGACAGGACGGGGCATGCCGTCTGCTTGAGATCGTCGGGAATCACGTAGTCGCGTCCTTCGATCAAGGCGTGTGCGCGTGCCGCCGACAGCCAAGCCAGTGCGGCGCGCGGCGATGCACCGAGTACGACTCCATCGTCCTCTCGAGTCGCAACGACGAAGCGGTGTACGTAGCGTGCGAGGTTCTCCTCGACGTTCACCTGTCGGCACGATGCCTGCATCGCGAGCAGTGCGTCCACAGTGAAGACCGGCTCGAGTCGGTCGAGGCGGTCTTCCGGCGCTTCGCCGCGATAGAGTGCGAGTTCGTGCGCCTCGGTCGGATAGCCGATCTCGACGCGCATCAAGAAGCGATCGAGTGCTGCCTCCGGCACCGGATACGTGCCGTGGAACTCGATTGGGTTGCGGGTCGCCAGTACCAGGAACGGGTGCGCGAGTTCGAGGCTCTTGCCTTCGACCGTAACCCGCCCGTTCTCCATCGCCTCGAGCAGACACGACAACGTGCGTGGACTCGTGCGATTGATTTCGTCGGCCAACACCAGGTTGGAGAAGAGCGGCCCGCGAATGAACTCGAAGCGTTCCGCGCGCGGTCGCCAAACCACCGAACCGACGATGTCCGAGGGCATCAAGTCATTCGTGAACTGGATGCGCGAGAAGGACCCGTCGATGCACTTGGCGAGTGTCCGGGCGAGCAATGTCTTGCCAATGCCCGGGATCCCTTCGAGCAGGACATGTCCTCGCGCGAGTAGGGCGACGATGAGCGGGTCGAGGACGTCGGCCTCGACGTGCACGACCGACAAGATGTGTCGCCGGAGGGCATCGCAGCGATCCCGCACCAGTGCTGCGGCGATCACGCCGTCACCGGGATGCATCGATTCCAATCGCGATGGTTCGGCTGTCGTATCGGTTCGTCGCTCGCCGTGCACGCGTTTCTCCGTCTCCATGTGCTCCATCGTAGGTTCCCATGGAGACGAATCGGACCCTCACGCCGGGAGCACGAGCCCGCTTCGAACGCGACCATGGCTTCGATGGATGCAGAAGATAGCATCTCGCGCATGGACGACCACGATTCCGCCTTCGCGCCGACGACAGACGACAAGTTCACCTTCGGCCTCTGGACGGTCGGGAACCGCGGGCGCGATCCTTTCGGGGACGCGGTGCGGCCGCCCGTCGAGCCGACCGGGCTCGTGCGCCTGCTCGCCGAATGTGGCGCCTATGGAGTCAACCTGCACGACGACGACCTCGTGCCGTTCGGTTCCTCCGTGAGCGAACGCGATCGCATCGTGCGCGACTTCCGGGCGGCGCTGGAGGATCACGGGCTCTGCGTGCCGATGGCGACGACCAATCTCTTCTTTCACCCGATCTTCAAGGACGGGGCCTTCACGTCGAACGATCCGGCGGTGCGCGCGTTCGCGTTGCAGAAGACCATGCGCGCGATCGATCTCGGTGCCGAGCTCGGGGCGAAGATCTACGTCTTCTGGGGCGGACGCGAAGGGACCGAGTGCGATGCGTGCCGCGACCCCAGGGATGCGATTCGACGTTTCCGCGATGCGATCGACTTCCTCTGCGGCTACGTGGTCGAGCAGGGATACGGCATGCGCTTCGCGCTCGAGGCCAAACCCAACGAGCCACGCGGAGATATCTACCTGCCGACGACCGGGCACTTGCTGCACTTCATCGAAACGCTCGCGATGCCGGAGATGGTCGGCGTCAATCCCGAAGTCGCGCACGAGACGATGGCCGGACTCAGTTTTCCGCATGCGGTCGCGCAGGCACTCGAAGCGGACAAGCTGTTCCACATCGACCTCAACAGTCAGAAAGTCGGTCGCTACGACCAGGACTTTCGGTTCGCGAGCGAGGATCCGAAGCAGGCGTTCTTGCTCGTGCGCCTGCTCGAGGGGACAGCGCGCGCGGAGTTCGGGTCGTACCCGCGATACGACGGACCGAAGCACTTCGACGCGCACGCGTACCGTAGTGAGGACGAGGCCGGTGTGCGCGACTTCGCGCGCGGATGCATGCGCAGCTACAAGATCCTCGCCGCGAGGGCAGAGGCCTTCGATGCCGATCCCGAAGTGCTCGATCTACTTGCCGCGAATCGAGGCGACGCTGTCGATCCGCACGATGGGGCGGGTTGGTCGACGTCGCGTGCCGAAGGTTTGCGCGATCTCGCGATCGATGTCGACCAGGTCGCACGCCGCGGCCTGCAGTGGGAACGGCTCGATCAGCTCTTGTTCGAGCACCTGACCGGCGTGCGCGGCTGACGCCCCTCGACGCTGCCGCGATTCGCTTCAGCGCGCGAAGCCGACGCGAACCGGTGCGGGCGGCATCGCAGCGGGAGCAGGCTGCGTCGGAAGCGGCGCCGGTTGGAACGACACGCGTCCACGCCCGGCGGCGGGAGCTGCGCGGCGCTCGAGCTTGTTCATCTCGCCGCGGATCCGGTCGACTTCACGACGAAGCGACTCGAGTTCGCGCCAGAGGTCCGGGTGTTCGTGCGCGCCCGATGCACGGCGCGGCGTCGGGCGGTTGGTCGGGCGATCGGTGATGATGCGCTGACGGCGAGCTTCGCGGACGTTTTCCGTGCGCGCGCGGATGGCGTTGCGAGCGGCTTCCGCCTGGACGCGAGCAGCTTCGGCCTGGACGCGAGCGGCTTCGGCGCGATTCCGTGCGGTCGCACGCGCGGCTTCCGCACGCACGCGCGCTGCCTCGGCGCGATCGCGGGCCGCGACCCGGCGGGTTTGCGCGGCTTCACGACGTTCTTCGACCGCTTCGACTTCTTCGGTCTCTTCGATCTCTTCCGGTTCGTCGACATCCTCGATCTCGATGATCGCGTCGACCTCGGTCTCACCTTGCTTGTTCTTCCGCACGCGAACGTTCTGGATCTTCTCTCCGCGAGGTGTGACGACGACGCGCGGTGCAGCCTTGCGTACGAACACGCGTGCGTCCTTCGTTGCCTTCGCGTCGGCCTTGGTGTCGACGTTCACGGAGCGGCGAAGCACGGCGCGTTTGTCCGTGCCGGCGACGTTCACGGAGCGGCGCAGTTCGACGCGCGTTTCCTTGCCGTCCTTACCGGGGACGACTTCGATCCATTCGAGGGCCTTGTTGTTCTTCTTGTCCTGCGCATCGCTCGCGTCCTTCTTGGCGCGCTGGAGTTCGAGCACGCGTTCGAGCGGGTTGGTGCGGCTGTCCTTGTCGCCCTTCTGGATCCAGCGGAAGGACTCGGCGGCGTTCCGGGCTGCCTTGGGGGCAGCCTGCTTGTTGCCGAGTTCGAGCATCGCGCGACGTAGGGCTTCTTCGGCTTCGCGAAGGTGTTCCATCGCGCGCCGAGTCTTGTCTTGACCCGCCTTGCCCTGCGGAGCCGACGAGCTCTTCGCCTTGCCAACTCGTGCGACCGAGAAGCCGGAGCTGAGGCTGCGTGCGATCTGCTCGGCCTTCTCTTCGATGTCCTTGCCGAGGCCTTCGACCTTGATCTCGACCTTGCGCGCAATGTCCTGACCGAGATCCTCGAGGTCGGTGCCGATGTGTGCGACGTCGACTTCGATCCCCTCCAGGTCCTTTGCGAGACTCCGGAGGTCGAGCTTACCGAGTTCGAGCTTACCGACGTCGTTGAGGTCGATCTTGAATGCCTTGTGGTTCGGGAGGTCCTTCAACCCATCGCGCACGACGTCGAGGACGTCGGACTTGATCTTGCCGAGTTCCTTCAGCGACGAGAGATCGAGGTCTCCGTCCACGTCGACGTGAATGCGGATCGCATGTTCGTCGCCTTCGTGGCCGTCTTGATCCTCGCTCTTCTTTTTCTTCTTCGCCTTCTTCGAATCCTGAACGAGGACCGCGACCTCGGGGCTCGCGGTGCTCACCTTCGCGGCGGACTTCGTGTCGCGGAGCAGCCTCCCGATGCTGCCCTTGCTGGCTTCTTCGACCGTCTTCGTGACTTCCTTCAGGAGCTTCTCGATCTCGGTAGAAGTCTCGAGCTGCTTCTGGATCGTGCCGACGTGGACTTTGACGTCGGGTTTGACTTCGACGATCTTCGCCTGCGCGAAGAGCGGCGTGGCAGCGAGCATCGCTGCGAGGGACGTGTGGATTGGGTTCATGGTTCTCTTGTTGCCTTGTGTTCAGTGATTCGTGTTCAGCGATTCTTGTTCCCTGAACGGAGTTGGGGGGTCAACGGGACGATTTCGGTTGGTCTGCTTCGAAGACCGGTGGATCGAGGCGTGTTGCTTCGATCGCGAGTGCTTCGAGGATGCGCTCGCGGAGCGCGATGCGCCTGGCGTCGAGCGTGTTGAGTTGGCGACCGAGGAGTTGGAGTGCGTTCAGCGTCGTGCCATCGATGGCGCCGCCGGCGAGCTCGGCCTGCAAGGTCCCGAAGTCGCTCGCGAGCTGCGCGCATTCGACGTCGAGCGTGACGAGCGCTGCGAACAGCGCACGCGCACTGCCCCCGAGCTGGATGGCAGGAAGCATTGCCGCGCGCACCGTCTCGAACCGTGGCATCGCGAACGCCGCCTGGCTCGATGCGAGGAGCAGGATGGTCAGGACCCAAGCGCCGCGCCGGAAGCGAGCTGGCTCGTTCGAGTCGAGCACGCGCTCGACGCGTGCGCGCAATGCCGAACGACGAGCGGCCATGCCAGCAAGGCCGAAGCGCGGGCGCCGCACGAGCCACGACGCGACTTCGACGAGACCGCTGGCGACGCTTTCTCGCGACGTGATTTCGGCAGCGATGCCGTCACAGCGGTACTCCGCGAGCGTTTCGAGGCGCTTCTTGGCGACCCGCAACAACGGCTGCCACGGGAAGCATTTGACGACCAACGCCGACAGACCGAACCAAAGTGGGTCGCGGGACGAGATGTGCGCGAGCTCGTGCGCCAGGACCGCGTCTCCCTGATCGGCGCTGAGCCGCGTGAGCGCGTCCGGTGGCAGACAGATCTCGGGTCGCAGCACACCGAATGCGATCGGCGTGTCGAGTCCGTGGCGCGCGGAGACTCGGAGGTTCGCGTCGAGGCCGAGTCGTGTCGCGAGTCGAACCACGCGATTCGTGATGTCGCGGTCCTCGATCGGGATGCGTGCGGCGAGCCACGAAGCGAGCCGCATTCGCTGAAAGGCTGCCCAGATCACGCCGAGCGCCGTCAGGAACGCGACCGCCGTGACGATCCATGTCGCCGAGCCGAATTCCGGCACCGAGGCCAAGGGGGGCGCGGCGAGTTCGGCGAGCGAAGGAACCGAAGTCGCGAGTAAGGCCGGGGCTCCGAGCGCGTCGGGTTCGAGCGGCATGGCAGCCGCATCGAGACGGAACGTCCAAGGCGAACCGGGCCGCAATCGCGTCCATGCCGTCGTCAAGAACGGCAGCACGAGCGCCAACTTCCAGAGTGCTTCTTCGACGCGGGCTTGGATCCGGAGGCGCGTGACCAGCAGCAACAGGGCGATCACGATCGTGCCGTGTGCGAGCCACGTGAGCAGCGTCGCGAGGATGTCCGGCGCGACCGGGTCGATGGCCTCGAGGACCTGAACGAGGAGATTCACGACCGACCTCCGCGCCGCTCGGATCGCGTCGAGTCGTGGGAATCCTCGCGCGACGCTCGGTTCGATGCGCGTTGTTCGGCGATCTGACGGCGCAGATCTTCGATCTCGTCGAAGTCGATGTCGCCCTCGCGCAGTAGGTGCAACGCAAGCTCGCGCGGATCGCCTTGGAAGAGGCGTTCGACGAGTTCGCCGACCATCGATCGGTGGACGTCCTCACTGTCGATCGTCGGTCGATAGACGAAGACGCGACCGATCGCGCGGTGCGCGACGATGCCCTTCTCTTCCATCTTGCGGAGCATGGTCGCGATCGTCGTCAGCGCGAGGCCGCGTTCGTCGAGAAGGAGGCGGTGCACTTCGGCGGCACTCGCCTCCCGGTGTTGCCAGAGCACGCGCATGATCGCGAGCTGCAGGTCGCCGAGAGTCGTCTTTGGATCGGACATGAAGCAGCCGCCTACGAACGAAGGGTTCGAAAACTACCGAGGTAGTTGAGAAAACTACCTTGGTAGTCGGCAGATCGGCAAGCCCCCCATGAGACGGAATGTCGGGAAACATTCCGCGGTCGTGCTCGAGGGCCCGAAGGCATCGTGGGACGGCGATGTCTGGAGACCTCTTCCTCGGAATCGACGTCGGTACCCAGAGCACGAAGGTGCTCGTCCTCGCTCGTGCGAACGGCACGTCGTGGGACATCGTCGCGCGGGGTGCGCAGGCCTACGAACTCCTGCCGGGACTGCCATCAGGAGCGGCAGAGCAACACCCGGACACGTGGGTTCATGCTCTCGAATCGACGCTCCAGCAGGTCGGTCGGACCATCGACCTCGGTCGCGTTGCCGCGATCGGCGTGTCGGGGCAGCAGCACGGGTTCGTCCCCCTCGATGCCGAGGGGCGCGTGCTTCGGGCAGCAAAACTCTGGTGCGATACCTCGACGACGACGGAGGCGTCACGTCTCGAAGCGCTCTGGAAGCGACCCGTTCCCGTCGGCTACACGGCATCGAAGATCCTCTGGCTCGCAGAGCACGAACCGGACAACTGGTCGCGACTCGCGCACGTCGCGTTGCCGCACGACTACGTCAACTTCGTCCTGACGGGTCGACTCGCAACCGAGTGTGGCGATGCGTCGGGGACCGGGCTCTTCGACACGAAGGCGCGCACGTGGGATCTCGAGGCGGCGCGTGCGATCGATTCGCGGCTCGAAGGCATGTTGCTTCCGCTCGTGGGCGCAGGCGAGGTGCTCGGTACGGTGAGCGCGGGTGCGGCAAGGCGCTTCGGATTGCCCGAGGGTGCGATCGTGGCGGCCGGCGGGGGGGACAACATGATGGCCGCGATCGGCGCCGGCGCAGTGCGTGACGGGGTCACGGTCGTGAGTCTCGGAACCTCGGGAACGCTCTTCGTGCGCTCCGAGTCGCCCGTGCTCGATCCGCTGGGTCTCGTGGCGCCGTTTTGCGATTCCACCGGCGGGTGGCTACCGCTGCTCTGCGTGATGAACCTCACACTCGTGACCGAAGAGATCCGGAGCGCTTTCGGCCTTTCGCACGAGGAGATCACCGCACGTGCGCTATCGATTCCGATCGGTAGCGATGGCCCCGTGATGCTGCCGTTCTTGCAGGGAGAGCGCGTGCCTGCACTACCGAGCGCGACCGGCAGTCTCGACGCCCTTCGTCCGGGATGGCTGAACCCCGGGACGCTCTACCGCGCCGCGATCGAAGGCTGCCTGTGCAACCTCACGGTCGCGGCCGAACGGCTGGCGCAGTTCGGATCCAAGCCCGAGAGACTGCGGATCGTCGGCGGTGCAGCGCGGAACCCACTCTGGCAGAGCACCATCGCGGCTGCGTTCGGTGTGCCGATCGAAGTCCCGATCGAACTCGAGGCCGCGGCGCTGGGCGCTGCGTTCCAAGCCGCATGGACGCATCACACGGTGGCCGGGAGAGGCGTAGCCGACATCCAGTCCTTGCGCGAGATCACGGATACCGCAATCGGCATCGACACGCGACTGGATCCGACGGATGGCGACATCCGTGCGTTCGCAAGGCGCTTGGCGATTTGGAAAGACGCGTTGCGGACGCGCTACGGTGACGCCTAGTTTCCTGAGTCGCAGGCTCCGCGCAGGTGCCTTCCCTGCCCCAGCGGCTTCTCGTCCGAGCTTCTGGAGCGCCTCGTCGCGGGCTTGCTCGCGCGTGGCTCGACAGACTATCGTCTCCCGACAACGTTTTTATCTCGAGAGTCCCAACGAGCCCCCCATATGGCCATTCGCGTCACCGAAGCCAAGAAGGGAATGGTCATCCGCTACGAGGGTGATCTGTTCCAGATCGAAAAATACGAGCACGTCACTCCCGGCAACTGGCGAGCGATCAATCACATCTACATGCGCAACCTCAAGACGGGCAAGAAGAAGGAGCTGCGCATGAACTCGGGTGACAGTCTGGATCTCGTGTTCGTCGACACGCGGCCGGCGCAGTACGTCTATCGCGATGCGAACGGGCACGTGTTCATGGACAACCAGACGTACGAGCAGTTCCACCTGGACGACGAGATCCTCGGGGACACGCTCAAGTACGTTCCCGAAGGCAGCAACGCGGACATCGTCTACGTCGACGAAACTCCGCTGACGGTTCAGCTCCCGACGACGGTCGTGCTCGAAGTGATCGAGTGCGAAGAAGCCGTCAAGGGCGATACGGTCAGCAACATCCAGAAGATGGCGAAGGTCGAGACCGGTCTCGAACTCAAAGTTCCCTCGCACATCAAGGTGGGCGAGAAGATCAAGATCCAAACGGATTCGGGCGAGTTCTCGGGCCGCGCCAACGACTGAAGCGCAGCGCTGTGGGACGAACGTGTCCGGCAGCGTTTTGCCACGAGCGGCACGTCGTTCCCGCGTGACGGTGACTTCGTCGTCACGACTGAAGATGGCCCTGGCCGCAGACGAAAGAACGCGTGCGGTGGCAGCGTGGGGACGCTGCCTGCCGCGCTTCTTGCGTACGAACTGCGGGCTGGGCTGGGCAATCGGTGGCAATCACGGGGGTGAATCCTGAAGCGGTGGCATTCGCCGCACCCTCGATTCCCGATCTGCTCGTCATCCTCGGTTCCTGCGCGATCGTCGCGATGCTCCTGCAGCGCATTCGCCTCGCGGTGATTCCGGGTTTCTTGCTGACGGGTGCCCTCGTCGGGCCTCATGCGTTCGGGTTCGTTTCTTCTCCCGAACGGCTCGACGAGATCTCGCACCTGGCGATCGTGCTCCTGATGTTCGGCATCGGGCTCCAGCTGCACATCGATGCGTTGCGTCATCGGCTCATTCGGATGCTGATGAGCGGTGTCCTCTCGTGTGCGCTCTCTGTCGTGCTCGCGATTCCGTTCGCGGTCGCATTCGGTCTTTCGCTCCCTGCGGCAGTTGCCGTGTCGATGGCGTTCGCGTTGAGCTCGACTGCCGTCGTCCTGCGTTTGATGACGCAGCGTCGCGAACTCGAGTCGGCGCGTGGTCGGTCGAGTCTGGCGATCCTCGTCGTTCAGGATCTCCTCGTGCTCGCGATGCTCGCTTCGATCCCAGCGCTCGCGAAGTGGGCGGGCGGAGCAGGCATCGACGCCGCCGACGAAGGAACGATCTGGCAAGGAATCGGCGGTTGGCAGAGGTTCTTTCTCGATCAGAGCCTGAGGCTCGGGGGCGTCGTGGTGCTCGTGAGCGCGTTTCGCGTCATCGCGCCTCGGGTCCTGGCCGAGGCGCTGCGCGGGCGTTCGCTCGAAGTGCTCACGATCACCGCCCTCGCGGCTGCATTCGCATTTGCGGGCGCGGTAGAAGCACTCGGGTTCAGTCTCGAGATGGGAGCCTTTCTCGCTGGTTTCCTACTCGCGGGAACGCCGTTTCGTGATCACCTCGCTGCGCAGCTGCGCCCGATGCGTGATGTGCTGATCGCGGTGTTCTTCACGACGGTCGGGATGCAGCTCGATCCCGAAGCGATCGGTGCCTCTCTCGGCGTGATCATCCTCGCGACCGCCCTTCTCGTGCTCGTCAAGACGGTTGCCGTGAGTTCTGCATGTTGGCTCTGTGGTAGCCGCGGCGGCGATGCCGTCGCGACGGGCCTCGTGCTGAGTCAAGCCGGAGAGTTCAGCCTCGTCTTCTTGGGGCTTGCAGGAAGCGCGGGCGTGCTCGGTGCCCACGAAACGACGATTGCCATCGCCGTTGTCGTGTTGTCGCTCGTCGTCACACCAGGACTCGTGACCGCGGGGCCTGTCGTCGCTCGTCGCCTGCATGCAGTGCGTGGTGCGCCGTGGTTCCGCGCCGACGATGCTCGCGGCGACGACGAATCGGTTTCGGTGCAACCGCACGTGGTGATCGCTGGCTTCGGAATCGTTGGCCGTTGCCTCGCCGAAAACCTCGAGGCACAAGGGCATCGCTGCGTGATCGTCGAACTCAATCACGTCACGGTGCAGAACGAACTCGCGAAGGGGCGGCAGATCGTCTTCGGCGATATCGCGGACGAGGACATCCTCGACCGCGTGGGAGTCGAGGATGCACACGCCGTGGTTCTGGCGATTCCCGACGTGGATGCCGTGCTGCGAGCGTGCCGTCAGATTCGGCGTCGCCGCTCGGACATCAAGCTGCTGGCTCGCAGTACGCTCGTATCGCGCGCACTCAAGATCGAGAACGCAGGGGCAGATGTCGTAGCCGTCGACGAACTCGCGTGCGCGGACGCCATGCTGGGCTTGGCGCTCCAGCGGATCCCGGCACCGGTCTCAGGTGTTCCGACGCTCGAAGTCCTCGACCATCGTGCGGAAGTCGATGCGGGTGTTTCGAATCCGGTCGATTTGAGCGAGCCACCAACGACGCAGCCGCTCCCAGCCACGCGGTGCGATCAAGATCCAAGCAGCGACGAACGGTCCGGCCACGGCCCCGATCGCAGGAGCCCAGGTGAACGCGGAGGCGAACCACAGGCACACCCAAGCGAACCAAATCGCAAGCCATCCCGCGCGGCCTGCTCGTGATGGGTCCTCGGACCAAGCGGTCCAACCTCGAAGCCACGAGAAGCGCCGTTCGAGACGTCGCATGATCTCCCCGAGCAGCACGTACGGCAGCCATGCGCCTCCGACGATCATTCCGAGCCCACACCCTGCCATGAGGACGAACGGCAGGATGATGAGTTGGCCAATGCCGATCTGCACCCGAGACGTCGAGGTGCGCCAGCGCGTGGGTTCGGCAATCGTCGAGGCGAGTTTCACGGGGATGGAGATGAGGAGCTTTGGTGACGAAGGAGGCCCCTACGGCCCGCCGCCGAGCATATTCGATTTCCGCGGCGAATCGGCCGTGCGTGCGGCAATCCAGTCAGTTCAGCAGGTCGCGCACGGCACGGATCCCGATACGGTCCGACCGTCGATTCCCGGATTCGAGACGGCGGACCACCGGGTCATTGTACGCGCCACCCAGCACCGGTGCGCGCCCGGATTCCGGTGCGTCACTCGCGCACCATTCCGCCACGTTTCCGTAGACATCGAACAGTCCGAATCCGTTCGGCGTGAACGATCCGACTGGCGCTGTGTACGTCCAACCATCAGCCGCCTCGCCGAAGTTGCTCGTCGTCGAGACGGGAGCAACAGGGGAAACGGCGGGCGGTGACCGGCGCCCGCGTCCACGCACGCCCCGCGCCGCGTGTTCCCACTCTGCCTCCGAGGGCAATCGGAACCCGTGACGCGCCAAGAGTTGGAGCGATTCGTCGTAGTTGACGTATTCGACCGGGTGTTGGTTCGCGTGCTCGCCGATGCCGTGGGTCTCTTCGTTGAACACCGAAGGCTGCATATCGGTCATCCGAAACCACTGGCCCTGCGTAATCTCGTGTTTTCCGATGAAGATCGGCGTCGCCAGCTTCCGGTCTGGGCCGGCACGTGGCGGTAGCAGGACGAAGATCACGCCGTGACCGTCCTGCAGCTCGAGAGCGCCCGTCTTCGTGTTGCGTTTCGGCAGTGGAAGCTCCGGATCGTGGGATGCGAGGTGGACGAACTCCTCGAGTTGCGTGTCGGGATCTTGCCCGAGCGGTACGAGCCCGATCTGTGGCCGAAGCGAGAAGCCACGATACCACCGAGCACGACCTACGCGGATGGAGGCATCGCGCCATGCCGTCGCATGATTCTGGATGCTCATGTCCTCGATCTTGCGTGCCCATCGCAGGCGCTCTCGAATGCGTGACCTCGCGGTCGATCCTTTTCGTTCGATGTCGAGCAGGAGTTTCACGAGTGTTTCGCGCAAGAACTCGTCGGTACGGACTTGCTCGAACGTCTCGAACCACGCGCGCTCTTGCGATTGTCTCAGCGATCCGATCGCACTGCGGATGCTGTTGAGCACACTCTCGCGGGGAGGGTTGGTGAATCGGTCGTACTTCTTCGTCAGTTCGTGCAGTCGTTCGCCGTAGACGCGGTACGACTCGGCCATCCGGGCGTCGATGTCGGAGATCGCGCGCTCGATGTCGAAACGCTGCGACTCGATGCGGTTGAACTCGAGGTTCCATGATCGGAATGCTTCGAGGTTTTGCGGCCATGCCGGCCACAGCAGTTCCTCCTGCTGAAGCAGCTTTTCGAAGCGCGCGACTCCAGCGAGCAGATTGAAGCGTTCGAGGGAGGCTGTTGCGCGTTTCGAAGCTTCGTAGGCTTCGCGCGCCGATAGTTCGGCTTCGTTCTTTCGCTGTTGCGCGATTCGCGCTGCTTCGGATGCGGCGGCTTCCTGTTCGCGTGCGAGGAGCTCTTGAGCCTTCGCGTGTTCAGCGCTCTTCTCGGCAGTGATTCGATTCGTTTCGGCCCGTTGATATTGGAGGACCGACGCGACGAGCCCCGCGATCAGCGCGATGACGACGGCAGCGACCGCGGCGACCTGGATCCGGTACCGACGCAAGAATTTCGTCGTTCTGTAGACCCAGCTCGGGGGACCGGCGAGGGCCGGTTTGTGAGAGAGGTGGCGGTCGATGTCTGCCGCGAACTCGCCTGCCGATGCGTAGCGACGTGAAGGCTCCTTCTCGATCGCGCGCATGATGATCCAATCGAGATCACCGCGAAGACGCTTGCGCAGCGACGGTGGGTCCATTGCTCGGCGTTTGGCGAGTTCGCTGTCGAACTCGGACTCGGCGCCGATGCGCGTACTGGGTTTCGGCGGCTCGACTTCTTGGATCGTGCGTTGGATCTCGAGAAGGCCCGCTTCGCGCAAGATCATCGAATCGAAGGGCAAATGCCCGGTCATCAGCTCGTACAGGACGGTCCCGAGAGAGTAGATGTCGGAGCGTGTGTCGACTGCGCTGGCGCCGCGACCGGCTTGCTCCGGGCTCATGTATTCAGGCGTTCCGATCCACTGCCCTTGGCGCGTGAGCAAGGTTTGTTCGGTCAATCGTTGTTCGGTCGCTTGCGCGAGCCCGAAGTCGATGATCTTGGGGACCGACCGACCATCGACATCGGCGACCAGGATGTTCGAAGGCTTCAGATCCCGGTGGATGATGCCCTTCTGATGCGCGTGTTGGATGCCGGCGCAAACCTCGAGGAAGAGCCGCAAGCGACCCTGAATCGAGAGTTCTCTACTGTCGCAGTAGTCGGAGATCCGAATCCCATCGACGTACTCCATGACGAAGTACGGTCGGCCGTCGTCGTTCGCTCCCGCATCGAACACCTTGGCGATGTTCGCGTGATTCATGAGGGACAGCGCTTGGCGTTCCTGATCGAAGCGTGCGAGGACTTCTTTGGTGTCTTGTCCGAGTTTGATGAGCTTGAGCGCGACGAGTCGACGGATCGGCGTCAACTGTTCGGCGAGGTAGACGGTCCCCATGCCGCCTTCGCCCAGAACCTTCAGGATCGTGTAAGGACCGATCTGTCGTGGTCGCCACTCCTCGAGGGATGGGTCCGGTGCCGTTGGAGGGCGCGTCTTGGAATCGCGAGTGGACATCGAGAGTGTGGCGAAGAGCCCGAGCGGGTCCTGAGAGCAGGAATCCGCGGCCTCATACGCGTGGATCGGACGGGAACTTCAGATCCCTTTGTAACTCTTCGGACAGGTATTGCTAGCAGACCCTGCGGCCGACCTTGCCCACTCGGATGCGGCCCGCAAACCAAGGCGTGTGTTGAACGCCGGACTCGGCCGATCCCGGGAGGTGAATCCCCGGAAGTGGCGAGTCGATCGTTTCGAAGTCTCTAGCAGGAGTCCCTCCAGAATGCTGTCCCACCGTTCCCCTGTCTTCCTGGCCATCTGCACCGGGTCCATCGCGCTGATCGCAACGTCCCTTCGCGCGCAGACGACTGTCTATCCCGAGAAAGTGTTCTACAACGAAGCGCACACCGATTCGTCGACGCGTGTCAGCAACGCGATGGACACGATCTACTTCATGCAGCCGGAGCTGTTCCACAAGGGGCACGGCAAGATCACCGGTTATCGCGTGCTCCTGCAGGACCAGGATTACAACACTCCCGAGACGGTGCAGTTCGGCGTGGTGAAGTACGGACAGAACGGGCTGCCTGACATCACGACGGGAGGACTCGTCAACAATGCCGGTGGGCAACTCAAATTCCCGACGCCCACGACCGGCGTCGTGAGTGCTGCCCTCTGGACGATCACGGTCAACACGCCATTCGACGCGCCGTCGGACATCGGGTTGCGCCTCGTCTTCCCAGCCACGACCAGCAATGCGGATGGTGTTGGCGTCCACACGCAGCGCGACGCGACGACGATGTTGACGCAGTCGTTGCGCAAGCAGTGGACCTACTACCTGGATACGACGACGAACGCGGCGGCACCGTACTACGGCCCCGGAACTTCGATGCACTTCGGTGCGATGTATCAAGAGCCGATCACGCAGATGTTCATCTCGTCGACGCTCTATCAGACGGCCGCTGAAGACTTGTTCGGCCCCGAGAGCATGCATCCGGATCCGACCAAGGGCGACAAGGTCGCTTGGAAGTTCAACGGTACGGCATACAAGAACGGCGTCGCGGTTCTGATGCTCGACGGCGGCCTGCGCGCATCGCCGATCTCGACCAACCTCGGTCCGCTGTTCCTCAACGCCCCCGTCGGCGTCATCCAGCTGCCATTCGTGCTCGACGCCAACGGTCAGGGCATGACCACTCCGTTGCTGCCGCCCGCCAAGCTGACTCTGTGGTCGCAGTCGATCTTCGTCGACCTCGTCAATGGCGGCGCCCGTGCGTCGGACGTGGCCGGCGTCATCGGGCAGTGATTTCGCTATCGAATCATGCGCCCGTCGGCGTCGAATAGGCAGTTGTTGTCGTTCGACCACGTCGCGAACGCGTAGAAGTCGGCAAGGGATCGGAACCCGTCGCGCACGGTGTCCATGAACTCGCTCGACGCCGCGAACTCGATAGGGAACCGCCGGCGCACATGTAGCCAGTGTTCACCTGGCTGGTACGTCGTGAAGTAGCGTGACAGCTCTTCCGGCGCGATTTCGCCGCAGCGGTATTCCTTCTTCCAGTTGTCCATGAGCAGGACGAAGCTGCCGGGCATGCTGTTGAGGATGTCGCCGAGCAGATCCATCTCGGCGACGTTCTTCACGCGGTTCTTCAGGTTGAGGCCGTCCCAGAACGCGAGTTTGTGAATGCGCAACGCTTGCTCGGCACCCTGCGCGTCGATCTGGAGACCGAGCGTCGTCTGGATGTAGTGCGTGTCCACGTCCTTGGACAAGACAGGGCCCACGATGGCTCCGAGTGCCTTCTTGTCCTTGGCAGATCGCGAAAGATAGACGAGCTGGCTGCTGACGCGATTCTGGTTGGTCGCGTGTGGGTGATTGAGACTCGTTCGGCCGGTCAGGTCGAGCCCCTTCTCGCGCTTCAAGTCTTGGACTGCAGCCTTGCCATAAGCATCCAGTTTCCGCCGCACGATCAGCCGGAATCCGTTGTACTCCGCATCACGCTGTCGGCGGTCTTCGTAAGCTGCGAAATCTTGTGCGACGAAGGGCTTCGGTTCGGTTGTGGTCGCCATTGCACGCGACGGTAGGCGTGGCCCCGTAGCGTCTCAATGCGGCGTTCGACTTTCTGGCCGATGCCGCGACTTCGACCGTCGGTACTCATCAGCGAGGGCGTCGGGTCGGGCGCCCATCGCGAATCGCGCGAGGATCTTCGTGTTCGTGGCTACGGTCGAGAGGATGCCGCGCTCTCGATAGCGCCGTGCACTCGTGATCGCTCGCGAGCGAAGGATCGCGGGGCGCGACAGGCGTCGCAGCCGGAGCGAGAGTTCGAGATCGTCGAGGAACGTCCATGGTGGATGGCCGTCGACCGCTTCGTAGGACTCTCGTGTGCACCATGGTCCTTGATCGCCATACGGAAGTCGAAACGCCTGCGAGCGTAGATTCGCTCCGCCCGCGATCGGTCTCAGGCACCTGCGACCGGCGTGTTCGAAAGCGAGTCGAAACGCGCCCCAGCGCGCGCCATCCGCGAGTCGTCGCCGCAGTTCTCCAATGCCTCCGGATTGCAGTCGAGTGTCCGCGTGCAGGAAGACGAACGCATCGCTGTGGCTCGCTCGGGCGGCGTCGCGCAAACGAACGCCACGGTTCGCGTCCGACCGCAGCGCAGTCGCTCCGAGCCGCCCGAGTCTCTGCAGTGCACGCTCCGGGACGGACGTGTCAGCCGCGAAGATGAGTTCATCCACCGATGCCCCACCGAGCATCGTGGAGATGTCGAATCCCGGGGGCAGGGTTTCCTTGAGCGGAACGATGACGCTGAGTCGATCGGTTCCACTGCGGTCCAGCACGGGCATTCGAGTACGATAGCGCGATGGGCGGTTCGAGAATCGCGATCCCTGTCTCGGCCTTGATTCTTGCGACAGGGCTGTCCCTCGGTTGTGCGAGTGCACCGGACCTGCCAGCGCCGTCCCCTGTCGCCGCGATGTGCATCGACTTCGAGGACTTTCAGGAAGGGCAGTTGCCGGCGGGCTGGCTCATGGACGCACCTGCGTCGGATGGCGAGGTCGGGCTCCACATTGCGCCGGCGAGGGGCGTCGATGGTGGGCGCGGCGTGCAGCTCAGGACGTCCAAGCAGCACGGAGGCGCGCTCTGGCTGCAAGGCGTGCGGTGTCGCGATGCCGTCGTCGAGGTTCGAGTGCGTGCAATCGAGCCCGCGAGCCGGCTCGGCATCGTCTTCGATCTCGATGCAGTGGATGCCATGTCGATTCGCCCGCGGCGTCGTTGCCACGTCGCTTGGCTACCGGGGGAAGCATCCGTTGCCATGGTCACGACCGGTGACGACTACTCGCGCGAGGTCCTGCGGTTGCCCGTCGACGGAGAAGCGCGCGAGTGGCACCGCCTGGAAATCGAACGGATCGGTTCCGATCTCGAGATTCGTTTCGACGGTCGATCGATCCGTGCTCCGCTCGTGCTCGGGGATGCCGAAGCCGTCGGTGTCGGAATCGAAGTGCGCGGAGCGGGCGTGTTCGATGCCTTCTGCATCCGCTGACGCGCGAACCTGACGACAGGGTCGCGTCAGCGTCCGGGGTTCGCGCTCCCGATTCCCGACTGTTGCAGCAGGACCGGCAGCGTTTCCACGATCGGGCGACGGCGGCCCATGGC
This sequence comes from Planctomycetota bacterium, assembly GCA_020426005.1. Lineage (GTDB taxonomy): Bacteria > Planctomycetota > UBA1135 > UBA1135 > JACKHW01. The sequence goes on along the minus strand of JAGQQW010000019.1, from coordinate 2,408 downwards.
TGTGAAGAGGCCGGAGAGGCCGTGCGTTCCATCGCGCACATCGCCGAGTCCGACAGTGGCGACCGAGCGCTGCGTCGCGGCGAGCCGGAGGATACGCTCGAAATACGAAACGACCGCGTTCGTGCCGCCAAAGCTCAGCGCGGTGGGCGGTGACGCGTCGATTGCGAGAGTGAGTCGTGGTGGTGTCTCCGCCAGCCAACCCGAGAGGGCGAGGCAGGCGCGTGCGGATCGATCGCTCGAGTACGAGTTCCCCTCGATTCGGAAGCGCAGTTCTCGAATCGTGGTCCCGTCCGCGAGCCCCAGCCAGATCTCACGAGCCCGCGGAAGTGGCGAGGTCAGCACGGCAGCGAGGCGCTGGCGTGGCTTGCCCTCGTGAATCTGACGGGCGGCTGCCTTGATCAGGTCGAGCCATCTCGCGGGCTCGAGATTGCCGACGCAGTTCTTCGTGTCCGTTCCGTAGGGTCGGTCGACGAGGATGAGGAGGTCCGGTTCGAAGCGCTCGGCCAGGATCCAGTGCGCGTGTTGCATGCGCTCCGCGAACGTCTTTGGATGCATCGTCACCGACATCGCCGTCGGGGCAACGGTCCGGATCGCGATGCGCAAGCCTGCGGCGCGCGCCTGGCGGACCGCTGCTTCGAGCCGAGCGAGGCGACTGCCATCGTCGACGAGGTCCGCTCGGATTCCGAACTCTACCTCCTGGATGCCGAGGGACGTCGCGCGTTCGATGTCGCGTGAGAGGCCCGATTCGCTGTCCGCGCCGCCCATGAGCGTCGCCAGAGCGTTCTGACCCCATCGATCATCCCCGAGTCGCAACGAGCGCTTGATGTCGCCTCGGGGGGATGCGGGCGCGCCGTCGGCAAGCTCATCCGCCTCGCGAACGATGTCGAGTGCGGGGCTGATCGCGAGGATGACGACACCGACGACGAAGGTCGATGCGAGCGCACCGGAGGTTCTGGCGAGCAGGCTTCCCGATGCATCGGCTCGTGTCGGAAGCAGGATCGGCAGCCATACCCATACCGGCAGCGCTTCTGCGCCCTGCCCTCCGACCATTCCTTGTGCGAGGGACCATGCTGCGAGCGGCACCGACAGAGGCGCGCCTAGATCGACGAAGAAAACGTCGCTGGCGACACGCGCCGCGTAGAGGAATGCGAGGACGCAATTCCAGGCGAGTACCGGCGCACCGAGCATGCGGCCGCCGATCCCGAGTTCACGCATGTTGGCGATGTTGGTCAGAATGGCGCCGAACGCCAGCGCGGGCAATGCGACCCATGCGATCTCGAACATGCCGTAGCCAGGCAAGTGCGCGATGCGAGCCAGCCCGAAGGCGACGGGCATTGCAATCGCGAGCAGTGCCACGAGATACGTCGTGGCATCACGCTTTTCGCGTTTCGTGCGAACGGCGGCGAGGCCCGTCCCGATCGCGAGAACGACGGCGATCAGGCTGTAACCGTAGTAGAGCAGGAGGTCGGTGGAGACAGCCATCGTCTCTTCATCGGAAGTTCTGTTGCCGCGATTCGCCTGTGCTGTGAAGTGCCCCTTGGCAGGGACGTCCCGGAGCCGGGAGACGAGGCCGCTTGGCTCGATCCGTGATCCGGTCTAAGGAGGCGCCCCTCAGAGCGCTTCGCGCTCGTCGCTCATGCTCTCGACGCACAATAGAGAAAGACTGATGACCGAGATCCTCGTGCTCGCCGGTTCTGCCCGACGAGATTCGTTCAACCGGCGACTCGCCCGTTGCGCTCTCGATTGGCTTCAAGAGCACACCTCCGCGACCTGCACCGAGGTCGACCTCGCCAAGTTCGAGATGCCCCTCTACGACGCGGATCTCGAGGCGAGTCGCGGCATTCCCGAGACGGTCGTGCGACTCGCCGAGCTATTCGCTCGCGCGGATGGGGTCGTCTTGGCGTGCCCGGAATACAACGCGTCGATCACGCCACTCCTCAAGAACACCATCGATTGGCTGTCCCGAGTCAAGCGCGACGACGGGTCGTTCGTGGCGTTCGCCGGCAAGTCGGCTGCGCTGATGAGTGCGTCACCGGGCGGTCTCGGCGGCTTGCGCGGCCTGGTGCACGTCACGCAAATCCTGTCGGCCCTGCAGGTCGTGGTCCTACCACAGCAGCTTGCAGTCGCGCGCGCTCACGAAGCGTTCGACGCAGACGGCCGGCTCGTCGACCCCGGCACTCGAGAGCGTCTGGATGCGGTTCTCGGTGCGTTCATGAAGCTCGTGACTGCGATTCGTCACCTTTCGTGAAACGTCGGACCAGTCTGCTCGTAGCGGCTCGCCTCACGAGCAGCGCGCCTCGTCGTCGCTCTCCGATACCGAATTCCCAAACCGCAGAGGCTTACCATGTTGCGATCGTTCCTTCTCCTTCCTGCATTGCTCCCGGCCCTCGCATTCGGACTCCGTCACC
>JAGQQW010000198.1 GCA_020426005.1 Planctomycetota bacterium | reverse complement strand
CGCCCACAAAAGTACCACGCTTCGTCCCCGGCACGATTCGCGCACGAAAGTACCGCGCTTCGTCCCTGGCACGTTTCGCGCACGAAAGTACCGCGCTTTGTCCCTGGCACGTTTCGCGCGGGGTTGGGGATGTCGACGCGTTTCTTCGGCATGCCGGATCTGCGGGCATCGTGTAGAACTACGCGCATGCAACCCCATGCCGAGATGCCTTCGCATGGGCCTCGGAGCGCGGCGACGACACGCGTCGGTGCTCTCTACGAGGCTTGCGTCGGAGCGAAGACAGCGGAAGCGCGCGCACGAGTCGCGACACAGCTCGCGGAACTCTGGACCGTCAGCGAATCGAAGGACCGCGCCGAGATTGCCATTCACTGGGCGAAGTCTCTCGAGGCGACGGCGGAGATTCTCGAGGACTCATCCGGAACACTCGAACTCGCGTCGCGGATCGGAGGCTTGCTGCCCTTTGCGGAGTATCGCACCGCCGCCTTCGGACTCGCGTTCGCGCGCACGCTGTTTCATGCGGCGGCATCGAGTGGAGACCTGGAACGGCGGCGACATTGCGCGCAGCAAATCGAGGACTTGATCGATGAGGGGGCGCCCTTCGCCACGCCCGAGATTGCGCTCGTCTATGCGCAGGCAGTGTATGCGTGGGTCTTGCTCGACACGCAGCGCACGCAGACACGCGAAGCGGCGACTCCGCTCGAGGCGCTCGTGCAGGGGAGGCATCGCTCCGCATCTTCGGTCGCCACGCCCGAACTCGGCTACGAACTCGTCAAGGTCTGGCTCCTCGAGGCCATGCACGGGAAGTCCGCGATGACCGCTGGCCGCGAACTCGAGCTCGAGCGGCTCGTGGCCGCGCCCAACCCGAACGCCGGTCCCGACCTGGACGAATGGCTCACGCAATTCGCGAGCGTGCAGCACGGACTCGAAGATTTCGCAGTGAAGTTGCTCGGGCTCTACCGCACCCAGCGTTCTTGAGCGCCTGCGATCGCGAATCGGCTCAGCCGCCCTCGACGACGAGCTCCGAGGACGGAGCCGTATCGTCGTCGAGGTCGTCGAGATAGCCGTCGGGGAGCGCGACTTGTTGGGTACCGCTCTTCTTGCAGCGTCGAACTCGAAGACCCTCGTACGGGAAGGGCGTCTCATCCGGAATCTCGTCGAGCGCCGCGTCCAGATCGTCGAGCGTTCGCACGCTCGTCAGCCGAGGCCGCAACCGGGCTCCGCCCGGAAAGCTCTTGGTGTACCACGTCGCATGCTTACGGATCTGCATGAGGCCGAGTCGTTCGCCGAGCTCTTCGATCAGCAGCTTCGCGTGTTCGATGCAGATCGCGTGGATCTCCCGGAAGCACGGCGGCGGTGGGGCGGGCCGACCGGCAAAGAGCGCCTCGAGTTCGCGGAAGAGCCAGGGCCGTCCAAGGCATCCCCGTCCCACGATCACACCGGCACAACCCGTTTGACGCATCATCCGAAGCGCATCTTCGGCTTCCCAGATGTCGCCGTTCCCGAGCACCGGAATGCCGAGCATCGATTGGAGTTCGCCGATCGCGTCCCAACGGGCGTCGCCGTCATAGAGCTGTGCGGCCGTGCGCGCATGGAGGCCGACGGCACAGACCCCGTGATCCTCGGCGATCCGACCGGCCTGACGGAACGTAAGCAGGTCCTCATGGATGCCGAGCCGCATCTTGATCGTGACCGGGACATGCCGCGCGCCATCGACGAGAGCCTGGAGCAGCTTGCTCAGCAATCTCGGCTTGACCGGAATCGCAGAACCTCCGCCCGACCGCGTGACCTTGCGCACGGGACAGCCGAGATTGAGATCGAGGTGCTCGACCCCGAACTCGTCGATCAAGATACGCGCGGCATCGTGTAGGTGCTCCGGCGACGTGCCGTAGAGCTGTAGCGATCGTGGACTCTCTTCGGGCCGGAAGCGCGCCATCTGGAGCGTACGCGCATTGCGCTCCACGAGGCCGCGTGCGGTCGTCATCTCGCTGACGTAGAGCGCTTCCCCGAAGCGGCGACACAGCACGCGATACGCAGCATTCGTCACGCCGGCCATCGGGGCGAGCACGACCGGAGTGCGTAGCTCGATCGGGCCGAGCCGCAGCGCACCGAACTCGCCGGGCCGAGCCGGCTCCACGCCCTGATTGACAGCGGTGACGATGCGCATGGCGAACGAAGTGCCGACGCGCCTCGCGCGATCCTCCGGCGAGGCGCTGCCGACGCCAGAAAATGGTGCGGATGAGAGGACTCGAACCTCCACGACCTTTACGGCCACTAGGACCTGAACCTAGCGCGTCTGCCAATTCCGCCACATCCGCTCGCGGCCCGAGGATTCTGCCGAGTCGAATCCGGGCCGACAAGAGTGAATGCACGCCTTCTCACGAGAGTCGCGGTGTGGAAGCGGTCTTGCGTTCGCGCAGTTCCCATCGCAAGGTGCCGCGGTTTGACCAAGGCCAAGAAAAAGCCCGGTGGCGGCAGCAAGCCCGCAAAGCGCCAAGATCTCGTCAAGAACCGCAAAGCGCGCTTCGAATACGAGATCCTCGACACGTACGAAGCCGGTCTCGTGCTCCGCGGCACCGAGGTCAAATCGATCCGAGCGGCCAACGCGAGCCTGACGGAGTCCTTCGTGCGCTTCGACGGCGAAGAGGCCTACTGGGTCGGCGGCAACGTCGACGAATACCCCTGGGGCCACAGCACGCAGCACGACCCGAAGCGCAAGCGCAAGCTCCTCCTCCGCAAAACACAACTCCAGAAGCTCCGCGAACTCGTTCGCCAAAAAGGCTTCACGATCATTCCCCTGGCCCTCTACCTCAGCCCCCGCGGCCACATCAAAATCGAAATCGCCGTCGTCCGCGGCAAGAAGACCCGCGACAAGCGCGAGACCGAAAAGAAGCGCGAAGCCGACCGCGAACTCCGCCGCGACTCTTGGTGATCCCTGCCGTCTGCGAGCTGAGGACTCTGCGCCTGTGTTTCGCGCTGTTCGTTGTCGCCCGTGCTTCGTGCTGTCGCCGATGCGCCGTGCTCACGCCAGGCCGGCGTCGAGACGGTCGCGCAGTCGCAGCAAAGCGATCTCGGTCTTCATGTCGGCGATGCGGCCATCGCGGCAGCGGGTGATCGCTTCGGTGAGGTCGAGGATGACGAGGCCGCCGACTTCTTCCATGACCGAACCGTCGCCATGAGCGGGCTTCGCGGCGTCGAGGTCGACCTGGGCTGCGGCGAAGAAGACCTTCTCGTCCGTGATGCCGGGGCTCGGGAAGCTGGCGCCGCCGAGGTCGTGGATCGCGGTGGGCGCGACTTCGATGCCGACTTCTTCGCGTGCTTCCGCGGCGGCTCGGGTGCGGAGAGCGGTGCGGACGTCCGTGCTTCGGTCTTCGGGTTCGATCACGCCGGCGACGGTTTCGAGCATCGTGTCGAGGCGTGGGTCGTCGGCGAAGAGCACCTTGTCCGACTGGCGGCGTAGCCACACCGGGACGCGGAGGTTTTCGCGCAGGCCGACGCGCACGCGGCCGTCCTTCTGATCGAACAGCACGACCGTCACCGCGTCGACGCAGCGCCGGCTGACGATGTCGCATGGATACGCGTTGGATGTCGAGCCGTCCTCGTAGACGTTCTGGACGACAAGGCGCTGCAGGTGCAGGAAGCCGTCCGTGGCGCCTCGCGTCGCCGCTTCGTCACGAAGGACCTCGACGCGCGCGATGCGGGGGCCGCTCGGGGACCGGGCTTCGTGTGTGGCATCCTCGCCCGCGTCGCTTGCATCCGAGCGATTCGTGGTAGGCGTCATCGTGTGCGACAGCTCGAGAACTTCGCGCCGATCGTGTCCGAGCAAGGGTTGGACCGCATCATGACTTTCGATTTCACTCGGCTCCGTTGCCGCTCGTGCTCGGGAGATCCGAGGCGCGATTCACCGCGACACCGCGAGGCTTCTGCGCCGCTCGCTGCCAAAGGATCAGAGAAACGCGTCATAGCGCTCGACGCCGGCGTCGAGTTCGGTGCCGTTCTCGATCGCGTCTTCGATCCACCAGTTGACCTGGTGGTAGAGGCACGTGACTTCGCGGCATTCGTGACTCGCGTCGAAGCGGTCGAGGATCCCCTCGGTCGACTGGACCGCGTCGCGGAGCTCGCTCTCGCCTGCCCACGAGTCCTTGGGGCCGATCATCGCCTTGTCGACACCACGGTGGGCCGGGCAATTGAAGAGTCCGAGCGGCGTCAGCACCTGTCGCAACAACTGCATGTGACAGGTGCGTGGCTGATGCGTGAACTCGCGCCAATCGCCTTGTTCGAGCACGCGGAGGTTGATGCTCTCGACGACCTTGAAGTCGTCGGTCTCGTAGGTCTTCGCTTCGTCGACTGCGGCACGAATGCGAGCGACGGTCGCGTCGAGGTTCTTCGCGGCTTCGGGGTCCATGACCTCGGCCCCGTCGGGGCGCCGGGTGAGGAACGGCTTGAGCGAAATGTAGGAGAAGCCCGCATCTCGTGCGCGCTTCGTCGCCATGACGATCTCGTCGATGTTCTCGACGACCTTGACGCCCTCTTCGCGCTCGGCGCCTTCCCACACGATCACGTAGGAGAAGCCGACGAGGGGCGCAGGATTGTCGGCACGCATCGGCTGGATCGCTGCGCAGATCTCGTCGAGCGTGATCTTCTGCTTCGGCTTGTGCATCGTCTCGAACGTCTCGTTCGAACCCGAGTCGAGCGAAAGGCGGATCCAATCCCCTTTTTCGAAGCAGTCGATCACGGCATGGATGCGTTCCATGCGCGAACCGTTGGTCACGACCGCGACCTGCAAGCCGAGCGACTTGAGGTGTCGTACCATCGATTCGAAGCCGGGGTAGACCGTCGGTTCACCACCTCCGATGAGGATGACCGACCGCAGCCCACGCGCGGCCATCTCGGTCATCGATTGCTCGAGGCGCGCATAGTCGTACTTGATCGGTGAATTGAGGATGTCCCAGTCGATGCAGTGGTCGCAGCGGTAGTTGCAGGCAGTCGTGAGGTCGAGATTGATCGACAGCGGCGCCCAGTCCGGCATTGCGGGACCGGATTCGCCTCGAGCGAGCGCGGCACGGCGTTCGCGCTGCCACACGACGTAGTCGTGCACTCGGGGCAGCAGGCTCGGCTGTCGCAGCTTGCCCGTGAAGTCGTGCGTCGGTGCGACACGGCGCGGTGTCTCGCTGCTCGATCGCGTCACGCTCGTCGGATCCGTCGTCGAACTCATGAATCGTGCCCTCCCCGTACCTGGTCCATCACGCGCGTGGGCCGGAAGGGCCCGACTCGAACGCGTCGAGAACCGACCGCAGCATACGCATCCGATGCGCGGGCAGGAACGCTTCTACCGGGTCTTGCCCGTTTTCGAGGATGTCCAAGAAGCGTGCGACACGCAGGTCGAGTGGATCGGGGACGGGCACGCGTTCGACCCTGGGGGCGCAAGCGGCGATACCACGGTCGCCCGGTGCATCCACCGTCGTATCGTCGATCTCGACGTCGATCGCCCCCCCGAGGGCCGGTGCAGCCGCTTGGAAGAACATGCGATACCCCGGGTTCTCGACTTCGCGCCGAGCGAAGATTCCATCGAAGCCGTAACCCGCTGGACGCGGAGGCGCATCTTGATGCGCGAGCGTCACGCGGCACAGCAACGTGCGGCGTGATGATCGCCAGCGGAACTCGACTCGCTGCAGAACTCCCGGCTCGCGGCCCTGTGCGACCCCCAAGTCGTCGATCCGGATGTTCTCGAGCGCGGCGTCACCAGGCGGGTCGATCGCCTGCAGCAGACTCAGCGGATGTGGCATCGAATCGACGAGTGCACGCGCTCCGGTCGAGCCCGGTGCCAGTTCCATCTGGAACGTGGTGCAGGACCCGAGGTCGATCCCGGACAGGTCCTGGTATGCAGGCAACGTCTCGGGCCACTGCGCATGGACCACGAGGGGGATGCCGGCGTCCGCGAAGGACCGGCAGAGTTCGGCACTCGTTTCGATCGACCTCGCGTCCGGCTCGATCAACGGCTTTTCACAGAGAACCGCGGTCCGCGAGGTGATTGCCGCTTCGAGAGCGGCTTCGTGCGTCGCGACGGGGGATGCGATCACGATGGCATCGACGTCGACCTTGCGCAGGAGGGCTGCGAGCGACGTGCAGCCCTCGGGAGCGATGCCATGGGTCGTCTCGAGTTCGCGGCGCGCACGTTCGAGGCTCGATTCGGTGCTGCAGACGATCCCGGCGACCACCGCGCCACGAGCGAGGAAGCTCCGCACGAAGAACGGGCCGAGTCCCTGGTGAACTCGACGGGGTCCGACGATCGCGATGCGTGGTGCCATGACTCGGCCTGTATCGGTGAGTGTTCGATGCGAGGGGGCGCCCTGGATATGCCCGCGAGAGCGGCGTATCGTCGGCGCGTCGCCATGGTGGTGACAAGCATGCGCACGGGCAAGTCCGGTGAGAGACCGGCGCGGGCCCGCCACTGTAACGTCGTCGCAACGACCCATTCTGTGAGTTCCGACCGAAACCGCGGTCGTGCTCGAAGCTCAGGGACGTGCACGGCGAAGCCAGAAAACCGCGCGCTTGCTCGAACGACTCGCACGCGTCGTGCCCTTGCTCGCGGCAAGGAGCGACGATCGTGATGCGAGAGTCCTCGTGGATCGGGACGGTTGTACGGCATGCGCACAGTTCTGCTCTCGTTCGTTTCCCGCGGAGTCCTTCGCCTCGGGACTCTGAGTTCCGTTCTCGTCTTCTTCGTCGGCATCTCGCTCGTCGGCTGTCTCGTCAGCTGTGACGCGCAGCCAGATCGGAACTCCCCGTCGCGCTCTCCGGGGGACAGGCGCCCGCGCATCGTCGCGGGAAGCGCGGCCGCGCTCGACTGGTTGGCGTGGCTCTCGCTCCTCGACGAGACGTCGATCGACGTCGTGGGCGTGCCCGTACAGGCCGAGCGATACGCCAACGGATTGCCACCGGACGGCCTCGTCGATCGCGCCGAGACGTTCGCGAACTTCCGCGCCGAGGCGCTCCTGCGTTTCGAGCCGGATCTCGTCCTCTGTGACGACTACCAGAACCCGTTGACGATTCGCGCGCTCGAATCCGCTGGGGTCTCCGTCCGCACGTTGTTACCCGTGCGCACGTTCGACGATCTCGAAGCGAACCTCACGAGGGTGCTCGCGGCACTCGATGGACAGCGCACCGGAATCGCGGATGGACGGAGCGCGAAGCGGCGTCTGCAAGAAGAGCGCGATGCGCTCGCCGCGATGCGCCCTGCCTCGCGCGCCCGCGTGCTGCCGTACTACGACCTCGGCGGTCAAGTATCGAGCGCTGGCAATGGGACGAGCGAGGCGCTCCTACTCGGCCTCGCCGGAGCCACCGACGTCGCTTGCGAACTCGGTCTCGCGGGTCATGGCAAGGTGTCGATCGAGCGCCTCCTGTCCGTCGACGTCGATTGGTTTCTCGTCAGCGAAGGGACGCAGGTTGCGAGTCTGCGTCGCCGCGCCTCGCTCGCGTCGCTTCGTGCGATGCGCGAGGAGCGCTTCCTCGTACTCTCGTCACGGCTGCGTCAGGCAAACTCGCCGTACGTGCTCGAAGCTGCTCGTCGCGTGCGATCGATGCTCGATCGCGCCGCGCGCACGACGAGCGATGCGGGGCGTGATGGCTGAAGGACGACGCACGCGGGTTCTATCCTCAGTCGTGCTGGCGTTGGCGTGTCCGATTGCATTCGCGTGTTCGCTCGCGTTCGGCGAGACCGTCACGTTCTCGCTGCCGGAGCTCCTGAGCGGCGGAACGGGCAACGGGCTCGACGTCGTCGACGCGCGTGTCTTCGAGTTGCGTCTCGGCCGCGCACTGGTCGCCACGGCGGTCGGCGCAGCGCTCGCATTGTCGGGAGCCCTGCTGCAGGGGCTCTTCCGCAATCCCCTGGCCTCTCCTTCGGTGCTCGGGGTGACGAGCGGTGCCGCCCTCGGCGCGAGTCTCGCACTCGTCATTCTCGGCGGACTCGGACCCGCCTCGCTGTTGCGTGTCGCTTCGGGGATGCCTCTCGTCTTCGTTCCGGCCGCCGCGTTCATCGGTGCGATCGCGGTCACCCTCGTGTTGCTCGCCATCGGGTCCCGCGGTGCCTCGTCATCGATGCTCTTGCTGTGCGGCATCGGCCTCGCATCGCTGTGCGGCGGCCTCGTGCAGACAGTGCAGAGCATCGTGCTCAGTGACTGGGAGCTCTCCGCATCGATCACGGCGTGGAGCTTCGGTTCGCTCGAGGACAGGTCTTGGGTGCACGCGGTTCCGGTGGCCATCCCCGTCGTTCTCGCCCTCGGGGCCGTGCCGTTCGTGCACCGAGAACTCGACCTGCTCGCGTATGGCGAAGACGACGCCCGCGCACTCGGTGTGCGAGCTCGACTGCTCCGAATCGAGGTCATCGTTCTGTCTTCGCTCCTGTCCGCGAGTGCGGTCGCGATCGCGGGACAGATCGCGTTCATCGGATTGGTCGTCCCGAACTTCGTACGCCTCCTGCTCGGCGTCCGTCACGGTAGGTTGTTGCCGATCACGGCGCTGTCGGGTGGGACGTTGCTGCTCGTCGTCGATCTGCTACAGCGAACCTTGCTCGCGACGACGAGCCTCCAACCCGGAGCGCTCCTCTCCCTGGTCGGCGCACCCGTGTTCTTGCTCTTGATCATTCTCGAACGTCGGGGGCAAGGCTCGTGGTGAAGATGCTCCGAGTCGTCGACGTCACCGTCGACCGAGGTACGACACGGCGAGCACTCGATTCCGTGGATCTCGAAGTGCGCGCAGGGTCCGTGTGTTTCGTTCTCGGCGCGAACGGCTCGGGGAAGAGCACGCTGCTCCGCACGATCGCCGGCGTCGACCGTCCATCCTCGGGGCACGTCCTCGTCGACGGTGTTTCGCTCGCTTCCCTGTCTCCGCGAACGCGAGCACGGGAGATCTCGTGGATGTCCCAAGGGCTCGTCGCGCCGCGCCGTGTCCGCGTCTTCGACCTCGTCGCGAGTGCCAGGTATCCCCACCGTGGTGTCTTCGCGCGCCTCGGACAGAGGGATTCCGAGATCGTGCACGATGCAATCCGTCGCGTGGATCTCGATGGCTACGCGGCGCGATTCGCACACGAGCTGTCCGGTGGCGAACTCGCGCGTGCGCTTCTTGCGCGCGCGTTCGCGCAGGATACGGGCATCGTGTTGCTCGATGAGCCGACCTCGGCGCTCGATCCGCGTCACAAGCTCGCGTTCGCGCGTCGCATCGCCGAGTGGACCCGAGGCTCGGGGCGTATCGCCGTCGTCGCGACGCACGACGTGAACCTCGCATCGCAGGTCGCGCAGCAGATCGTCGTCCTCGATCGCGGCCGAGTGGTCGCCGACGGACGCCCCGAGGACGTGATGACGCCGAGCGGTCTTGCCTGCCTCTTCGGCGAGGACGTCGTGATCGGACGCAGATTCAGTCGTCTCGCTGACGAAAGCCGTCCGTGGGTACTCGCATGGGACGATGGTTCGGGAGGCACGTGAGCACGCGATCGCACGGCCGAGTTCCAGAAGCCCTGCCGAGCTTCTAGCCCGATAGCTGCGCGTCGGCCATGATGGGGGCATGCCACCGAGCGGACGTTTTGCGCAGCCCTTCCAGGACTACGAGATCTTGGGGCGCTTTGGGTCGGGTGGTATGGGAACCGTCTTCCAGGCGCGCCGCAAGAGTGACGGCCTCGAGGTCGCGATCAAGGTCCTTCGGCCATCGCTATCGCGGAATGCACGCTTCGTCGAGCGCATGCGTCGCGAGGCCGAGATTTCGATGCGTCTCGATCACCCGGGTCTCGTCAAGGGCTACGGCTTCGGTGAGGAGGGTGGCTATCACTACGTCGTCATGGAGTCGTGCGCCGGCCGCACGCTGGCGGCGCTCCTCAAGGCATGGGGTAGCTTTCCCGAAGAGCGCGTTCTGGACCTCGGGATCCAGCTCGCAGAGGCACTGGCGTGTGCGCACGATGGTGGGGTCATCCACCGCGACGTCAAGCCGAGCAACATCGTCGTCGACGATGACGGAAGGGCGAAGCTCATGGACCTCGGGCTCGCGAAGGCGGAGTCCGACCCGACGCTGACACGTGATGGGGGAACCGTCGGGACGCCGCAGTACATGAGCCCCGAACAGGCCGAAGCGCCGACGCAGGTCGACGAGCGCAGCGACCTCTACTCGCTCGGCGCGACGCTGTATCACATGGTCGTCGGATCTCCGCCGTTCGAAGGCGACTCCGCAGCCCACGTACTGACTCGTCTGCTCGGCGAACGCGTCGTGCCTGCATCCCAGGTCGAACCCTCGGTCTCTCGCGGTCTGGATCTCGTCTTGCGGCGCTTGCTGATGCGGCGACCCGAGGATCGGTATGCGTCCGCGCGCGAACTCGTCGCCGACTTGCGTGCGGTGCAGAGGGGTAAGGCTCCGTC
>JAGQQW010000197.1 GCA_020426005.1 Planctomycetota bacterium | reverse complement strand
GTCGCCGATCGCGCAATCGACATCGGCAACCGCGCCGCAACGACGACAGATGACGTGGTGATGGTTGTCGCCCGTGCGCGGGTCGTAGAGAGCTGCAGATCCAGCGGGTTGGACACGCCGAATCAGGCCGTGCTCCGACAGCATGCCGAGCGCGTCATAGACGGCTTGCCGGGAGATCGCGCCGATCTCACTCCGCGCGCACTCGGCCAGTCGATCCGCCGTGGAGTGGGGACAGTTCTCGACAGCCCGGAGCACTGCAATTCGCTGCGCAGTGACCTGCAGGCCATGGGAACGCAGTCTCGACGCCGGATCGTGGCTGGATGACATGCGGCTGGATTTAGTCGGATTCTGGACTGAATCCAAGACTCTTCTCTCAAAACCAGGTCTTATTCCCGCTACCGAGGAAAACACGGCTTCGCGCAGCGCGGATTACGACCATGCGAATACGGCGTCGTAACATCCGCCGCCTCGCGAGCACGACGCGCTCGCCCCTCCCCTCTTCTCATCGAACCCCTATCCAACGAATGATGTCGAGTCGCACAGTTGTTCTCTCTTTCGCGTCCCTCGCGAGTCTCCCCATCCTCGCGACGCCGCTCGTCTCGCAAACACCGGGGTGCAACGCCCTCCAACTGACGCGTAGCGCGAGCTATGTGCGCATTCCGCACAACAGCGCACTCGTGCCTGCCCGCATCACCGTCGAAGCGTGGGTGCAGCTCGCGTCGAACTTCCCAGGACGCGGGACCATCGCACGGAAGAACCCCGCGGCAAACGCCGAGTCGTGGAACCTGCGGATCGAAACGGGTCGCGTCAACTTCGCTGTCCGTGGCTCCAGTTTCGCGTCCCTCTGGACCACCACTCGACTCCCGACCGATCAGCCGGTCCACGTCGCCGGGACGTACGACGGCGCAACCCTGCGCATCTACATCAACGGTGTTCAATCGGCCTCGCAAACCGCCGCTGTCGGCAACATCGTCAGCACGGGCGGCGACCTTCGCATCGGACAAGGGGATGGTTCGTCGACCGAGCAGTTCGTCGGAAAGCTCGACGAGGTGCGCATCTGGAAGACCGCGCTCTCCGCGAGTCAGGTCGCGTCGGGCTTTCGCCGCATCCTCAACAAGCAGACGAACGAGGTCGCGTCCTACTCGTTCGACAACAACTACAACGACAGCACCGGTAGCTTCCACGGGTCGCTCGTCGGAACGGGCGTGAGCTTCGGTCCGTCGATGTACGACTTCGGACGCTACACGACGCACCCGAAGGGCAGCTTGGTCGGCACCGAGTATGCAGGCCACGTGTCCAACCTCGGGGACCTCGATGGCGATGGCCACGAGGACTACGGCGTCGGTCACGGCAACCACTCGAGTGCGCTCACGAACCGCGGCGCGTTTCGCGCTTACTCCGGGCGTGATCACAAGGAGCTCTTCGGATACGAAGGTGCGACCGCCGGAGCACGGTTCGGATGGCACACGGATGGCGGGGACCTCGACGGTGACGGCTATTCGGACGCGATCATCGGCGAGCCCGGCCGCGCCGGCAACCGCGGCTACATCTGGGTGATCTCGGGAAAGACGAAAGCGATTCGCTACTTCGCGCAAGGCACCGGAACGGGCGAGTTCGGCGACCTCGTGCTCGCCGCCCCCTATCTCGACGCGGATGGCCTTTGCGATGTCGTCACGACGGACGGCATGGATCTCGTCGCACTGCGCGCGAACGGCAGTCAGCTCTGGCGCGTCACTCCCCTGAGCGGCGACCGCGCGCGCAGCATCGACCTCGTCGGAGACGTCAATCAGGACGGGTCGGACGACATCATCATCGGGTTGCCGACGTACGACGGACCCTCCGGTACTGACGAAGGGATCTACCACGTCCGGTCCGGTCGCGACGGCTCCTTGCTGTTCTCGCTGCGCGGAGGTCAGGCGGGAATGCGGGCAGGATGGAGCGTGGCCGGCATTCACGCCGACATCAACGGCGACAAAGTGCCGGACTACGTGATCGGGTCGCCGGGCTACAACAACAAGTCCGGACTCCTGAGCGTCATCGACGGACGAACGCGCGCGATCCTGAAGAACGTCATCGGTGGCAGCGGACAAGAGCTCGGCCTCGCGCTCTGCGCGGCCGAAGGCGACGCGACTGGTGACGGAACTTGGGACGTTCGTGTAACAGGGCGCGTCAGCGGAAACGGTCGCGTCTACGTGTTCGATGCGAAGAACGGCACGCTCCCTGGGTACCTACAAGGTGGATCCTCGTCCCCGAACTTCGGATCGTCGATCGTCGGCATCGAGACCAACGGTCGTCCGATAGCGGACATCGTCGTTGCCGAGAACGACGTCGCTGCAAACATCTGGGACGGCTGCCCCATCGACATCGCTCCGCGGCACATGACCTACGGAGCGACTTGCGACGGCACCGGTGCACGTCGCCCACGGCTCGCGGTCGTCGACAAAGCCGGCATTCGCGTCAACGGCAGCTACACGATGCGGATCTCGTCTGCACGTGCGTCGTCCGCGACCGCACTCCAGCTCGGCGTGGGACGCCTGAATCTCGCGCTCGATGCGCTCGGGATGATCGGCTGCAAGTATCTGCTCGGTCAGAGCATCGTCACGTCGACGCGCCCGCTCGACGGCAACGGCATCGCGGATGTCACGTACAAGGTCCCGAACGATGTGACGCTGGCGGGCGTCAAGGTCACGTTCCAAGCGCTGTGCCTCGACGTCGGCGGCAACGGGTTCAACCTCACGTCGTCGAACGGCACCGAGATCGTGCACGGGTCGAGGCTGTAACCAGACGCCTGTCGCCCGCACGCGGGCGTGGTTCTCGGAACGCGGTCGTTGCGCTCGTCCGAGCGACGATCGCGTCGATGGCACCGGCGTCCAGCGGAAGTCGTCGATCCTGTAGTCTCGGGGCCATGGGTTCGCCATCACGAGAACGCGTCCTCCAGGAGTTCCTCGCTCGCTACTTCGCCGACGAAGACGAGGGTCGCGTCGCCTCGGCGGAGAACTACGCGTGCGACTTTCCTGGTCACGAGGCGACGATCCACAGCGCGTTCGAGCAGCTCACTTCGAGTGCTCGTGACGAGGGCGACGCCGAGATCGAAGGGTTCGAGATCCTGCGCGAACTCGGTGTAGGCGGACAGGGCGTCGTCTACCTCGCACGCGAGATCGCCCTCGACCGCCTCGTCGCGATCAAGGTCCTCGGCGGTGCAGTCGGCATGCCCGGCACGAGGCCGTGGACGAAGCGCATGCGCGATCGCTTCGAACGCGAGGCACTGATCGCGAGCCGCCTCCAGCATCCGGGGATCTGCCCGATCTACTCGATGGGGACGCACGCGGGTCGGCCGTACCTCGTCATGCCGTTCCTCGTGGGGCGGACGCTCCAGGACGAGCTCGTGCGCGGACCACTACCACCGACCAAGGCGATGCGGATCGTCGAAGACGCAGCACGTTCACTGCACATCGCGCACGAGGCCGGTGTCGTGCACCGGGACGTCAAAGCGTCCAACATCTTCATCACCGATGACGACCGTGTCGTGCTCCTCGACTTCGGGGTTGCACGCGATCTCGAGAACGAAATCGAACTGACGATGACCGGCGATTTGATCGGCACGCTGCCGTTCTTGTCGCCAGAACAGGTGCAAGGGCGCCCCGTCGATCGTCGCAGCGACGTCTATTCGCTCGCCGTGACGGCATACGAAGGCGTCTCTGGCACGCTGCCGTTCGACGAGCCGACACAGCGCGCGTTGATGAACGCGATCGTGCACGACGAACCCGTCCGGTTGAGCAAGCTCGTGAAGTCGATTCCACCCGACTTGTCGATCGTGATCGAAACGGGACTCGAGAAGGACACGTCCCGCCGGTATCAAACCGCCGCCGACTTCGCAGACGACATTGCGTGTGTCCGTCGCAAGGAGCCGATCCGTGCTCGCCCCGCCGGCCCCGTGCGCAGGATCGTGCGCTTCGTCCAGCGTCAACCGAAGCTCGCCGCCAGCCTCCTCCTGACGTTCGTCGCGCTCGTGGGCGGACTCGCGGTCAGCCTCACGCTTCTCTCGAAGGTCCAGGGAGAACAACGGCGCAACCGCGTCGCGCTCGAAGAGATCGACTTGCTCACCGACCGCACCCGACTCGAAGAGCTGCAGTCGGCAATCCACACCTTGGAACCGCCTCATCCCGACAAGCTCGACGCGATGCGCGACTGGCTCGCGCGCGCGGACGAACTCGTCGATCGGATCCCCCATCACGTGCGCGTGCTCGAGGCGTTGCAAGAGCGCGGCACACAAGTCTCGGACGAAGGGAGCGCCGACGTCGAAACGAAGCGCCTCATCGGCGAGCGCGAACGCCTTCGAAGAAGCCGCGCGTTCCTAGAGGCCGAAACCCTTCGACTCGCGAAGACTGGCGAAGATCCAGGGATACTCGGTCACCGCCAGCGAGAACTCGGTGTGTTGGATCAGATTGAGCCCAAGATCGACGAAGCCATCGCGAAGGATCGTCGCTGGGCCTTCACCGGTGCGCGCGATCGTTGGCGACACGAACTCCAGAAGACCCTCGTCACGGAACTCGAGGCCTTTCGCGATCGCGGAATCCGCGTGCTGTCGCGTCGGCGCGTTCGCGAGCTCTACGAGTTCGCTAGCACGATGCGCGAACGCAGCCTCGAGGCTCCTCGAGATGCTTGGACCGCGTGCATCGACCGGGTGCGAGCCTCCGGTGGCTCCTCTCAATACGCGAGCCTCGTGTTGAAGCCACAAGTCGGACTCGTGCCGCTCGGCCCGGATCCGAACTCGGGCTTCGAAGAGTTCGTTCACTTGCAGACCGGCGACGTGCCGGAACGACATCCGACAACCGGGAAGCTGCAACTCGAGGAGAAGCACGGGATCGTGTTCGTGCTGATCCCGGGCGGTCTCGCGACGATCGGAGCCGTGCGAAGCGCGCCAGACGCTGGTGTCGTCGCGAATTCGGCAGCGGAGGACTCGAAGACCGGCGCACACGTCGACCCGTTCGCGAAGGATGTCGAGGCGCCGGTCCATCGAGTGCAACTGGACGCGTTCTTGCTCGCCAAACACGAGACGACGCAAGCACAGTGGATCCGGATCATGAATGACAACCCGAGCCAGACGCGCATCGGCAACACCGTGACCGGAGATCCCCCCGTCACGGGCTTGCATCCCGTCGGCGGCCTGTCGTGGGACGATGGTCGTGCGTTCTTGGATCGCTGCGGCTTCGTCTATCCGACGAGTGCGCAATGGGAGTACGCGGCGCGCGCGGGGACATCGACGGTTTTCTTCACGGGTGACGATCCTGCGTCCCTCGACGGCTACGCGAACATCGCGGACACGTCTTGGGCGCGTCAAGCGAATCGGCGGGACGCGGTGTATCACGTCTTCGACGACGGTTGGGCGACGCACTCACCCATCGGAGCGTTCCTTCCCAACGCGTTCGGCCTTCACGATGTGCATGGCAACGTGATGGAGTTCTGCTTCGACAAGCAGCATCGGTATTCGTTCCATGTTCTGCCCGGCGATGGCTTGCGTCCGATCGGCGGTTCTGCCGGACGTGTCTCGCGAGGCGGAAGCCATCGCCAATCGTGGGTGCGCGCTCGCAGCGCGGACTTCGTCGTCCAGCGACCGAACCTCACGATTGCGGATTGTGGACTTCGTCCTGTGCGCAGGATCGACGACTGAACAGAAGCCGTCGAACGGATCGCTCACTCACGCCGCAAGGACGCGACCAACAACTCGAATGCCCTGCGGAAGCGCTCTCGCGCACGATGCGCAGCACGCTGACACGCGCTGTATTCGACGCCGATGCGTCTCGCTTGCTCACGCAGATCGACGCCTTCACTCGTCCACAACACGAGATTTCGATCCCGCTCCGGAAGCGAATTCAGGGCCTTGGTCGCGAGTTCGACGAGCTCTCGATGTTCGGCGAACGTCGCGGGCCCGCGTTTCCGATCCGCAGGAAGCGCCTCCGTTGCGTGCGAAGAGTCGGTCCACGTCAACCTGAGGACACGCCCGGATCCGCGACGCAGCGCACGCCAGTAGTCGAGACGATCGACGATATGTCGCTTCGCGACGACCCGGAGCCACGCGACTGCGCGCACATCGTCGACATACTCGAAGTCGGACGACAACGCACGAATCGCGATGCCCTGCACGACGTCCTCCACACTCTCGAACCGCAGTAGCCCCCCGCCCTCACGGGCGACGAGCGCGTGGAGCGCGGCGCGCTCGCGGTCGAGGAGTAGTTCGAGTTTCGATCGCATGTCCCGGACCGTTCGCGCGATGGCGGACCGCTCGGTGAAGTTCACCAGCCGATCGTCATGACCGAGCGCCCCGAAAGAACGAACCCGATCTTCGTGTTGAACGCGTCTTGATGCGCGCCCTGGAAGTACACCTTGCCACCGACGAGTGCCGCCACATTGGGAATCTGGAAGCGAAGCGCGGGCGACACACCATTCGTCAGCGGCGCCCAGAAGATCATGTCCGGTGTGACATAGATCGCGCAATCGTGTCCGAGCCCACTGATGTTCGCGGGCTGGAAGCCTAGGAGCAGCACACCGATCGATGGGGTCGTCGTCTTCGTCCCGTTCGTGATCTGGAAATCGACAGCGCCCGTGAGCTTTGGGCTGCCCGTGGCGGTGAGTTGCAGAGGGCCGGGCCCGCAAGGCAGCATGAACGAATCGACGAACGCGACGCCGTCGCTCAGGCGTACCTTGGTCGACGTCATCGCGAGCGCACCCGTCTTGGGCGTCGCGCTGAACGCCGAAGCGACGACACACGCGCGATTGTCACTGCGCATCGCTGGATCGGTGCCCGAGAAGTCCGCGTTGCGCGCGACAATCTCGACGAGCAGGTCACCGCCCTGCGGGTCATAGTTGAAGGCGTAGGTGAGACCGACGTTGTTCCATTGCCCTGCTCGATTCGGCCAGTCGTAGCGGAATTGGTCGAAGACCTTGACCTTGGGATAGGCCGTGCTCACGAGCACGTTGTCCGCGAACGTCGTACTCCAGGCGCCGGGCTTCTTGTAGGCGAGGGTGATCGTGAGTCGGCCGTAATAGCGATTCCCGGTATCACACGGGGCGAACGCGAGGTTGGTGATGTGCCGCGCCTGGTTGCCGAGTTCGGCCCTGGTCACGACGAACTGGATCATCTGCGACCGAAGTTGGGAGCCACCGGAAGTGGACGAACTCCCCATCGGGACGACGCTACACGCACCACTGCCCGGTGTGTTGCCACCGATGTACGCGTGATATCCGGTTTGAGAACGCAGGCAGGGAGAACAGCAGAGCGCGCTGAGGCCCAGAGCGACGAAGAGCGACTGGATGTGCATGCCGAGAGATCGGAAGAACTCGGCGACGCAGACAGCTTGTCTATCGTTTTCCGAGTTCGTTCCGCTCCCTGCGGTCGTCGCGTCACTCGGCGCCGAGGAACGGATAGCGCCAGTCGGTCGGCGGCACGAACGTCTCTTTGATCGTCCGTGCCGAACACCAGCGAAGCAGGTTGAGTTTGCTGCCGGCCTTGTCGTTGGTTCCGGACGCGCGTCCTCCGCCGAACGGCTGCTGTCCGACGACCGCACCGGTCGGCTTGTCGTTGATGTAGAAGTTGCCGGCCGAATGGGTCAGGCGTCTCGCCATGTGCACGGCTGCATAGCGGTCCTGGGAGAAGATCGCGCCCGTCAACGCGTAGGGCGAAGCGGTGTCACACGCTGTCAAGGTCTCGTCGAGTTCGCCGTCGGCGTACACCGAAACGGTCAAGACAGGGCCGAAGATCTCCTCGCATATCGTTTTGAACGTCGGGTTCGAGGTCTTGATCACCGTCGGTTGGATGAACCAACCCTTGCTGCGATCACATTCGCCGCCGCAGAGGATGTCCGCGTCGGAGGCTTCGCGCGCGTAGTCGATGTAGCCCGAGATGGTCCGGAACGCGTTCTCGTCGATGACCGCATTGACGAAGTTGGAGAAGTCGCGGACATCGCCCATGCGGATCTGCGAGATCTGCGCCATGAGGCGGTCACGGAACTCGGGCCACATGGACTCCGGAATATAGGCGCGACTCGCTGCAGAGCACTTCTGGCCCTGGTACTCGAAGGCGCCGCGCACCGTCGCAGCAACGAGCGCTTCGACGTCCGCCGACGGGTGCGCGAAGATGAAGTCCTTACCGCCGGTCTCGCCGACGATGCGTGGGTAGCACTTGTACTTGTCGATATTGGCACCGATCGCCTTCCACATGCCCTGGAAGACTCCGGTCGATCCCGTGAAGTGCACACCTGCGAGATCCGGATGCGCGATGGCGGGATCTCCGATCGCGCGCCCGGGGCCTGGTACGAAGTTGACGACGCCGGCCGGCAAACCGGCTTCTTCGAGCAGCTTCATGATCCAGTAGCCCGACAGAACCGCCGTCGATGCCGGTTTCCAGATCGACGTCGTGCCCATCATCGCGGGCGCGGTCGGCAGGTTGCCGGCGATCGACGTGAAGTTGAACGGGGTCACGGCGAAGACGAAGCCTTCGAGCCCGCGCTGCTCGATGCGGTTCCAAATCCCCGGCGCGCTCTCCGGTTGCTCGGCGTAGAGCTCGCGCATGTAGTGCACGTTGAAGCGCCAGAAGTCGATCAGTTCACACGCGGAGTCGATCTCGGCCTGGAAGACGTTCTTGCTCTGGCCGAGCATCGTCGAGGCGTTGATCCTGTCGCGCCAGGGCCCGGCGAGGAGCTCGGCCGCCTTGAGGAAGATCGACGCGCGATGCTCCCAAGGCATCTCCTGCCAATCACGCTCGGCAGCCTTCGCCGCCTTCGCCGCAGCGTCGACGTGGCTGGCGTCCCCCTGATGGAACGTCCCGAGCACGTGACCGTGATCGTGCGGCATGCGGACCTCACCGAGCTTGCCACTGCGGACCTCCTTGCCACCGATGATCATCGGGATCTCGACCGTCTCGCCCGCCATCCGCTCGAGCGCGGCCTTGATCGAGGAACGTTCGGAGCTTCCAGGCGCGTAGGCGCGGACCGGTTCGTTCAGGGGAGCGGGGACGACGAAACTGGCATTCGACAAGAGAGGGCCTCCGTGGTTGCGCCGGGATCCTAACCCGGATGTTTCAGGAACACCGCAGCGAGGCCCCGCAAATACGGGGCATCTTCGCGTCACTCGCTCCGCCTCGGCGCTACGACGTCGAATCGCGCTCGATTCGGTCGACTTCGGTCATGAGGGCAGCCCGCGCCCTCGAAAGCAGCATGCGTGTCGCGGACGCCGTCTTGTTCATGCGCAGCGCAGCATCTTCGTGCGACATTCCCTGCAACAACACGAGATCGATGATCTCCGCATAGTGCTGCGGCAGTCTCTGCAGTGCAGCTGCGAAGAGCGCTCGCTCCTCGAGCTGCATCATCTCTTGACTCGGCGTCGCCGGCGGGTCGAGCAGAAGGCGCGCGAGGACGTTCCTCTCGGTCGTCGATTCGGGCATCCGCCGCTTGCGCGCCGCGAACCACCGATTCTCCCGCCGGATGCCGTTCTCGATGATCGACATGATCCACGTGACGAACTCGCCCTCCGACTGCCCTCGGAACTTCGGAATCGAGCGCACGACCTCGACATAGGCAGTCTGCAGGACGTCCGACTCGCGCATGCGAGCGCGAAGCTTCTCCCCGAGGCGAGTGTCGACGAAGCGGCGCAGTCGATCTTCGACGTGCACGAGAAGTTGCTCGAGGGCGTCGGCATCCCGAGCACGTGCGCGCCGCAACAGGTTCGTGAACAGGGCCACGGGCTCGCGAGGCGAGTGCGAGAAATCGTCGGGAAAAATCGTAGAATCTCCGTTGCAGTCGACCGCGATCCGTCCCTCTCGCGCCGCAAACTCATCCTAGCAAGGAGAAACACCCTATGCGCGTTCTGATCCCGACTCTACTCCCCCTGATGCTCTGCGCGGCGGCGCGAGGGCAGGAGGCTTCGGTCATCTTATTCGACTTCTCGGCGGGCTCCACCACGCCGCTCAACAGCAATCCGACATGGAGCTCGGATGACCTCAACGCGGACGATTTCACCCACTTCGCATTCCGCGTGACCGGCTTATCGTCGAATCACTTCGTCATCGTCTTCGCCCACATGTATCCCGAGGCAGAGGGCTCCGAAGAAGGCTACGCAGCCGTAGAGACCGTCACCGAAATCCACCCGTGGATGCAACACACCTCTGCGTCGAACACAGCGATCTCGTTTCCGACGGATACTTACGAACTCGATGCGAACTCTGCTAGCCTCCAAGTCCCAGTCGATCGGGTCAACTCGTACCTGAGCACTGCCCTGAACTCCTCGACCCCAGAGGCATACGGAATGAGCGCGCCATCGGGGGGGACGATGGTTCTCGAACCGAACGCCTCGTTCGGCAATGATCCCGCCGATGAGCGCGCATTCTATAGCCTCCCGAATGTCTGGCTGAGCTATCAGGAGCCGCAGTACGGAATCACCTATGGCGCCGCTGATCTCCGGACCATGGCAA